>CAZHBN010000192.1:0-946 GCA_964530405.1 uncultured Ectothiorhodospiraceae bacterium
GCAGATGGGCCTGATCTACGTGAACCCGGAAGGGCCGAATGGCAACCCGGACCCGTATGCCGCCGCCAAGGACATTCGCGACACCTTCGGGCGCATGGCGATGGACGACTACGAGACGGTTGCGCTCATCGCCGGCGGGCATACGTTCGGTAAGTGTCACGGCGCTGTCGAGGCGTCGCATGTTGGTCCGGAACCCGAGGCGGCGCCGCTACAGGAGCAGGGCCTGGGCTGGCGGAACAGCGCCGGCACCGGCATGGGCGAGTACACGATCACCAGCGGCATTGAAGGCGCGTGGACGCACACACCCACCCAGTGGGATCACAGCTACCTGAACCTCCTGTTCGGCTATGAGTGGGAGCTGACACACAGCCCCGCCGGCGCGAATCAGTGGACCCCCAAGAACGTCGCGGACAAGGATATGGTGCGCGATGCCCACGACCCGTCGAAAAAACATCCGCCGATGATGCTCACGACGGACCTCTCGCTGAAGCTGGACCCGACCTACGGGCCGATTACGAAGCACTTTCACGAGAACCCGGACGAGTTGGCGGATGCGTTCGCGCGGGCGTGGTTCAAGCTGATCCACCGCGACATGGGCCCCAAGTCGCGCTATCTCGGCCCGGACGTTCCGGACGAGGACCTGATCTGGCAGGACCCGGTGCCCGACGTCGATCACGAGCTGATCGATGACAAGGACACCGCAGCCCTGAAGGAAAAGATTCTCGCCTCCGGGCTGTCCATCCCCGAGCTGGTCTCAACCGCCTGGGGCTCGGCGTCCACCTTCCGCGGTTCCGACAAGCGCGGTGGCGCCAACGGGGCGCGTATCCGTCTCGCGCCGCAGAAGGATTGGGCGGTCAATGAGCCACAGCGGCTGGCGAAAGTGCTCCAGACCCTGGAGGGCATCCAGACAGCCTTCAACGATGCGCAGTCGGGCAACAAGCGGGTG
>CAZHBN010000192.1:956-5839 GCA_964530405.1 uncultured Ectothiorhodospiraceae bacterium
ACCTGATCGTCCTCGGTGGCAACGCCGCCGTCGAACAGGCCGCCAGAAAGGCGGGGCACGAGCTGAATATCCCCTTCTACCCGGGGCGCACCGATGCGTCGCAGGAGTGGACCGACGAGGACGCCATGGAAGTACTCGAGCCGGTCGCCGAGGGATTCCGCAATTACCGCGAGACCCGCTTCACCGTACGGCCGGAGGAGATGCTGCTCGATCGGGCGCAGCTGCTGACGCTGACCGCCCCCGAGATGACGGTGCTCATTGGTGGCATGCGCGTGCTGAACACCAATGTCGGCGGCGCCCCGCACGGGGTGTTCACGGACCGCCCGGAGACGCTCACGAATGACTTCTTCGTGAATCTCGTCGACATGGACATGAAGTGGGAGCCAACCTCTGACGAGGAAGAGGAATTCGAGCTACGCGACCGCGAGACGGGCGAGCTGAAGTGGACCGCCACGCGTGTCGACCTGGTCTTCGGCTCGAACTCCCAACTGCGGGCGATCTCGGAGGCCTACGCACAGGATGATGCGCAGGAGAAGTTCGTGCGCGACTTCGCCGCCGCGTGGAACAAGGTGATGAACGCGGACCGCTTCGACCTGGCCTGAGCCTAGGCGGGAGACACCTGGGCGCGGGCGGGATGCTGGCCCGCGCCCAGGTGTCAGGTTCGAGCCGGTCCTGGACCGGCGTTCGGCTCACTGCCGCGCGCAGCGCGCTCACGGGTCGCCGGGCGATGGGCTACCCATCGGGTATTTCTCCCGACATGTCGGAGACTCCGGAAACCGGGGGCTAATGGGCCAGTCAGGCGGCGGTGCGTTGCAGGTACGGAATCAGCTCGTCGGCGCTGGAGACATCCACATAGCGGCGGCCGATGTCGCGTAGGTTATCGCGGTGGGGTTGCTCCTCGTGATCGCCGACGCAGTCCTCGGGGACGATGGTGCGGAAGCCCCACTGGAAACTGTCGATGGCCGAGCCCCGGATGCAGCCGCTGGTGGTGCAGCCGGTGATGATGACCGTATCCACCCGCTGCTTGATGAAGAACGGCACCACCGGGGTCTGGAAGAAGATCGACGGCCCGGTCTTGCAGATCGCCACGTCGTAGTCCGGGTCGTAAATGCGCGGATCGAGCTCGGTGCAAGGATGGCCGTGGCGGAATTCCTCACGCACGGTGGTGATCTTCCAGTGCGGCATGTCCTGCCATGACGTGTATGCGGTGTAGCAGGAGGCGATGGGAACATTGCAGCGGCGTGCCACTTCCAGCAGGCGGGCGGTGTTCTCCAGCCCGCGCATGATCAACGGCGCGCCGCCGAGGGCGTAGCGGGTTTCGGTGAATGCCTTCTGATAGTCCACCACCACGATCCCCGGCCGCTCGCCGAGGCCCACGTCGTGGGCGCCGTAGGTGCGCTCGGCGTAATCGCGCTCGCTTGTCTGTGCCATGGCTTCAGCCTCCGGTGGGTTATTGGCGGGCGACGTCGCGCCCGTTCAGAGCGTGTTCTTGTAGATGTGCCCGGCCTTCATGATCACGCGCAGGTTCTCTTCCGGGCGGGTGAGGCTGGCGATGTCGTCGAGGGGGTTGGTCGCTGCGACCAGCAGATCCGCTCGCGCGCCGGGCTCCACCACCCCGAACTCGCCGTCGCGCAGGAACGCCTCGGCGGCGGTGCAGGTCGCCGAGCGCAGCAGCTCGTCCGCCGGCACCACCTCTGCGCGGATGTCGAACTCGGTGAGCTGGTGGGTGTGCATTCGGCCCAGCAGGTCGGTGCCGAAGACCATGCGCACGCCGCTGCGATACGCTCGCTCAAGGGCTGCGGCCCCGGCATCGAGCACGCTGTAGACCTTGCGCTGAAGATCCGGCGCCATACCGGCCTCCACGCCTTCCCTGGCGAGCGCGTTGTAGGTCGCCAGTGTCGGAGTCAGGTAGGCGCCGTGCTCGTGGAACAGGCGGCAGCTCTCGTCGTCGAGCATGTTGCCGTGCTCGATGGTGCGCACGCCGCGCGGAATCAGGCGGTTGATGGAGCGGGCGGTGTAGGCATGAGCCATGACGTGGATGTTGGCGGCATTGGCCTCGGCGACGATGGCTTCGATCTCGTCGAGGGCGAACTGGTCGCTGTCGATTCGATCTGTCGGCGAGGACACCCCGCCCGAAGCCATGATCTTGAGATGGGTGGCGCCCTTTCGGATCTCGTCGCGGGCAGCCCGGCGCACCTCCGGCACGCCGTCGCAGACCACGCCCAGTCCCGCGCAGCACAGGCACTGGTCGAGGTCCTGCTCGCCCGGGCCGCGCATGTCGCCGTGGCCACCGGTCTGAGACAGGGCATGGCCACAGAAGAGCACCCGCGGTCCGACGATGTGGTCCTCGTCGACCGCCCGGGCGAGACCGTGATCGGCGCCGCCAGCGTCGCGCACCGTGGTGAAGCCGCGCATCAGCATCGCCTGCAGGATGTCGCTGCTGCGCGCGGCGACGTAAAACGGCGAGAGGCGCTTGAGCAGGGGGAAGTCGGGCGTGATCGCGGTGACGTGGACGTGGCCGTCGCATAGCCCCGGCAGCAGGAACTGCCCGGCGACGTCCAGCTCGCGGTCCGCGGTGGCCCGCGGCGGTGTCTCGGAAACCTCGACGATGACACCGTCACGGATCAGCACGTGGCGGTCGGCCAGGGTCGTTCCTGCCCGGGTGTCTATGACGTTGGCGTTGGTGAGCAGTGTCGTAGTCACGAAGGACCCTCTTTGTCGTCGGTTAACGGAGCATCAGCTCGGGCAGGAACAGCGCGAGCGCGGGGACGGCGATCAGCAGCGCCAGGGTGACTACGTCCATGAACACGAACCACGCCACCCCCCGGAACACCTGCGGCAGCGTCACGGTGTTGCCGAGCGAGGCCTTGATGACATAGACGTTGAGCCCGATGGGCGGGGTGACCAGGCCGATCTCGAGCAGCTTGATGACGATGATCCCGAACCACACGAGGTCGAATCCCGCGCCCGAGGCCAGCGGCAGCATCAGGGGCAGGGTGAGCAGCAGCAGGCCGATGGAGTCGATGAACATGCCGAGGGCGATGTAGATGATCGCCACCGCGAGCATGATCCACCACGGCTCGCTGCTGTATCCCAGAATCAGGTCGGAGAACGCGGTGGGCACGCCGCTCAGCGCCAGGAAGCGGGTGAAGAACACCGAGCCGATCAGGATGATGAAAATGCTGGTGGTGCTGATCGCCGTGCTGACCAGTGCCTGTTTCATCGCCGGCCACGTCATGGTGCCCCGCGCTGCGGCGATCAGGATCGACATCGCGGCGCCGATCGCACCCGCCTCGGTGGGCGAGAACATGCCGGTGAAGATGCCGCCGAGGATGCCGAATATCAGCAGCGGCAGCGGCCATATCTCGCGCAGCGCCGCCCAGCGCTCGGCCGCCGTCGACCGGTCGCGGACGCGGCCGGCGAGCGTTGGGCGTAGCTTGACCCGGACGACGATCATGGCCATGTACAGCAGCGCGGAGAGCACTCCAGGGATCAGCCCGGCGATGAACAGCTGGCCCACCGATACCTGGGCGTAGACCCCGTACAGGATCAGCAGCACCGAGGGCGGGATCAGCGATCCCAGAGTGCCGGACGCGGCGATGGTGCCGGTGGCAAGGCCCTTGTTGTAGTCGTTCTTCAGCATCTCCGGCACGGCGATGCGTGACATGGCCGAAGCGGTCGCCACGCTCGATCCGGAAGCGGCGGCGAAGAACGCCGACGCGGCGACGCTGGAGACCGCCAGCCCGCCGGGCAGACGGGCCAGAAACAGCCGCATGGCGTTGAACAGGCCGCTGGTGAGGTCCGTGCTCGTGCAGATGTAGCCCATGAGCAGGAACATGGGCGCGGCGGTCAGCTCCCACTGGCCGACGAAATCGAACGGTGTCGCCGATATCAGGCCCCAGGCCACCCGGGGGCTGGTCATCACGGCGACGCCGGTCACTGCGACCGAGCCCAGGGCCAGGCCGATCGGCACGCGCAGCGCAATCAGCACCAGTGTGACGACGATTCCCGCGGTACCGATCTCGACGTTGCCCACTACCTGCCTCCGGTCAGAGCGGCTGACGGCGCGTCAGCGCCTTCAGGAGATTGTTGAGGATGGCCAGGCACAGCGCGCCGAAGCCCAGCGGCAGCGCCCAGCGGCTGGGCCAGATGTAGAACAGGAAGTTGGACATGATGGTTTCCAGGCGCTGCGTCGCCCGGAGGGCGTCCAGAAAGCCCTGGTAGGTGAGTGCGCCGAAGAAGGCGAGCCCGATCAGACAGGCCAGCACGTAGAGTGCGAGCTGCACGCCGTTGGGCAGCATCTGGGCGATCAGGTCCACCCGGATGTGCTCGCCCCGACTCTCCACGTAGGCCAGTGGCAGGAGCACCGCCAACACCATGTGGTAGTAGGACACCGTCTCCAGCGTGCCGACCACGCTGGCGTTGAAAAAGTAGCGCAGCAGCACGTCCACCGTGATGTGCAGCATCATGGCAGCCAGGAACAGGCAGCCCAGCACCAGCAGCGTGCGTTCCACCACGGTGTTTATCCGATCCACCAGGCGCAGCATGGCTAGCGATCCTCCGTGCCGGCAGGCCCCGGCGGCGTCCGGCGGGCGATTACGCCGGCATCCTCCAGGGTGCGTTCCCAGAAGGCGAGCATGTCCCGGAACAGCTGTGGGTCATCCCGCCACACGGTCTGGGTGCCCATGCCGCGCAGGAAGCACAGCGTTGCGTTCAGTGCCAGGCGCTGCTCCCGCGGCGAGACGCTGGAGCCGACCTGAAGATCCTCCCAGATCCGGTCCAGGGAAGCGTTGAACGCCAGGGCCTCGGTGGACAATGTCTCGCGAATGGCGGGGTCTGTCCTGGCGGCGGTGAGGAACTCCAGGGTGATCATGAACAGCCGC
>CAZHBN010000192.1:5849-7899 GCA_964530405.1 uncultured Ectothiorhodospiraceae bacterium
CCTCCGGGTGGAGGCCGTCGATCGTCAGGTCCTTCCCAGCGTGCCCGTTCGGGTTCAGCTCAACGATCCGCAGTGGGCCATCCGATCCGAGCCCGAACCGGCGACCGTGGAAGTCCAGCTCTCCGGCCTTCACCCCCTCGGCCATTCGCTCGATCTCGGTGATCTCGCTGGTCAACAGGTGCCGCAGCGCCTCCTGCAGCAGCAGCAGCCGGGTCGGGTAGTGATGCAGCAGCGCGCCACGTGAGATTCCGGCGAGGCGGGCGACGTCGTTGGTCGACGTACCTATCAGGCCCTCGGTCATCAGGCTGTCCAGCGTCACCTCCAGAATCCGCTGCCGCGTCCGCCGCGACCGCTCGGCCTGGGGGGTGCGTCCACGTCTGGGCGTCCCGGCCTCACTCATCCCAGGCCTCCCGACCGATGAGCCTGGTACCGACGGGGGCGCCCGGGATCGGGCCGCCCCCGCGCACTGCGGCTAGCTCAGTAAACGCCATAGGTCTCGGGGTCGATGTCGCCGTAGATCTCTTCCATGGCGATTTCCGCGAGGGCCTGCTCATCGGTACGGTCCACGTCCGCCAGCAGCTCCTCCCACTTGGCGTAGGTGGCGCGGAAGTCGTCGATGACCTCGCGGCCGTTGTCCAGGCCGTACTTCTCCTCGGCCATCTCGTAGACCTGACTCAGCACGGCTTCGCGGTACTGGTCGGCGGATGCCTTCAGGTCCGCTTCCGGCTCGTAGATGTTGTTGCCCTTCTCCCGGGCCTCGTCGAGGGCGTCCTGGGCGCGGGCGATGTAGGCGATGTTCATGCGTGCCATGGCGCGCGCGGTGGCCTGCATTAGCGTGTGCCGTTGCTCCGGGGTGAGGCTGGCCCAGAAATCCGGGTTGTAGCCCCAGTGCGGGCCGGCCCAGTACATGCCGGTGGCGAGGGTGGTGGTGTGCGGGGCCACCTCCCAGAGCGAACGGTCGATCAGATCGTTGCCGGCGTTGGTGGCACAGTCGAGGCTGCCCCGGTCGAGGCCGGTGTACATCTCGCTGGAAGGGACGTTGACCGGAATGCCGCCGACCTTCTCGACCCACTGCGACACCGTCGAACCAGCGGTGCGGATACGCTTGCCCTTCATCTCCTCGAGGTTGCGTACCGGCTCGCGACAGAACAGCAGGTACGGCGGGGTGTTGTAGGCGCCCAGGTAGACCACGCCCGTGTCCTTCCATTCCTGGAGCTGGGTGGGGTTGTGCATGCTGAAGTCCGCCACCGCAAAGATCCCCACCAGCGGATCCGAGTAGTTGAACCCGAGCTCCTGTACGGCATTGGCCACCGGCATCTCGGAGGGGGTGTACACCGCGGCATGGGTGGCAACCTGCACGACGTTGTCGCGGATGCCCTGCAGTGCGCCACGCGGCGACAGCAGCACGGTGCCGGTGTAGACCTCAGGGTCGAGCTCGCCGCCGGACATTTCGCGGACGATGTCGGCCCATTCGACGAAGGCGTATTTCGATAGCGGGTGTTCCGCCGCGTAGAACGAGTTGGCGATAAAGGACGTCTGAGCCGCGACAACCGCCGGGGCCAGGAGGGCCGCCGAGGCCCCGGCGAGGAACAGGGAACGCAAGGTCATTAGTCGGTACTCCCATATCGTGTACCCACCCAAGCGTCCCTGCACAAGACATGGCCGTAGCCAGCGGGCGCCGATCCCGGCACTGCTCTTCAACCTAGACCGGGGTGCACTTACCGTCAAGCTGGACGGTAAGTGCATGGGGCGCACTTAAGCCCCTGCGCGATCTCAGGGCACCGATCGATCAACGGTGGCGGATGCCTCGCAGTGCCGGCGGACCACACATATGGCAGGCATCTCAGTGGGCCGGGCACGTGAAGGCTTGTTTGCGGGGAGGGCATGCGGACGATCGAGGTCGGGTGTCGGCTTTCGAGCCAGAGCGAACGGTCGATAGAGGCTGATGGGCTTCCCCGCATGCCTTGCGGTACGCAGTTATTGCCCCCGGCCCAAACTGCTAGCGGTATATTGCGGCGTTGCGCGCCCGCCAGCACCAGATCCCCTTTTA
>CAZHBN010000193.1:0-7839 GCA_964530405.1 uncultured Ectothiorhodospiraceae bacterium
CGCTGCAGCGAGAGCACCAGGCGTTGCAGGCCGGCGCGGTCGGCATCGGAGAAGTTGATGAAGCGGGCGCCGAAGCGTGTGCGCCGCCGTGTCCGGTCATAGCTGCAGTGTCGGATTTCCACTTCCGCCTCCAGCGGTTCGCTGTCCTTGAGTCCGATGTGGCACGCGTAGACCTTGCCGGTTTCCGGCTCCGTTCCGTGGAGAACGTATGCGCCGATGCCCCCGGCGGAGATATCGCACAGCTCGAACCGGGTGTGGCGCTCGTCGGCTTCCAGCCACGATTCGGATTGCCGCATCGTCGGGACGGGAACGCGCACGAAGCGCCGGCGCTGGTGGTAGATGATCTCTTCCGGGAAGGGGGCTACGTAGTAATGTATCCCGCCCTGGAGGCCTATCTCTTCGACAGTCACCGTAAAGCGGGTGTCCACGCCGAAGGTGCGGCTGACGATGCGAAGCTCCGTGCCCTGTTCCACGCGCCAGTGGCCGCGCTCGGGGCGTAGCTCGTCGAGCGTGATCAGGCGTCGTTCCACGTCCACGTAGAGTACGGCACTGCGGTAGGGGACGCCGCGGCCCGGCAGGTGAACATCCAGTAATGTGCGGGACTCGTGAAGACGTCGCAGGATGCTGACGAGTTGGCCGGGGTTACGGATGCAATCAGGCTCGTTTTCGTAGTCCATTGTCGGCGAGCTTCGTTGTTCTGTCGTCCGAGCCGTTGTCCGTGCCGGGCTCACGCGCGTGTGTGCATTCTCCCGCCGGAACCGGACTGTGCGCCACCTGGCCGATACGTCTCGGCGTTGCGGTCCTGGCCGGTGAGCAGCGCGAGCTCGTCGCGCAGCGCCCCGAGCACCCGTGCGATCGCGATACCGTTGCGCTCGTTGAGGCGATGGAGGTCTTCGAGCGAGGCGCGCAGTGCCGCCCATTCCGGTGAGTCGTCGGTGGTCTCGCGGTTCCAGGGGCCGAGAGCCTCGAGTCTGCCAAGCAGGCCGAGCTTTTCCTCGGCCAGGGCTTCGAACGCCTCGGGAGCGCCGTGCGCCGCGATAAGCCCGCGCTCGCGCTCGAGCGCGTCAGCCAGGGCGCGGGTCAGATCGCGGGCCTCGCGCAGCTGTTCGCTGGCGGCGGCGCCGTCACTCATCGCCGAGCAGGCTCTCGAACTCGGCGAACCGGTCGGCGATGCGGTTCGCGTCCAGCGGGTACTCACCCTTGGTGATGCGCTCGCGAAGCTCGTCCACGCGCGCCTGATCGACCTCCGGCGTCTTGTCGATCGCATCGCGCACGGCGGTGAGCCGCTCCGACTGGCTGGAGGCGTCAGCGCCACGTGCCGCTGTGTCATCGCGAGCTGGCCGGGATTCCCCACGCTCCGGCGCCCCGGACCTGTTCGCCTTGCTTCCCGTGACCGGGTTGCCGTTGACGCGTGGGCCGTTGTCGATCGGATTGCTCATGTTCCCTGCTCCGTCGGTTGCTCTCGTGACCGCCCCGCCAGGCGGAACGGGTCGTTCCCTCGTCACCCTCGATCGGGCTATCGGCCAGCGGTCGCGAAACTTTAGCAGATGTACTACCGCTGGTCAGAATACGACCATGGCACGTCCCCGACCCACGACCTCGGCCTGCAGTTCGCGCCGTGACGAGAGGTTGCGTACCCGGATGCGTTCGCCCCGGCTGCCGTTCTCCAGTGCCCGGGCCTTCATGCTGACCCGCACCGTCTGGTTGCGCGCCTCCAGAAGTAGTTCGTCGCCCCGGCGTACGAGGGTGGGGCGGGTGAGATGGCGCGCGGCGACGACGGCGCCGGCGGCCAGCGCGCGATTCGTCTGCAATCCCACGAGATCCTCGCGGTCAGTGTAGTACTGTCCCCGCAGCGCGCCGCTCTCCCGTCGGACCCGTTGTAGATCATCGGCCGTGATCGACGAGCCTCGTGGCAGCGGTCGCCGCGTGACGATCACCTCTACGCTGCGTACGACGCGGGTCGGCACGTAGACTTTCCATGGCTCGGGGCCGGGGCAGCGCACGCGTACGACCAGCCGCTCGGCGTCCGCGCGCCCATTGGGCAGCTCGGCGGTCAGGGGCTCGCCGCAGGCGGCCAGCCGCAGGCGTTGGTCGAGGCGGTCGACCTCCACGCGCTCGAGGCGGCCGCGGCCCGCATCCAGCTCCGATACGAAGCGTTCGACGCGCTCGCGAATGGCATCCAGCGACTGCCGCTCCTGCGCTGCCATGGACCCGCTCGCGATCACCAGCAGCAGACAACCGATTACAATGCGGTACATGCGCTCATGGTCCTGCCGACGTGTTCGCCGAGGTTGTTTGCAGGACTCGTGCCATAGGGTGGTGGCGGCAAGCGGGCCTCCGATGAACGTTACCATTCGGCGGGCGCGGTTAAGCTTGGCGCGATTTTGCCGTTACCCTTGTAAGCGAATACCTGTTTCGCCCGCGAGGCACGGGTGCCCGGCAAAGCGGCTTCGCGGACACTGGTGACGAGCATCGAGGAGGCTGGGCGTGGCCCTGCAGGCTCAAAAAGGAATCGACGTTGCGGATTACGAGGTCTTTCGCCGCTTTCTCGAAGAGAGCTGCGGCATCGTGCTGGGCGACAACAAGCAGTACCTCGTCGCCAGCCGCCTGAGTCCGCTGATGCGCCATCACGGCATGGCGGACCTGGGGGACCTGGTGCGCCGGCTCCAATCTGCCGGCGGGCAGCGGCTGCGTGCGGAAGTCATCGATGCGATGACGACCAACGAGACGCAGTGGTTTCGTGATATCTACCCTTTCAGGATTCTCTCCGATCAGCTCTTCCCGGAGTTCGAGCGCCAGGGCAAACGCCAGATCCGGATCTGGTCGGCGGCCTGCTCGTCCGGTCAGGAGGCTTACTCCGTGGCCATGACGCTCGAGGCGTATCGCGCCCAAGGACGAAATCTTGACGCCCGTATCGTCGGAACGGACATATCGCCGCAGATGGTCGCCCGGGCGACTGCCGCCGAGTATGGCGCGAGCGAGATCCGCAGGGGGTTGAACGACGAGCAGCAGCGTCGGTATTTCGACGCTGTCGATCGTGAGACGTGGCGTGTTCGTCCCGCGGTGGCGCGGCGGGCGAGCTTTCGCCAGCACAACCTGCTGGAGAGTTTTGCGTTGCTGGGGCGGTTCGACCTTATCCTCTGCCGCAACGTGCTGATCTACTTCTCCCTCGATTGCCGCGCCGACATCCTCCGGCGCATGGGCCAGGCCATGGAGCCGGGCGGCTATCTCATGGTCGGCGCTTCGGAGTCTCTGCCCCGGGAGCTCGACGAATTCGAGATGGTGCGCTGCCGTCCGGGTGTGGTCTACCGCAAGCGCTCGGGCTGATTCCGCTTCGGCGCCGCCCGGCGAGGGGCGGCGCTGCTGGTCGCCTCTCTCCTCTCTTCCTGCCGTGATCCGACTCTCCGGCGATGCTGGCCGGAACGTGATGGTCACCAAGCGCGTTGGCACGCTGATTGCAATGCAGCTACCGGCATCGTTCAGTTATGAGGTGACCGGGTATGAGCGTGTCACTGGACAAGGTCTTCGGAGTGCCGGCAGCGGCGTTGAAGCTGCAGTCGCAACGGGTTCAGCTCATCGGTGAGAACATCGCCAACGCCGATACCCCCGAGTACAAGGCGCGGGATATCGACTTCCGGGCGGCGCTCGCCGACGCCGGCAGCGACCGCGCGGCCCTGGCGACCACCAATGCGCGGCACATCGCTGTCGGCGGCGGTGGAGGCGGAGGCGGTAGTGAGCAGCGCGTTCAGTATCGTGTGCCCGCCAACCCGTCGCTCGACGGCAATACGGTCGAGGTACACCGCGAGCAGACGCGTTTCGCGGAGACGTCCGTCCAGTACCAGGCCGCCGTCAACCTTCTCGGATCCCGTATTCAAGGCATCATCGGCGCACTCAAGGGAGAGTGATCATGGCGCTGTATAACGTATTCGACGTGGCGGGCTCGGCCATGAGCGCCCAGTCGCTTCGTCTCAACCTGACCGCCAGTAACCTGGCCAATGCGGAGACGACCGCCAGCAGCCCCGAGGAAGCCTACCGTGCCAGGCATCCGGTGTTTGCGGCGAAGCTGCAGCAGGCCCAGACCGGACAGGCCGAGGCCTCGAACGGTGTGGAGGTGGGGGTGCGTGGCGTCGTGGAGAGCGACGCGCCGGTGCAGTCGCTGCATCAGCCGAACAGTCCGCTCGCCGACGAGAACGGCTATGTCTACCGCTCCAACGTCAACCCCGTCGAGGAGATGGTGAACATGATATCCGCCTCGCGCTCCTACCAGAACAGCGTCGAGGTGATGTCGACATCCCGCGATCTGATGCTGCAGACGCTGCGGCTCGGGCGCTAGGGCCTCAGGGCGCAGGAGGCAATGATGGTGAATGTTACCGGCGCGACGGGCACCAGCGGTAGCGAGAACCGCAACGCGACCCAGAGCGAGAAAGACCGCACCCAGCTCGGCCAGACCGATTTCCTCAAGCTGATGACCACGCAGCTTCAGAACCAGGACCCGATGAAGCCCATGGAGAACGGCGAGTTCATGGCGCAGATGGCGCAGTTTTCCTCGGCCTCGGGGATCCAGGAGCTGTCGCAGTCGTTCCAGCAGTTCCAGTCGTCGATGACCGGCAACCAGGCGCTGGAAGCCGCCAGCCTCGTGGGCCGAAAGGTGACCGTGGAGAGCAATACCGGTCGTTTGCCGGAAGAAGGGTCGCTGGACGGGTCGGTTCAGCTCGACGGAAACGTCGGAAATCTGACGGTCGCTGTCATCAATGGCAACGGTCAGCGTGTCGCCGAGGTACCGCTCGGCGAACGCAGTTCCGGGGACGTGGAGTTCTCCTGGGATGGGCACGATGCCGAGGGAGAGCGTCTGCCGAGCGGTACCTACGAGCTGGTGGCCGAAACCGACACCGACGACGGTGTGGTGACGCACCCGATAAAAATCGCCGGCGAGGTCACCAGCGTGGCTCTGGCGAGCAACGGCAAGCCGCCGCAGCTGACGGTGGACGGGCTCGGTGACATCCCGCTCACCGATGTACGCAAGGTTCAATGACAGGAGGGGGATGACATGTCCTTCGAAACTGCTCTCACCGGCCTCAAGGCCGCGGCCTCGGATCTCGATGTCACCGGCAACAACGTCGCCAACAGCCAGACTACCGGATTCAAGAGCTCGCGGGCCGAGTTCGCCGATATCTTCGCCTCGAGCAGCCTGGGTGTATCCAAGAACGCTGTCGGCCAGGGCGTGCGTCTGGCGAATACGTCGCAGCAGTTCACCCAGGGCCAGTTCAATTTCACGGGCAACAGCCTGGATCTCGCCATCAACGGCAACGGTTTCTTTCGCGTGAGCGACGGCGGGGAGATGCAATATACCCGCAACGGCGCGTTCAACCTGGACAAGAACGGCTACATCGTCGACGCCAATGGCCGGCGCCTGACCGGCAACCTGGCGGACGACGAGGGCCAGATCACCGGCGAACAAGGCGAGCTTCAGGTCAATATCGGCAACGTGGCGCCGCAGCCGAGCAGCGAGCTGAGTCTCTCGGCGAATCTCGATGCCGATGCCGAGACGCCGCCGGTCGGCACCTTCGCCCCGGACGACCCCGACAGCTACAACTTCTCGACTTCGACCACGGTTTACGACTCCCAGGGCGGGGCGCATCTGGGTACCTATTACTTCATCAAGACGGGTGACAACACCTGGGACGTCCAGCTCTCCATCGAGGCCGACGGCGGACCGGTCACCCAGAGTGCCGCGAGCCTCACGTTCGCGAACGACGGCACCCTGGATACCGCCGGCAGCACGATCAACACGATCAACGCGACCCTGGGTGGCGGGGTGGACGACCTCACCATCGAGCAGGACCTCTCCGCGTTGACGCAGTTCGGCTCGCCCTTCGAGGTCAAGCAGTTGCGCCAGGACGGCTTCCCCGCCGGGCAGTTCACCGGTCTCGGTGTCGAGTCCGATGGCCGCATCGTGGCGCGGTTCACCAACGGGCAGACCGAGGCCCTGGGGCAGGTGGCGCTCGCGCGCTTTCCGAGTCCTTCCAATCTTCAGCAGGTCGGGGACACGAGCTGGGTGGAGACGTTCCAGTCGGGGGTGCCGGTCTTCGCCGCACCGGGTAGCTCCGGCACGGGATCCATCGAGCCGGGGGCGCTGGAGCAGTCCAACGTGGATCTCACCGAACAGCTCGTGCAGATGATCACCGCTCAGCGTAACTACCAGGCGAACTCCCAGATGATCTCGACCCAGAACGAGGTCACCCAGGAGATTCTCAATATCCGCTAGCGGGACAGCCGTCGGAGGATCGATTAATGGACCGTCTGGCCTATCTCGCGATGACCGGGGCGAAATACGCCCTGGAACAGCAGCGAACGACGAGTCACAACCTGGCGAACGCGAACACGCCCGGTTTCCGCGCCGATCTGGAGGCGCTGGTCAGCCGCGAGGTCGAGGGGCCGGTGCGTCCGAGCCGTGTCTACGGCGAGGAGGTGCGTACCGGCAGCGATCTCAGTCAGGGGGCGCTTACCACCACCGGGCGCGAGCTGGATGTCGCCGTCAGCGGCGAGGGCTGGCTCGCAGTGCAGGCGAGCGACGGTACCGAGGCCTACACGCGCCGTGGTGACCTCCGAATCACCGAGGGCGGGCTGCTGGAGACGGGTGACGGTCACCTGCTGATGGGCAATGGCGGCCCGGTGGCGGTGCCGCCTGCCGAGAAGATCGAGATCGGTGCCGATGGCACGGTGAGCGTCGTGCCCGAGGGGCAGGGTGCCAACGCCATGGTTACCGTCGATCGTATCAAGCTCGTCAATCCGCCACCGGAATCCCTGAGCAAGGGCGAGGATGGTCTTTTCCGGCTTGCCGACGGCGAGGCAGCGCCTGCGGACGCGGGCGTGAAGGTCACCTCCGGGGCGCTGGAGTCCAGCAACGTGAGCGCCGTGGATTCGCTCGTGGAGATGATCGACCACGCCCGGCGCTTCGAGACGTACATCAAGATGATCGATACCGCGCGCCAGACCGACGAAGCCGGCCAGCGGTTGCTGCGAAGCGGCGGCTGATGTCGGCACGCGAATTGCTTCGTAGCGGGTGGAACAGTAACCGCGAAGCCTGGTGGTCGCTGTCGCGACACCGGTGCACGCGCAGGAGGATACCGCGATGAATCCGGCACTCTGGGTCGCCAAGACCGGTATGGACGCGCAGCAGACGCGCATGTCCGTCGTTTCCAATAACCTGGCCAACGTCAATACCACCGCGTTCAAGCAGGACCGGGCCAAGTTCGAGGACCTGGTCTACCAGACCGTTCGCCAGGCCGGCGGTCAGACGTCGCAGGACACCCAGCTCCCCTCGGGCCTGATGGTGGGCACGGGTGTGCGCGTCGCCGCCACCGAGAAGATGCACACCCAGGGCAATATCCAGCAGACCGGCAACGCCCTGGACGTGGCGATCAACGGCTCCGGTTTCTTCCAGGTTCTCCAGCCCGACGGCAACATCGCCTATACCCGCGATGGCTCGTTCCAGGTGGACAATCAGGGCCAGCTCGTCACCAAGAATGGCCTGGGCGTGGTCCCCAACATCAACATCCCGCAGAACGCCGAGAGCGTGACCATTGGCGCTGACGGCACCGTGTCGGTGAAGACCGCCGGTCAGCCCAATGCCGTGCAGGTGGGCACGCTGGAGCTAGCCGGGTTCGTCAATCCCGCAGGCCTCAAGCCCGTGGGGCAGAACCTGTACGTGGAAACCGGCGCCAGCGGCGCGCCGCAGAACGGCACCGCGGGGCTGAACGGTCTGGGTACCCTGCAGCAGGGGGCGCTGGAGAGCTCCAACGTCAACATCGCCGAGGAGCTGGTGAACATGATCGAGAC
>CAZHBN010000194.1:0-7832 GCA_964530405.1 uncultured Ectothiorhodospiraceae bacterium
ACGCCGCCGCCTTCGACGTACGTGGAGCGCACCA
The DNA here is from genome assembly GCA_964530405.1 of uncultured Ectothiorhodospiraceae bacterium. Lineage (GTDB taxonomy): Bacteria > Pseudomonadota > Gammaproteobacteria > Nitrococcales > Nitrococcaceae > Arhodomonas. The sequence goes on from CAZHBN010000194.1 coordinate 35, forward strand.
GATGCCCCGGGCCCTTGGGCGCGATCATGATGACGTCGAGGTCGGCGCGCGGCTCGATCTGCCCGTAATGCACGTTGAAGCCGTGGGCGAAGGCGATGTCGGCGCCTTCCTTGAGGTTGGGCTCGATCTTCGCCGCGTAGATGCTGGCCTGGTGCTCATCAGGCGTGAGGATCATCACCATGTCGGCGCGCGCGCTCGCGTCCTCGATGGACGCGGTCGCCAGCCCCGCCTGCTCGGCCTTCTTGGCCGAAGCCGAGCCCTGGCGCAGCCCCACCACCACATCGACCCCCGACTCCTTGAGGTTATTGGCGTGAGCGTGGCCCTGGGAGCCGTAACCGATGATCGCGACCTTCATGCCCTGGATGATGGAGAGGTCGGCATCTTTGTCGTAGAAAACCTTCATTGTTCCACCGTTGAAGTTGGATTACTGCCACGTACCCGAGTCCCGCCGCGCACTTGGGGCCGGGTCGCGCTGCTCGCATACCGCAGCGGCTCAGATGCGCATCTGACGGTCGCCGCGGGCGATGCCGATCACGCCGGAGCGCACGACCTCCACGGGCGTTTTGCGCCCGATGACCTCGAGGAAGGCATCCAGTTTGCTGCTGGTACCCGTGAGCTCGATGGTATAGGTCTTCTCGGTGACGTCGAGGATGCGCCCGCGGAAGATGTCCGCCAGGCGCTTGAACTCCTCGCGCGCGTCGTTGGCCGCGGCCTGCACCTTGACCAGCATCATCTCCCGTTCGATGTGCTCGGCCTCGGTGATGTCCAGGACCTTGACCACGTCCAGCAGCTTGTTGAGCTGCTTGATAATCTGCTCGATGATCTGATCGTCGCCGATGGTGACCAGCGTCATGCGCGAGAGCGTCGGGTCGTCCGTAGGCGCGACCGTGAGGGACTCGATATTGTAGCCGCGCGCGGTGAAAAGTCCGGCGATGCGCCCGAGCGCACCGAACTCGTTGACCACGAGGATTGAGATGATATGCCGCATGATCCCTACCAAGAAAGCGCCCTGGCAACGGTACTCGCCCCGCTGCCTCGGACTCGCGCATGGAAATGCCGGGAAACTCCAAAACCTACTTGGCGCCGCACAAACCGTCAAGCATGGTGCTCTGCGGCGCGCAGCGAGACCAATCCGGATCCCGGCGGCGTTTCCGATTCGCGGAACCGGCGGTTGTGCACGCCCCGCGGGCACGGATAATGGGGCGCCACAGGAACTTCAGGAGGATTTCCATGCTCAGGACGGCCATTATCGTCGCGGTGCTGGCGCTCACGGCCACGCCACTGCAGGCGGCGAAGACGTACAAGTGGACCGATGCCGACGGCAAGGTACACTACGGCTCCCAGCCCCCGCAGGACGCGGACGCCAGGGAATTGCGCGTACCGGGCGCCGGCAGCAGCGACGGCGCCACGAGCGGCGACGACGGTGACCGAACCGCAGCGGACAAGCAGGCGGAGAGCGGGAAGGACGACGACAAAGACGAGGACGAGCGCGGCACGCCGGACCCCGAGTGGATGGCCAAGCAGTGCGAAGGCGCGCAGAAGAATCTCCGTATCTTCACCGACGCGACCCCGAACCAGCGTTTCCGCCGGCCGGACGGCACCGTCGTGCGCTATACGGAAGAGGAGATCGCAGCCGAGCGGGAAGAGGCCCGCAAGTTCGTCGACCAGTACTGTAAGGACGACGACGGGACGGAAGGCTGACGCATTTCCGGACCCGTCGCGTGTGGCCGCGGCCCTGCGGCTCGTGCCGTGACCCCGGCGCACGCGAGAGTCCAGCGTGACATTCCCCGCGTCAGGGCCTACGCTCTGGCGCCTTGACAGAACCCCAGATTCCGCGGAGGCACGACGCGATCATGCGAGCCAGCCGATTTCCCCTGTTCACCTCCAAGGAGACCCCGGCCGACGCCGAGATCGTCAGCCACCAGCTGATGCTGCGTGCCGGGCTCATCAACCGGCTGGGCGCCGGGCTATACACGTGGCAGCCGCTGGGCCTGCGGGTGTTGCGCCGCGTCGAGCGCGTCGTGCGCGAGGAAATGAACGCCATCGGGGGCATGGAGCTGCTCATGCCGGCAGTACAACCCGCCGAGCTGTGGCAGGAATCCGGGCGCTGGGATCTCTACGGGCCGCTGCTGCTGCGGATCAAGGACCGTCACGAGCGCGACTTCTGCTTCGGCCCCACACACGAGGAGGTCATCACCGACTTCCTGCGCCGCGAGCTGCGCAGCTACCGCCAGCTGCCGCTGACGTACTATCAGATCCAGACCAAGTTCCGCGATGAGACGCGGCCTCGCTTCGGGGTCATGCGCGCACGCGAATTCCTGATGAAGGACGCCTACTCCTTCCACATGGATGCCACCTCCCTCGGCGAGACCTACCAGGACATGCGCGGCGCCTACACGCGGGTCTTCCAGCGCCTGGGCCTCGAGTTCCGCGCCGTGAAGGCGGATTCCGGATCCATCGGCGGCAGCGTCTCCGAAGAATTCCACGTTCTCGCCGACTCCGGCGAGGACGAGATCGCCGCGTGCGACCACTGCGACTATGCCGCCAACACGGAGCTCGCGGAGAGCCGGCCGGCGGCGCCTGCCGACGAGACCCCGGCGACTGCCGCGGAGCACGAGACACCGGGCATCTCCACGGTGGAAGAACAGGCCCGCCTGCTCGGCATCGAGCCGCAGCGAGTGGTCAAGAGCGTCGTGGTGATGGCCGACGACCAGCCTGCCGTGCTGTTCGTCGCCGGCGACGACGAGCTCAACCTGGTCAAGGCGGCGCGAGCGCTGGGCGTCGAGGAGGTTCGGCTCGCCGAGCCGGAGGAAGCCTTTCAGGCCACCGGCGTGCCGCGCGGGTTCATCGGCCCGGTGGGGCTGCCCGAGGGGCTGCGTACACTGGTGGATCATCGCGCGGCGAGGATTCGCAATTTCTCCTCAGGAGCCAACCGGGCCGACTGGCACTGGGTCAACCTCAACTGGGAACATGACACTGTCCTGCCCGAGGCCGCCGACCTGCGCACGGTGTGTGCCGGCGAACGCTGCCCGCGCTGCGACGGACGGCTCGGGATTACCCGAGGCATCGAGGTGGGCCACATCTTCCAGCTCGGCACCAAGTACAGCGAGGCGATGGAGGCAACGGTACTCGACGAAAGCGGGCGCAACGTCCCCATGCACATGGGATGCTACGGCATCGGGGTCTCGCGCGTGGTTGCCGCGGCCATCGAGCAGAACCACGACGATAGCGGCATTATCTGGCCGGAGCCCATGGCCCCGTTCCAGGTGGCAATCGTCTCCATCAACGCTCACAAGTCCGAGCGCGTGGCAGCCGAATCCCAGCGTCTGTACGACGAGCTGCAGGCAGCAGGACTGGAACCGCTTTGGGACGACCGCCAGGCACGCCCCGGTGTCAAGTTCGCCGACATCGAGCTCATCGGCGTTCCCCACCGCATCGTCGTGAGCGATCGCGGCCTGGAGGCTGGCACCGTGGAGTACCGCCACCGCCGCGCCGAAGACAACGAAACACTGCCGCTCGCCGACGTCGTGGACGAGCTGCGGCATCGCTGCGGCTGAGACGGGCCCGATGAGCGCACGGATGCGCACCGCTCTCGGTGGTTTCGTACTGGCGGTCACCGTTGCCCTGACCAGTGCCCCGGTGGCCGCCGCCTCCAGCGGCCAGGCGCCCGATCCGGCACTGCGCAAGGCGCTGGAACGGGCGCTGGAGAGCTCGGACAGCTTCCGTAACCGCTTCGACGCCGAGGTGTGGCTGATGGACATGTCCACGCGCCTCGCCGACGATATGCCCGATCCGGAAGAGCGCATGGACTTCCTGCGCACGCTGCACTACGAGGCGACGCGTGCGGAGCTGGAACCGGAATGGGTGCTCGCCGTCATCGAGGTGGAAAGCGACTTCCGCCGCTTCGCGATATCGAGCGCCGGCGCCCGCGGCTACATGCAGATCATGCCGTTCTGGCTGGAAGAGCTCGACCGCCCTAACGACAACCTCTTTCGCACGGAAACCAACCTGCGCATGGGCTGCACCATCCTGCGCCACTACCTGGACATCGAGGACGGTAACCTCACTCGTGCGCTGGCTCGTTACAACGGCAGCCTGGGCAAAACCTGGTACCCGAACCTGGTCTTCGATGCGCTGCGCGAGGAATGGCACGCGCAGTGATGTACTAACCTTTTCGACAGTATTGCCCGGTCTCCGTGGCCGTGTGCGCCGCTGTTCGTTTCGACAGGCCTTCGCGGTATGCCACCGCAATGGGCTCGCGATCTCCCGAATCACTCGCCTCGATGGTCAGTGGTGCGAGGAGCGACGTGTTGCAAGGTCTACATGAGCGACGAGCAACGCTGTCCACAGCGGCGCACACGGCCCACTCGCTTGACGTGGCCTCGCCACGCCGGCGCTCCTGCGCCTTGCCGAGACACCGCGCAGTGGCGCTGAAGCCTGACAATACTGTCGAAGAGGTTAGTCCTGCGGCAGGCCACCGCTCACGTGCCCCTCGTCATCCAGCGGCGGATATGCCAGCCCCCGCTCCCGGCAGTACCGCGCGATGCGGGGCTGCATCCATTCGAAGAGCTTGCGCCGGTAAGTCTCGGGGTCCAGGCGGGGCCGGTCATAGGCGCCAGCGGCGTCGCGCTGACGCTGCGCCTCGAACAGCAACACGGCACCGGCGACGGAAACGTTCAGGGATGCGCCCAACCCCGCCATGGGGATCACCACGTGCTCATCGGCGAGCTCCGCACCTTCCGCGCTCACACCGTGTAGCTCAGCACCGAGGACAACGGCACAGGGACGCGTGTAATCGACGCGGCGAAAATCCACGGCTCGCTCGGAAAGGTGAGCGGCATAGACCGCGAGCCCCCGGGCCTGCAGTGTGGTGACCGCCGCCTCGACGCTCTCGTGGGTGTTCACGTCCACCCACTGACCGATTCCCGCGGAGCTGTGGCGATGCAGGTCGAACCCCTTCCCCCGGGCGATCACTGCATGTGCCTCCGCAACCCCGACGGCATCGCAGGTACGCAGGATCGCCGAGAGATTATGGGGCTTGTGGACCTGATCGAGCAGCACCTGGAGATCCGGCTGGCGGCGATCCAGGGTGGCGCGCATGCGCGCGAGACGTTCGGCCGACATGGTGTCTCCGCAAATGCCATGGGGTGCGTTATTGTACGGGGCTCCGTCCCGCCTAGACAGGCAGCGGGACGACAACGCTCAACGGAACGACTATGCCGCCACGCTATCGCGACATCCTCATCGCCGGTTGCGGCCGAATCGGCCAACGCCTGGGCCTCGCCCTCGCCGCCACCGGCGCCCGCGTCTGGGGGCTGCGGCGCAGCGATGCGCCACTGCCCGAGCCGATCATCCCGGTGCGCGCCGACCTCACCGACCCCGAGGCGCTGACCGCAGCGCTGGACGGCTGCCGGCCGCAGGCCGTGTTCTATATCACCACCCCAGCGGAGTACACGGAATCCGGTTATCGCGACGCGTTCGTCACCGGACAGCGCAACCTCATCGAAGCCCTGCAGACCCATGACGTACACCCGCGCTGGCAGTGCTTCGTCTCCAGCCTCAGCGTCTACGGCCAGAGCAACGGGGAATGGGTGGACGAATCGAGCCCTTGCGAGCCCGCGACCTTCTCGGGGCGGCGGTTGCTCGACGGCGAAGCGATAATGGCGGGGGCGCCGTGGCCGGCGACGGTGGTGCGCTTCGCGGGCATTTACGGCGGCGGGCGCGGACGGCTTATCCGCCGGGTGCGCGACGGTGGCGGCTGCGTGGCGTCACCACCACGGTGGACCAACCGCATTCACGAGGACGACTGCGTCGGTTTCCTCACCCACCTGGCAGACCAGCCTGCGCCCGAGCGCCTCTACCTCGGCGTCGACGATGAGCCAGCGCTGCAATGTACGATCATGGACTGGATCGCCGAACACCTGGGGTGTCCGCGCCCGCCCCGCGTTGACGGCGACGAGCGACCGCCGCGAGGCGGAAATCGCCGCGCACGCAACGACCGCCTGCGCGCCAGTGGCTACCGACTGCTTTACCCGACTTTCCGCGAGGGCTACGCGGCCGCGCTCGCGACCAGCGACTGATGCCGTGCTAAGGCACGAGCTCGGCGATGAGCTGAGCGAGCCGGTGCTGGGCACCGAGATAGCGCTCCAGCCGTATGGTCACCCCCGGATGACGCTCGCGAGCGGCCTCAACGATCTCCGGGACATCACGAATGACGTGATGCCCGGCGGCGAGAAAGTAAGGGAAACAGACGACCTCGGTGGCACCGGCATCCACCTCCCGATCGATCGCCGCGGCAATGCCCGGCTCCGCGAGCTCCAGGAACGCGCAGCCGACCCGATCGTAGCGGCCGTCCATATGGGCGGAGACGGCCGTCGCCAGACCCCGGACCTCGTCATTGGACGCGTCCCGGCGGCTACCATGGGCGATCAGCAGCAGGCTGCGCATGGCCACGCCCTCAGTTGCGCGAGATGCTCTCCAGCCCGCTGTCGAGCGTGGAGAAGTACGTAGCGAGGTCCGCCATGTCCTGCTGTGATAGCCCCGCCACCTGGCCGCTCATCACGGCATTTTGCCGATCGCCGTTCTTGTATGCCTTCAAGGCATGGTAGAGATAATCGGCGTGCTGGCCGGCGATCCTCGGAAACGTGGGGTTGTTGACCTCCGGACCATGGCAGGCCATGCATGCCTGGGCCTTGTCCTTGCCGGCGGCGGCGTCGCCGGGTTTCAGCGCGGCGGCATGGCCGGCGAACATCACGCTGGCGGCAGCAAGGATCATGAGGGTGCGCTTCATACCTACCTCCATTTACTCGTCGCCGCCGGCCTGCTCGAAGTAGGCCGCTATGTCCTGCATGTCCTGCTCGCTGAGCGTGGCGGCCTGGGCACGCATGGTCTCGTGGGCACGTTGGCCGCTCTTGTAGGCCTTCAGCGCCGAAACCAGGTACTGGGCGTGCTGCCCCCCGAGCTTGGGCACATGGTAGTTGGGATAGGCATTCCGGTAGCCCTCGACCCCATGGCAACCAAGGCAGGTCGCCGCCTTGCGCTCACCGGCGGCGGGATCGCCGGCCGCGTGCGCGGCACCGGCGAGTGCCAGCACCAGGCCGGCGACGGGTAGAAGCTTTGCTCTCATCGGTCCCCTCTTGCAAAGTCGAAAACGCAAACCGTTCTGCGGCAACCCCGGCAGGCAGTCGCGCGCCGGGCTCCGGACGCGCAATCGGCGCAATATGTTTCCACGTCTCCCCGCGCGGGTAAAGGCAAGGCCGAACAATTACTAACCTTTTCGAAAGTATTGCCAGGTCTCAGTGCCCGTATGCGCCGTTGTGGCAAGGCACGCGGAACGACGTATAGCAAGGCCGACATGAGCGACGAGCAACGCGGTCCACAACGGCGCATACGGCCCCCGAAGGGTGGCGTCGCGCTCGCCTGACGTGAGCCTCGCCACGCCGGCGCTGCCGCGCTCCAAGGGTGTCCACCTCGGCTCCGGCGCGGTTATCGTCCGGACGACATTCAGCGGATGTGGAACCCGGCCGGCGCCTGGTCGGGCGCGGAAACCTCCTCCAATGCATCCACCCGGGCCTGCGGCGGGCCTTCACGCAGCCACGCCTCGAATCGCCCCAGCGCCTCCTCGCCACCGCAGGCGGCCACCTCCACACGACCGTCGGCCAGATTCTCCGCATAGCCACTCACGCCCAGACGTTGCGCGGCTTCCCGGGCGCTCGCGCGAAAGAACACGCCCTGAACCCGTCCACGTACACGCCAGGCACGACATGTCATCATCGGCCTCCTGCTCACTCTCACCTCG
>CAZHBN010000195.1:0-3631 GCA_964530405.1 uncultured Ectothiorhodospiraceae bacterium
ACGAATACTCCGGTCGGATCAAGATCTGCAAGCTGAACATCGACGACAACCCGGAGACGGCGCCGAAGTTCGGCGTGCGCGGTATCCCCACGCTCATCCTGTTCAAGGGGGGCGACGTGGCGGACACGAAGGTGGGGGCGCTCAGCAAGGCGCAGCTCACGCAGTTCGTGGAGACGAATGCCTGAACGCCGGTTCCGGCGCGAAAGATCCGCGCCCTGGGCGTATTCCCGGTAGCGGGAGCGCCCGGGGCGTTTTTCGTTGCGCTGACCGGGGCTCACCCGGTCGCCTCGTCCCGCGGCCGGGACGAAGCATCGAGCCAGCCCTCGACCGTCGAGCGGATGCCGGCGGCGTCCAGCCCCTCGCGCGCCAGCAGGGTGGCCGGATCGCCATGATCCGTGAATCGCTCCGGCAGTCCGATATGCCGTACCGGTGATGTCACGCCCAGCTCCGACAGGCATTCCGCAACGGCGCTACCGGCGCCCCCCTGAATGACGTTTTCCTCGACGGTGACGATGAGCTCGTGAGTCGCGGCCACACGGGCGATGCACTCGCGATCGAGGGGGCGGACGAAGCGCATGTTGACCACGGTGGCATTCAGTGCCTCCGCGGCTTCCTCGGCCGGCGTCACCATGCTGCCGAAGGCGAGCAGGGCGACCCGCTCGCCTTCACGCCGGAGCTCCGCCTTACCCAGAGGCAGCGCCTGGAGCGCGGATTGCACTGCCGCGCCGGGGCCTTTGCCCCGGGGATAGCGCACCGCCGCCGGGCCGTCATGACACAGGCCGGTGTGCAGCATCTGCCGACACTCGTTTTCGTCGGCCGGAGCCATGATGACGATGTTCGGAATGCACCGCAGATAGGACAGATCGAAGCTGCCGTTGTGTGTCGGTCCGTCGGCGCCGACGAGCCCGGCACGATCGATGGCGAAGAGCACCGGCAGGCGCTGTAACGCCACGTCGTGGATAAGCTGGTCGTAGCCGCGCTGCAGGAACGTGGAATAGATGGCGAGCACCGGTCGCTCGCCTTCGCAGGCCAGGCCGGCCGCCAGGGTTACGCTGTGCTGTTCGGCGATGCCCACGTCGGCGTAGCGCTCGGGGAATCGTTTGGCGAAATCCACCAGCCCCGAGCCTTCGCGCATGGCCGGGGTAATCCCCCACACTCGCGGATCGCGCTCGGCGGCATCACACAGCCATTGCCCGAAGACGTCGGTGTATGTCGGTGCGCCGCCGCCGGAGCTGCCGGCAAGGCCCTTGGCCGGGTCGAATGCCTTGACCCCGTGATAGGCGATGGGATTGGCCTCGGCCTTGGCGTAACCCTTGCCCTTGCGGGTGACCACGTGCAGTAGCCTGGGACCGTCCAGGTCGCGCAGCCGACGCAACACCGGCACCAGGGTGTCCAGGTCGTGGCCGTCCACCGGCCCGAAGTACTGGAATCCGAGCTCTTCGAAGAAAGTGCCGGGAACCACCATGCCCTTGGCGTGCGCCTCGGCGCGCTTGGCGAACTCGCGCATGGGCGTGGGCAGGTGTTCCAGCACGCGCTTGCCCTCGCGGCGCAGATTGCCATACAGCCCGCCGGAGAGCAGCCGCGCGAATGTGCGAGAGAGCGCGCCGACGTTCTCGGAAATGGACATTTCGTTGTCGTTGAGCACCACCAGCAGATCCGGCCGCGCGTCGCCGGCGTGGTTGAGCGCCTCGAATGCCTGGCCGGCGGTCATGCCACCGTCACCGATCACCGCGCAGACCTTGCGCGGTTCGCTCTGTGCCCGCGCGGCCATCGCCATGCCGACAGCGGCGCTGAGGGAGGTGCTCGAGTGACCCACGCCGAAGGTGTCGTACGGGCTTTCGTCGCGCTTGGGAAACCCGGCGATACCGTCGGTCTTGCGTACGGTGTGAATCCGGCCGCGGCGACCGGTAAGAATCTTGTGCGGATAGCACTGGTGGCCGACGTCCCAGACCAGCCGGTCGTCCGGGGTCTGGTAGACGTAGTGCAGGGCGAGGGTCAGCTCGATGACCCCCAGCCCGGCGGCCAGGTGACCGCCGCTGCGGGCGACGCTCTCGAGCAGAAAGTCGCGCAGCTCGGTGGCGATCTGCGGCAGCTGCGTGGCTGCCATCGCGCGTAGCTGGGCGGGTTCGTCGATGCCCTCGAGCAGTGGGTAACTTCCCGGTTCCATAGTGTCTTCTTGTCAGTCGGTGTCGCCGTCGAAGTCGTCGGCGATCAAGTCTTCGAGTTCCTCGGCGTCGCCGAGGGCGAGCTCGTTGGTCACGCGGCCACGCACGGAAATACCCGCGCGGTGCACCGTATCCGGGTCGCCGGATACCAGCGGATGCCACCATGCGAGCCCGCGCCCCTCGGCGATTCGGCGATAGGCGCAGCTCTGCGGCAACCAGCCGAACTGGCGGATCTTGCGCGGCGTCAGGGTAATACAGTCGGGCACGAACCGGTGACGCTCGGCGTACCGGCTGCACAGTCCGGATTCGCCGTCGAGCAGACGACAGGCCACGCTGGTGAAGTAGTAGTCACCGGCATCGTCCTCGAGTTTGTGAACGCAGCACTTGCCGCAGCCGTCGCACAGCGCTTCCCATTCCTGGCTGGAGAGTTCGCTCAGGCGCTTGCGTTCCCAGAATGGTCGGGCTGACATCTCGGCTGGCCTCCGACCCCGGGCCGTATGTTGCGGACTCGCCGCCGGCCGAGGGCATTCTGTATACTGGCATGTTTTCCGACAGGCCTTTACGGACCATCCCGACGCGGATCATCGATGAGCGATTTCCATCACGAAGTAGCGCGCCGGCGCACGTTCGCCATTATTTCACACCCGGACGCGGGTAAGACCACCGTTACCGAGAAACTGCTGCTCTATGGCGGGGCAATCCAGCTCGCGGGGACGGTCAAGGGACGAAAGTCCGACCGCCACGCGACCTCCGACTGGATGGAGCTGGAGAAACAGCGCGGCATTTCGGTCACCTCCTCGGTGATGCAGTTCCCCTACGAGGGCCGTATCGTCAACCTCCTGGACACTCCGGGGCACGAGGACTTCTCCGAGGACACGTACCGCACGCTCACCGCGGTGGATTCCGCGCTCATGGTCATCGACGCAGCCAAGGGCGTGGAGGAGCGGACCATCAAACTCATGGACGTGTGTCGCCTCAGGGATACACCCATCATGACGTTCATGAACAAGCTCGACCGCGAGGGGCGCGATCCCATGGCGCTCATGGACGAGGTCGAGGAGGTCCTCAAGATCCGGTGCGCGCCGGTGACCTGGCCCATCGGCATGGGCAAGGGCTTCAAGGGCGTATTCCATCTCTACGATGACCGGGTCCACCTGTTCAGCCCCACGCACAGCGGCGGTATCAACGAAGGCGAGACCATCGAGGGCCTCGATAATCCGCGGCTCGACGAGGTGCTCGGGGGGGCGGCCGACGAGCTGCGCGAGGAAGTGGAGCTCATCCGCGAGGCGAGCCACGAATTCGACGTGGACGCCTATCTCCGCGGTGAGCTCACGCCGGAGTCCGCCAGTGAGCAGAAGCGTGCAGGGCTCTCGAATTGCACGCCGGCGGAGCTGGCGCGGATCGAGGAGCTGAACGCCGCGTACTCGAAGAAGTTCGGATGGCCCTTCATTCTGGCGGTGAAGGGG
>CAZHBN010000195.1:3641-7801 GCA_964530405.1 uncultured Ectothiorhodospiraceae bacterium
TTTCCGGATTCGTGTTCAAGATCCAGGCGAACATGGACCCGAACCACCGCGACCGTATCGCGTTCATGCGGGTGTGCTCAGGGGTCTACGAAAAGGGCATGAAGATTCGCCACGTGCGTATCGGCAAGGACGTGAAGATCGCCAACGCGATCACTTTCATGGCCTCCGACCGGGGGCATGTCGAGCACGCCTATCCCGGTGACATCATCGGACTTCACAACCACGGGACGATCCAGATAGGCGATACCTTCAGTCAGGGCGAGGCATTGAAGTTCACCGGCATTCCGAACTTCGCCCCCGAGCTCTTCCGACGCGCCGTTCTGCGTGACCCGATGCGCATGAAGGCGCTGCAGAAGGGGCTCGTCGAGCTCTGCGAAGAAGGTGCCTCGCAGTTGTTCCGCCCCCTGCAAGGCAATGACCTGATCGTCGGTGCGGTGGGGGTTCTGCAGTTTGACGTGGTCGCCTTCCGCCTGAAGAACGAGTACGGCGTGGACTGCGCGTTCGAGCCGGTCAACGTCTCCACGGCCAGGTGGGTCGAGTGTAGCGACGACAGGATGCTGGAACGCTTCAAGGACAAGAACGCAAGCAATCTGGCGGAGGACGTGGCCGGCAATCTCACCTACATCGCACCGTCCAGGGTCAACCTGCAGCTCACCGAGGAACGCTGGCCGGATGTGGCTTTCTGGGCGACCCGCGAGCACTGAACGCGGCCCCACCGGGCGCTGCCGCGCAGGGCGCGCCCGGTGGGGCCGGATGCACGTGGCGTTCTATGTCAGCGCCGCACTGTCCGTCAGGTGCACCCCGGCGTCGACCAGGTCCGAACGCACGCCGTCATCGTTCGATGTGTCCACCGGTCGGGTAAGGTCCCACAGCACGTAGGTATTGAACCCGGCTTCGGCCGCGTCTTCGGCGCTCCACTTCACGCAGAAGTCCCGCGCGAGACCGCAGAGGAACACGTCGTGTACGCCCCGGTCGCGCAGGTAGCCGGCGAGGCCCGTCGCCGGACGCTTACCTTCGGCGTTCCAGTTGTTGCGAAACCCGCTGTAGCTGTCCACCGCCGGGTCTTCGCCCTTGCGTACGATCACCGCGGCCCTGTCCCAGGGAAGGCCCTCATGCAGTGCGGCGCCGCGGGAGCCCTGCACGCAGTGATCCGGCCAGAGCACCTGATCGTGCCCGTATAGCTGGATGACCTCGAACGGCTCGCGACCTTCGTGGGAGCTCGCGAACGAAATATGGCCGGCCGGGTGCCAGTCCTGGGTGGCAGCTATATGCTGAAACCGTTCCGCGGCCATCAAGCGTCCAATGGGCTCCACCACCTCGGAGCCGCCGACGGTGGCGAGCGCCCCGCCTGCCATGAAGTCCGGCTGCATGTCCACCACGATCAGGGCGGCGCGCTCTCGATCCACGCGAATAGGTTGCTGCGCTGCCATCTCACACCTCCTGATCGGTGCCTGCTCATCACTATCGTGGTGCCGATCCGGCAGCGCAACAACCCCCGGGGTGGTGCCGGATCAGGCGAAACGCCCGACGCCGGCGCGGGTCATGGCCTCGCGGATCTCGTCCATGATCGCCGGATCATCGATGGTGGATGGCACGGGTACCTCGTCGCTTTCCGAGAGGTTGCGGATGGTCTTGCGCAGGATCTTGCCGGAGCGGGTCTTCGGCAGGCGGTCGACCACGAGCACGCGACGTAGCGCGGCGACCGCACCAATCTCCTCGCGAACCCGCGCCACGATGGCTTCTTCGACGCGTGCCGCGGGGATCCCGGCGCCGTCCTTGAGTACCACGAACGCTACCGGGATCTGTCCCTTGAGCTCATCGTTGAAGCCGACCACGGCGCATTCCGCCACCGCGGGATGGCCACCGATGACCTCTTCCATGGCGCCGGTGGACAGGCGATGGCCGGAGACGTTGATCACATCGTCGGTGCGGCCCATGACGAACACATAGCCGTCCTCGTCCACGTAGCCGCCGTCACCACTGAGGTAGCAGTCCTGGAACGTGGCCAGGTAGCTGCGGTGGAAGCGCTCGTCGTCGTTCCACAACGTGGGCAGCGTCCCCGGCGGCAGTGGTTGGCGAATGACGATGTTGCCGATCTCCCCCGGTGCGACATCGTGACCTTCGTCGTCCACCACGGCCACGCGATAACCGGGAACCGGCAGCGTCGCGGATCCGGGTTTGACCGAATGTGGCTCGATGCCAAAGGGGTTGGCGACAATGGGCCAGCCCGTCTCCGTTTGCCACCAGTGATCGATCACGGGGCAGGGCAGATGGGTGTGAAGCCAGTCGTAAGTCGGCGGATCCAGCCGCTCGCCGGCGACGAACAGCGCACGCAGCGAGCTGATGTCGTAACGGCGAAGGTATCGCGCATCCGGGTCTTCCTTCTTGATGGCACGAAACGCCGTCGGTGCCGTGAAGAACGTGCTCACGCCATGCTCGGCGATCACCCGCCAGAATGCCCCGGCATCCGGCGTACGCACGGGTTTGCCCTCGTAGACAACGGTGGTGCAACCCCGGATCAGGGGGCCGTAGACGATATACGAATGGCCGACCACCCAGCCGACGTCCGAGGCAGCCCAGTACACATCCCCGGGCTCAGTGGCGTAGATGGCCTCCATGCTGAAATTCATCGCCACCGCATGACCGCCGTTGTCACGCACGACACCCTTGGGTTTGCCGGTGGTGCCGGAGGTATACAGGATATAGAGGGGGTCGGTGGCGGCGACAGGCACCGCTTCCGCCGGCGTCGCAGCCGATACGAGCGCCTCCCAGTCGTGATCGCGCCCGGGCTGCAGCTCCGCCTCGGCCTGGTCACGGGCGACGATCACCGTGTGGCGTGGCGGGTGTTCGGCCATTTCGAGCGCCCGGTCCACCAGCGGCTTGTAGGGGATGACACGGTCGAATTCGATGCCGCAGGACGCGGAGATGAGCACCTCCGGTCTGGCATCGTCGATGCGCACGGCGAGCTCACGCGGCGAGAACCCGCCGAAGACGACCGAGTGCACGGCGCCGAGTCGCGCGCAGGCGAGCATGGCGACCACTGTCTCGGGAATCATCGGCATGTAGATGACCACCCGGTCGCCGTGACCCACGCCGAGGGAACGGAGGGCACCGGCGCAGTGCGCCACCCGATCCTGCAGCTCGCGATAGGTGATGCACGTCTGCGTGCCGGTGACCGGGGAATCGTGGATGATCGCCGGCTGCTCTCCACGACCACGCTCGACGTGACGATCGACCGCCAAATAGCAGGTATTGAGCTGGCCGTCTTCGAACCACCGGCAATGGCCACGACCATCCCGGCGGAGGATCCGCTCGGGGAATGTGTACCACTCCAGCTTGCGGGCCTGCTCGCGCCAGAACCCTTCGGGATCGTCGACGGAACGGCGGTAGACGGGGGCATAACGGCTCATGGATCTCTCCTCCCTGGCCGGGAACGCTGGCGCGGATTTCCAGACTGTCGCCGGCTGTTGCCGATCTCGTTGTCCCGCATTGGAACACATACTGCGTGGCGGGAGGATTGGATAAGTCAATCCAGTGGGCATTCCTGGATTACCGTCGCCCACGGTGGTTGCTGCGGTAAATTTTGGACGATACAACTAGTGCGCCCCGACGCGGCCGGCAACGGCACACCGCACGAAACGTCGTTGCGACGGGCACAAACCTACAACGAAATCTTAGGGAGAAGAACGTGGAGTTCATTACTGCCGCCATAGAGTGGGTCAACGGCGTCGTCTGGGGGCCGTTGATGCTCGTACTCATCCTCGGCACCGGCTTGTACCTGCAGTTGCGCCTCAAGATCATGCCGATCCGCAAGATCGGGTACGGCTTCCGCATGATGTGGGCGGGCCGACTCAGCCGGGAGGCGGGTGATATTTCGCCGTTCCAGGCGCTGATGACGGCCATGTCGGCGACCATCGGCACCGGCAACATCGCGGGCGTCGCCACCGCCGTGTTCTTCGGCGGCCCGGGGGCGTTGTTATGGATGTGGATCACCGCGCTCGTGGGCATGGCCACGAAGTACGCCGAAGCGGTGTGCGCCGTGAACTACCGCGAGGTGGACGACAACGGCAACTACGTCGGCGGCCCGATGTACTACATCAAAAACGGCCTGGGCTCGAAGTGGTACTGGCTCGGCACCCTGTTCGCCGTCTTCGGCGCGG
>CAZHBN010000196.1:0-6782 GCA_964530405.1 uncultured Ectothiorhodospiraceae bacterium
GCCTTTCATTTGGCCCCTTTTCTTGGGCAAGCAAGAAAAGGGGCTCGCCTGCGGGCGCGAGTCCCCGTCGAAACACGCTTCCGATAGCGCAGGAGGGAGCCGAGTAGGTCGGCAACCGCCGCCAGATGGTCCCCGACATCGCGCGAGAACGACAACGCGACTGTCGGCTAACGGACGCATGCACCACCCGAGACTTTCGACTTTCAACCTTCGACTCGAGACCGAGGTCGCCACCCCATGCTCCTGATCGACTGCCCCTGGTGCGGCCCCCGCGACGAGAGCGAGTTCAGCTGCGGCGGCGAGGCGCACATCCGCCGCCCCTCCGAGCCGGACGCCTGCTCCGACGCCGAATGGGCGGATTACCTGTTCATGCGCAGCAACCCCAAGGGGCGACACCGCGAGCAATGGGTGCACACCCACGGCTGCCGGCGCTGGTTCAACGTGGAGCGCGACACCGCTACCTACGTGATTCACGCGGTCTATCGCATGGACGAGACACCGCCGGGAGGTGACGCATGAGCCAGCCGCGACGTCTCGCGAGCGGCGGGCGGATCGCCCGCGACCGACCGCTCGCCTTCACCTTCGACGGCCAGGGCTACACCGGCTACGCCGGCGATACCCTCGCCTCGGCGTTGCTCGCCAACGGCGTGGGCGTGGTCAACCGCAGCATCAAGCTCCACCGCCCGCGAGGCATCGTCGGGCGCGGTAGCGAGGAACCCAACGCCATCCTGCAAATCGGCCGCGGCCCGGCGACGCTCGCCGACCAGCGTGCCACCCAGACCGAGCTCTACGAGGGGCTCGATGCCTGGCCGGTCGTCGGCCGCACCGGCCGCGACCCCCAGGCAGCGTTCGCGGCGCTGGCGCCGCTGATGCCGGCGGGCTTCTACTACAAGACCTTCATGGCGCCCCAGGGCTGGTGGGAGCGCTACGAGCAGGTCATCCGCCCCGCCGCGGGCAGCGGCATCGCCCCGGACGGCCCCGATCCGGACGTCTACGACCGGGTCTACGCCCACTGCGACGTGCTCGTCGCCGGCGGCGGACCGGCGGGACTGGCCGCGGCGCTCGCCGCCGCCCGCAGCGGCGCCCGCGTGATCCTCGCCCACGAGCAGTGGGAGTTCGGCGGCGGCCTCCTTCAGACCCATACCCGGCTCGACGGCGTGCCGGCCGCGGACTGGGTGATGGCGGTGCTCGCCGAGCTCGCCGCCCATCCGGAAGTCACGGTGCTGCCGCGCACCGCGGTGTTCGGGCTCTACGATCATGGCTACGCAGGGCTGGTCGAACGCCTCACCGATCACCTGCCCCAGGCGGAGCGCGCCGGCCCCCGGGAGCGCTACTGGCGGGTGCGGGCGCGGCAGGTGGTGGTCGCCGCCGGCGCCATCGAGCGGCCCATCGTCTTCGCCGATAACGACCGCCCCGGGGTGATGACCGCCTCGGCGGTGACCACCTACCTGCGGCGCTACGCCGTCGCCCCCGGCCGTCGCGCGGTGGTGTTCACCAACAACGACAGCGCCTACGCCTGCGTCACCGCCCTCGAGGAGGCGGGCATCCCGGTGACCGTCGCCGATGCCCGCGAGCAGCCGGCCCCCCTCGCCGAGGCCGCCCGTGCCCGAGGCGTGACGGTGCATACCGGCGCCGCGGTGGCGGCCGTCCACGGCACCCGCGGCGTGAGCGCGGCCACAGTCACCGATCTTGCCGGGCGCAACGCCCGCCGGCTGGACTGCGACATCGTCGCGGTCTCCGGCGGCTGGAACCCGTCAGTGCACCTGCACTCCCACGTGCGCGGCGCCCTCGCCTTTGAGGCCGAGCACGCCATGTTCGTGCCCGGCGACGGCCCGGCCCACGTGCACTGCGCCGGCGCCTGCCGCGGTGCCTTCGACCCGGCGACGGCCATCGCGGACGGGGCCCGGGCCGGTGCTACCGCTGCCGGTGCGGCGGGCTTGACCGCCCATGCCTTCGAGCCACCACGCGCCGACGGTACCGACCCCGGCCCCGGCCACCTGCGCGTGCTCTGGCGTGCGCCGGAGCCCGACGGCCGTCATCGCCCAGCGTTCGTGGACCTGCAGAACGACGTCAAGATCGCCGATCTAGCGCTCGCGGTGCGTGAAGGCTACCAGGCCATGGAGCACGTCAAGCGCTACAGCGTGCTCGGCTTCGGCACCGACCAGGGCCGTCTGGGCAACATCGTGGGCGCCGGCATCGTCGCCGAGCTCCGCGGCGAGGACGTGGGCGAGGTGGGCACCACCACCTTCCGCCCGGCGTGGACCCCGGTGACCTTCGGCGCCATCGTCGCCGAGGAACAGCGCGAGCGCTTCGACCCGGTGCGCACCACCCCCATGCACGAATGGCACGCCGCCCACGGCGCGCGCTTCGAGGACGTGGGCCAGTGGAAGCGCGCCTGGTACTACCCCCGGGAGGGCGAGGACATGGACGCCGCCGTGCGCCGCGAGTGCCGCGCCACCCAACGCGGCATCGGGGTGCTCGACTACTCCACCCTGGGCAAAATCGACATCCAGGGCCCGGATGCCGCGGAGTTGCTGAACCGGGTCTACACCAACGGCTGGAAGAGCCTCAAGGTGGGGCGCTGCCGCTACGGGCTGATGCTCGACGAGAACGGCATGGTCTACGACGACGGCGTCACCGCCCGCCTGGGCGAGAAGCATTACCTCATGTCCACCACCACCGGCGGCGCGGCGCGCGTGCTCGCCTGGCTGGAGCGCTGGCTGCAGACCGAGTGGCCCGAGCTCGACGTCTATCTCACCTCGGTGACCGATCACTGGGCGACGGTCTCGCTCGCCGGCCCCCACAGCCGTGACCTGGTGGGCGATCTGGGCACGGACATCGACCTGGATCAGGAGGCTTTCCCCTTCATGAGCATCCGCGAGGGCCTCATCGCCGGCATCGAGGGGCGCATCCAGCGGGTGAGCTTCAGCGGCGAGCTCACCTTCGAGCTGAGCGTTCCCGCCGATTACGGGCTGTGGCTGTGGGAACGGGTAATGGCACTGGGCGAGCGCTACGGCGCCACCCCTTACGGCACCGAGACCATGCACGTGCTGCGCGCCGAGAAGGGTTTCATCATCGTCGGCCAGGACACCGACGGCTCGGTGAGCCCCATCGACCTCGGCATGGGCGGTCTGGTCAGCGACAAGAAGGACTGCCTCGGCAAGCGCGCCCTCGCCCGCCCCGAGCTCCAGCGCACCGACCGCCCGCAACTCGTGGGGCTACTGCCGGACGACCCCGGGCGGGTCATCCCCGAAGGCGCTCAGCTCGTCGCCGAACCCGGTGAGCCGCCACTCGCCATGGAGGGCTGGGTGACCTCCAGCTACTTCGGCGCACGCATTGGCCGCAGCTTCGCGCTCGCCATGGTCAACGGCGGGCGCGAACGCCACGGCGAGCGCCTGCATGCATGGGACGTGGACGCCGGGATCATCCCGGTGAGGGTCACGCAACCGATGTTCTACGAATCGTGAGCGGGAGGTGGCGATGAGCAATGACCCCGTGCGCAACCGGCCACTGGTATCCGTCGAGCCGCTGGCGGCGGGCGCGACGCGAATCGCCCCGTGGCAGCCCGGCGGCATGATCAATCTGCGTGGCCCGGCACACCAAGCGGGTTTCATCGACGCCGTGACACGAGTTGCCGGCACGCGGCTGGCGGTAACCCCCAATACGTTCACCCATGACGGGCCGCTCACCCTGCTGTGGCTGGGCCCGGACGAATGGCTGCTGGTCGCCGAACCGGATAACAGCCTGCCCCGGGATGCCCTGGTCGACGCCTTGCAAGGTCAACGCGCCGCGGTAACCGCCGCCGACTGCAGCTACGCCGGTATCGAGCTCACCGGCCCGGACGCCGTCACCGTCCTCGCCCGTGGCACCCCGCTCGACCTGCACCCCGACGGCTTCGCGCCGGGGTCCTGCGCGCAAACGCGTCTCGCCAAGGCGACCGTCGTCCTGTGGCAGACCGACGAGGCCCTGCGCATGCTGGTACGCCGCAGCATGGCCGGGTATCTGTGGCGGTGGCTGGAAGTGGTGAGCGAGCGCATCAACGCTGCAGCGGCGGTTAGAGGATAGCGGGAAGTGGGCAGTCGTAAGAGGAAAAATGCAAATACCTCCCCGACCGCAACCGTACGGCGGACAGAGCGCAAGCCCAGTTTACCAAGCAGCAGAAGACAGGCGGATTCGGTTTCGCTTCATCGCCTACGGTTGCTGCGAGCCGCTTTCCCCTTTCAACTTTTGACTTCCTTCTACCTCCTTCCCCAGTAACTCACTCGGAACTCGCATCCTGCAGGGACCCATCGGCACTGGGTGGCGCCGGAATCAACGGCGCGGTTAGCCGCTCGCGCCGGCGGTGGCGCTCATGGCTCGGCGAGTAGCCGAAGCGATCGTGGTAGCACTTGGTAAAATGCGGCGGCGAGACGAAACCACAGGCCAGCGCCACGTCGGTGATCGGCATCTGTGTCTGCTGCAGGAGCTGCCGTGCCCGCGTCAAGCGCAGGTCCATGTAGTAGCGGGTCGGGGGGCAGCCCAGGTAGCGCTGGAACAGGCGCTCGAGCTGGCGCCGTGATATGTGGGCATGTCCGGCCAGCTCGTCCAGGCTCAGAGGCTCGTGAAGGTTCGCCTCCATCAGGGTAACCACCTCCACGAGCTTGGGCTGGCTGCTGCCCAGGCGCACTTTCAGCGGCGTGCGCTGACGATCGGCAACGTCGCGAATGCGCTCGTGGAGAAACTCCTCGGCGATCGCCTCGGCGAGATCCGGACCCTGCTGCCGGCTGACGAGGTGGAGCATCATGTCGAGCGGCGCAACCCCCCCGGAGCAGGTGAAGCGGTCACGGTCGAGCACGAACAGCTCCGAGGTAAACACCACCGCCGGGAACATCAACGCCTCGTGAATGCTCGAGATATGCTCCCAGTGCAGCGTGCAGCGGTAACCGTCGAGTACACCGGCACGCGCCAGCACGTATCCCCCCGTGCACACAGCCGCCAGGGGCACGTTGCGGTGCGCCATGCGCCGCAACCACGAGAGCATGTCCCTGTGACAGTGCTCCTGCACGTCGACACCGGCGCAGACGACGACGAGGTCCAGCGGCAGCGGTTCCTCCAACGCTGTTTCAGCAGCCACTGAGAGACCACTGCTCGCGGACACCGGCCCCCCATCGCGGCTTAGTATGTGCCAGGTATAAAGTCGCCTGTCAGCGAGCTGATTAGCCATGCGAAGCGGTTCCAGCGCCGAGGAAAACGCGATCTGCGAGAACCCGGGCACCAGCAGAAAACCGATGTCGTAGTGGCTACCCTGCGGCGACGTCGCCTTGTTCATCGACGCTCCTGCCCTTACTCATCCACGCCCGGATCGAGCGTATGTGTCGTTATCCCTGCCACCGACTGACGCTGCTTGCGCCGGGGCGGCGTGCATTTGTCCATCAGCGGCATGCATGGCGCAGATTTTCCAGTGTTTTCTAGGTATAGCATCCCTTGAAAAAACGGCAATTCCCGTAAAAACAGCTAGTTGAACCAGATCTCCTGATTGTCGCCACAACCACGACGCAAGGCGCAGACGGGCAAACACCGGATTGTAGTGCGGCGGATAATTGCAATCGTCACGATCCCCAGGCGCCCACACTCGGAAGGAGGAAGCAGGTATGGCGACGAGTCCGGACTACGTGGCCGAGCAGACCGGCGGCCCGCTCCCCGACAATCTTACGATCGCTCGTCGCGCCAATCGACGACCGATCATGGAGATCGCTGCGCGCCTGGGACTCGACGCCTCGCTGGTGGAACCCTACGGCCATGATGTGGGCAAGATCGACCTTCGCAGCCGTGAGGTGCTCGCCGGCCGCTCGCCGGCCCGCTACATCGTGGTCTCGGCGATCACGCCGACACCGCTGGGCGAAGGCAAGACCACCACGTCCATCGGACTGGCTCAGGGATTCCACCACATAGGTCGCAGCGCCACGGTCGCGATTCGCCAGCCGTCGATGGGCCCCACCCTGGGCATCAAGGGGGGGGCCGCGGGCGGCGGCTACAGCCAGGTGGTGCCCATGGAGCGCATCAACCTGCATCTCACCGGCGACATTCACGCCGTCACCGCGGCACACAACCTGCTCGCGGCGATGGTAGACAATCATCTCCATCACCGCCGTGGCGTGGATCTCGACCCCGAGAGCGTGCGCTGGCAGCGCGTGGTCGACATCAACGACCGCGCACTGCGGAATATCGTCATCGGCCTCGGTCCGCGCGCGGATGGTGTCACGCGGCAGAGCGGCTTCGAGATCACCGCCGCCTCGGAGGTGATGGCCGTGCTCGCCCTGGCGGATTCGGTGGTGGATCTGCGCCGGCGGCTCGGACGCATGGTGGTCGGCTACACCCATGGCGGCGCCCCGGTCACCGCCGAGGACATCGGCGCCGCCGGTGCCATGACCGCGCTGCTCAAGGAGGCGCTCAAACCCAACCTGCTGCAAACCCTCGAGAACACACCGGCACTCATCCATGCCGGCCCCTTCGGCAACATCGCCCACGGCAACTCCTCCGTCGTCGCCGATCACATCGGCATCCGTGGCGGGGATTTCCTGGTCACCGAGGCGGGCTTCGGTGCCGACATGGGCGCCGAGCGGTTTTTCAATATCAAGTGCCGTGCTTCCGGCCTAGTGCCGGACGCCGCCGTGCTGGTAGCCACCGTGCGCGGGCTCAAGTTCCACTCCGGGCGTTACCGGGTGGTGCCGGGCAAGCCGTTGCCGTCGGCCATGCGGGCCGAGAATCCGGACGACGTGCGCGCCGGCGCGGCCAACCTGATC
>CAZHBN010000196.1:6792-7625 GCA_964530405.1 uncultured Ectothiorhodospiraceae bacterium
CACCCCGGTCGTCGCGATCAATGCCTTCCCGAGCGACTATGACTCCGAGCTGGAAGCGATCCGTGAAGCGGCGGAGTCCGCCGGCGTCCGTGCAGCGATATGCACCCACGTGCGTGACGGGGGTGCGGGCGCGGCCGAGCTCGCCGAGGCGGTTGCCGACGCCGCGAACGAAGGCAGCGACTTCCAGTTTCTATACCCGAACGAAATGGCACTCGACGCCAAGATCGAGCGCATCGCCACGCGCATCTACGGTGCCGACGGGGTGGCGTTCAGCGCTGATGCACGCCGCCAGGTCGACACCTACCAGCGCCAGGGCTACGGCGAGCTGCCCGTATGCATCGCCAAGACGCACCTGTCGCTGTCCTCGGATCCCTCTCTCCGCGGCGCCCCCACCGGCTGGACGATGCCTGTGCGCGAAGTCCGGCTTTCCGCCGGTGCGGGCTTCGTCTACGCGCTGTGCGGCGACATACGCACCATGCCGGGGCTCGGTGCCGAGCCGGCTGCCGCCGGTATCGACGTGGATGACAATGGCGATATCACGGGGCTGTTCTGATGGTCGCCGCCCGTAACCCAACCGCGACAGGCTGGTCTTCGGCGACCGTCCCGGCACTGCTCGACGCCCTTTCCGCCCGCCGCGCCGACCCGGCGGGCGGAGCGGGTGCGGCGATGGGCGTGGCCACGGCCGCCGCACTGGTGGCGATGTGTGCCCGGTTCGCCGACCGGCACCGCAGCGATCACGCGACCCTGGCGGACGAGGCCGAACGCTTGCAGGCGAGGGCGCTGGAATTGCTGGAGGACGACGCGGCCGCGTTCGCCCCGGTGCTACAGGTACG
>CAZHBN010000197.1:0-7615 GCA_964530405.1 uncultured Ectothiorhodospiraceae bacterium
GCAGGCCCAGGCCATCGGCAACGGCTTCGAGGGCGTGGCGAGCTGGCCGTCGGCGGACGGCGAGCGCGTGATCGTCGCCTTCCAGCGCCCCTGGAAGGACGATCCGGCTCACCACGCCAAGCTCGGCATCTACGACCCCGCGACGGCGGCCTGGACCTTCGCCCACTATCCGCTGGACGAACCGCACTCCGAGCGCGGCGGCTGGGTGGGGCTCTCCGAGATCACCCATGTCGACGGGGCGCGCTTCACCCTCATCGAGCGGGACAACCAGCCCGGCGCCTACGCCGCACACAAGGTGCTCACCACCATCGACCTCGCCGGCGTCGAGCCTCGCCCCGCCAGCGCGACACTACCGGTGGTGGACAAGCGCATCGCAGTGGATCTGCTGGAGCGCCAGCGGGCGCGCAACGGCTGGATCGCCGACAAGCCCGAAGGCCTCGCCCTGACCCGCGACGGCGCCCTGCACCTCGTCGTCGACAACGACGGCGTCCAGAACGCCCCCGGCGAGACCCAGCTTCTGGAGATCGGCACCCGCGACGACCTATGACGTCGACGGAGATCCACCCCGGCGGATACGGCAACGCGCCGTATCCGCCGCGAATCACCCGCCGCGTAGCACGCCGATCCCCGCCCTTGCTAACCTCTCCGAGCGCCGGTGGCTGAAAACCGTTCCGATTCGCTCTTTAAAAACAGACGCATACGTTAAGAGTGTTCCCCGCACACGCGGGGATGAACCGGTCGTTCTGATTCCCAGTCTGACCGGCATTTTGTGTTCCCCGCGCACGCGGGGATGGTGAACCGATCGGTGGCTAGGTCGGTGAGCCCGCGCAAGGGCCAGTGCCGGCTCGAGCGGGCGGAAAGTCACTATCGCGGCGTGTGCTCACCGGTCGCGCCGCGTCACTGTGCTGTCTCCGCGAGCCTTACTCTATCCCGCTGTCAGTTGCGCGACCGCGTGTCGCAGCAAGTGGGAAGGACGCCAAATCTACGTGCTTGGCGCCGTCGCACGCGGGGCTGGTCCGGGGCTCAGGGACCGCAATGCGCCCAAGCCGCAGGCTATTGACTATCCCGGTATATCTGCGTTCCGCCTCGGCCCTCGAGAACGGAAAGGGCATCGCGGAGGCGCCCGATGCCGGCGATTCCGCCGGATTCAGCAAAGTCGCAGGCAGCCTGCACTTTGGGGGCCATCGAGCCTTCCGGTAGCGTCAGCGCCCCCGCCTCGGTGGTGGAGAGCCGGTCGATCCGCTTTGCCTCGGCCGTGCCGTAGTCGCGGTAGACCCCGTCGACGTCGGTCAGCATGAGCAGCGCGTCGGCGCCGAGCTGCCGCGCGAGCAGGGCACTGGCGGCGTCCTTGTCGATTACGGCCTCGACCCCGACCAGGCTGCCGTCCTCGCGGCGGACCACGGGGATGCCGCCGCCGCCCGTGCAGATCACGATCACCCCCTGGGCCAGGAGCAGCTGCAGCACGCGGAGGTCGGGGATGTCCACCGGTCTGGGCGAGGGTACGACCCGGCGCCACTTGTCACCATCCGGGGCGATCGACCAGCCGGCCGCCTGCGCGCGGGTCTCCGCCTCGCTCCGGTCGTACACCGGCCCGACGAACTTGGTCGGTCTGGCGAACGCCGGGTCATGACCGTCGACCACGACCTGCGTCAGCAGCGTCGCGACCGGCCTGTCGTGACCCAGGATGTTCTCCAGCTCCTGCTCGATCATGTAGCCGATCATGCCCTCGGTTTCGGCCCCCAGGACGTCGAGGGGATAGGCCTCGTCGGGCTTGTAGGCCGCGCCCTGCAGGGCGAGCAGGCCCACCTGCGGCCCGTTGCCGTGGGTGATCACGAGGTCGTGACCCGCCCGGACGATGCCGGCCAGCGCCTCGGCGGCGTGGCGGACGTTGGCGCGCTGCGCCTCCGCGGTCAGCGGCTCGCCGCGTTCGAGCAGGGCATTGCCGCCCAGCGCCGTTACCACCAGCATGCTCAGCCCCCCAGCGTGGCCACGAGGACCGCCTTGATGGTGTGCATGCGGTTCTCCGCCTGGTCGAACACGATCGAGGCCGGACTCTCGAACACCTCCTCGGTGACCTCCAGCGCGCTCATGCCGAACTCCTTCTCGATATCGGCGCCGACGGTGGTCTCGGTGTTGTGGAAGGCCGGCAGGCAGTGCATGAAGCGCACCCGCGGGTTGCCGCTGCGGCGCAGGACGTCCGTTGTCACCTGGTAGGGCGAGAGCAGCCGGATGCGTTCGGCCCATTTCTCCTTCGGCTCACCCATGGACAGCCACACGTCCGTGTAGATGAAGTCCGCGCCCTCGACCGCCTCGTCCACGCTCTCGGTGACGGTGATGCGCGCGCCGCTCTCGGTGGCCAGTGCCCGGGCCTCCGCCTGGATGTCGTCGCTCGGCCAGCAGGCCTTTGGCGCGCACAGCCGCACGTCCATGCCCATCTTGGCGCCGCCGATGAGCAGGCTGTCGCCCATGTTGTTGCCGGCGTCGCCGAGGAAGGCGTAGCTCACCTCGCGCAGCGGTTTCTCGGCGTGCTCCTGCATGGTCAGGAAATCGGCGAGGATCTGGGTCGGGTGGAACTCGTCGGTCAGGCCGTTGTAGACGGGCACCCCCGCGTGGGCCGCCAGCGTCTCCACGACCTTCTGGCCGAAGCCGCGGTACTCGATCGCGTCGTAGACCCGGCCGAGCACCCGCGCGGTGTCCTTCACCGATTCCTTGCTGCCCAGGTGGGTACCCGTCGGCCCCAGGTAGGTGACGCGGGCGCCCTGGTCGTAGGCCGCGACCTCGAAGCCCACCCGGGTGCGCGTGGAGTTCTTCTCGAAGATCAGGGCGATGTCCTTGCCCTGGAGGTTCGCCACCTCGGTGCCGGCGTACTTCGCCGTCTTGAGGTCGGCGGCCAGTTTCAGGAGGAAGGCGATCTCCTTTTGCGAATAGTCGCGCAGGGTCAGGAAGTGGCGGTTCTTCAGGTTGAATGCCATGGTTCGGTCCTCGCTTTTCAGGCCGGGTCGCGCGCGGTGGGGCAGCTCATGCAGTGGCCGCCGCCGCGGCCACGTCCGAGCTCGGCGCCGGGGATCGCCAGGACCTCGACGCCGGCCGCCTCCAGCGCGGCGTTGGTGTCGTCGTTGCGGTCGTAGCCGATTACGACGCCCGGGCGCAGCGCCAGGACGTTGTTGCCGTCGTTCCACTGTTCGCGGGCGCGCTCCTCCTCGGTCTCGCCGCCGGTAGGCACGATCTGGAGGCGCTTGTAGCCCAGTACCTCGGCGACAATCTCGAAGATCGGCCTGGGGTCGTGGCTGAACGTCAGCGGCGTGTCCCCTTCGCCTGGGCGGATGTCGTAGCACACGAGCTCGTCGGCGACTTCCTTGAAGGTGGTGACCACGTCGCCGCCGCACAGCGTGAAGATCGTGTCCAGGTGCATCGATGCTCGCGAGCGCGGGATCTTGAAGGCCAGCACCCGCTGCGCTGCTCCGGAGGTGAACAGTGATGTCGCGAGCTGGCCCACTGCCTGCGGCGAGGAGCGCTCGCCCATGCCCACGAGCACGGTGCCTCCGCCTACGGGCATGACGTCGCCGCCCTCCAGGGTCGCCAGCCCGTGCTCGCGCGTCGGGTTACCCCAGTGGATGTTCACCCGGCCGGCGAAGGTCGGGTGATACCGGTAGATCGCCGTGTTGATCAGCGTTTCCGGGCGGCGGGCCGCCCAGTACATTGGGTTCACCGTCACGCCCTCGTAGATCCAGGCGCTGTTGTCCCGGGTGAACAGCGCGTTGGGCAGGGGCGGCAGGATGAAGCCGTGTTGACCGAGGTAGTTGCCGAACAGCCCCGTCAGCTCGAACGGGACTTCGTCGACCGTGAGCCCACCGAGCAGGTGTTCGGCGAGCCGGGCGCCCGGCAGCTCGTCGAACCAAGCGCGCAGCTCGGAAAGTGCGCCGACGCCGATATAGTCGGCGGTGATGCGGTGATCGAGCACCCATGCCCGCGCCTCAGCGATGTCGAGGGTCTCCGCGAGGAGCTCATTGACGTCGAGGACCTCGATCCCCTGTTCGCGCATGGTGGTGGAGAAAACGTCGTGGTCCTTCTGCGCCTGCTTGACCCAGAAGACGTCGTCGAAGAGCAGCTCGTCGCAGTTCGAGGGCGTCAGGCGGCGATGGGCGAGACCCGGACGGCAGACGATGACCTGCCGGAGCGTGCCGGTCTCCGAGTGAACGCCGAGAGTCGGTGCGGACATGTCGATTTCCTTTTCGGTAGGGGCCTAGACCATCGTGCCGGCGCTGAGCGCGATCGTGATGAAGATCGTGAGTATCAGCAGTAACGGCCAGATGAAGGCGATCCAGCGGTGATAGGGCACGCGGCCGATGGTGAGGCCGCCGATCACCACGGCGAACGTCGGGTTGATCAGGTTCACGAGCCCGCTCGCGGACTGGTAGGCGGTGACCACGAGCTCCCGGCCGACGCCGGCGAAGTCCGACAGCGGCGCCAGGATCGGCATCGACAGCACCGCCAGCCCGGAGGAGGACGGCACGAAGAAACTCATGGCCGCCTCGATCCAGAACATCAGGTTGATGAAGGCGAGCTCGCCAAGGCCGCCCAGCGACGCCGCGGCGCTGTGCAGGATCGTGTCGGCGATCAGGCCCTTGTCCATGATCACGACGATGCCGCGCGCGAGACCCACCACCAGGGCGACGCCCAGCAGGTCGCGGGCGCCGTCGACGAAACGGCTCGTGAGCTCCTTCTCGCCCATCCGGGCGACGATGCCGATGACGATCGCCGAGCCGAAGAACAGCGCGCCCATTCGCGCCATCCACCAGCCTTGTGAGGATACCCCCCAGATCATCACGGCAAAGGTGAGGCCGAACAGCACCAGGACGATCGACTGGGTGGCGGTGAGCGTCGATGAATGGGTCTGCTCGTCGTCACCCCCGAGGAAGTAGGCCTTGTGCGCGGCGTGCTGCTTGGCGACGACCGAGCGTGACGGGTCGGCCTTCACGCGCCGTGCATAGGCCATTACGTAACCGATGCACAACGCCAGCCCCCCGAGCAGGATGACGAAGCGCAGCACGATGCCCTTCGTGAAGGGGATCGAGGCCGCGTTGGCAGCGATCACGGTGGCGAACGGGTTGATGGTCGAGCCGAGCACGCCGATACCGGCGCCGATCATGATGACGGCGACCGCCGTGATTGTGTCGTAACCCGCGGTGAGCATGACGGGGAGCAGGATGCTGTAGAACGCGAGTGTCTCCTCGGCCATGCCATACGTCGTGCCGCCGATGGCGAACAGGGTCATGAGTATGGGGATCATCCATATCTCGTGGCCCTCGAGCTTGCGCATGGCTTCCCGTATGCCGGTGTCGACGGCGCCGGTGCCGTTGACCACCCCGAGGAATCCCCCCAGGAACAGCACAAACAGCGCAACGTCAATGGCGTTCGCCGCATAGCTGTCCGGGTCGTAGAAGCCGGAGATGGGTGCCAGCATGACGTCGACGAAGCCCTGCGGGTTCGGTTCGACAGCCTGGTAAGTGCCTGGGACCGCGACCTCGCGGCCGACAGCGTCGTTCATCGTCCGTTCGTATTCACCGGTCGGGATGATCCAGGTGAGTGCGGCGACGAAGACGATGAGGAGGAACAAAACGGTGTAGGCGGTCGGGAAACGGGTGGCGAGCTCCGGATCCTTCTGCGCCTGGGGCTTGGAGTCAGCAGACACGGCACATCTCCTTGTTGCGACGCTCGCGCTGCGCCCTAACCCTTTGTGGAAGCCGCAGGACGTCGTGCATTCGCAGCCAACGGTAGGCCGGACGAGCGCCCCTCCACGTTGATGCGCGTCAAGTTGTTAGCAATCTACCGGTGAGCGCTTGATGGGGCTGTCCGCTCCTGCGGGGATCGCTGCGCGACTGCGGACGAAGCGAGGGGCCGCGGTGGCCGGGGCCGTCGAGCCGGCCGTCAGTCGGTCAACTCTTTCAAGTGCAACCGAATTTCCCGTGTAGTCGGGCGGTTAGCTTGCCTACATCGGCCAACTTGGCGAGAATTACGCGCCTGATCGGGCCGGTTGTCTCCAGGCCGGCCCGCGGAACCGCCGCTAGCCAATCCGGGAGACGTCACCGCATGCCTGCTCGCCGTGAACTCGCCAACGCGATCCGCGCCCTTGCCATGGACGCCGTCCAGCGGGCCCAGTCCGGCCATCCGGGCGCGCCCATGGGGATGGCGGACATCGCCGAGGTGCTGTGGAACGATTTCCTGCGCCACAACCCGGCGAACCCGGGGTGGGTGAACCGGGACCGTTTCGTGCTCTCCAACGGGCACGGCTCGATGCTGCAGTACGCGCTGCTGCATTTGAGCGGCTATGACGTCTCGCTGGATGATCTCAAGGACTTCCGCCAGCTTGGCTCGCGCACGCCGGGTCACCCGGAGGTGGGTTACACGCCGGGGGTGGAGACCACCACGGGGCCGCTGGGCCAGGGGCTGGCGAACGCGGTGGGCATGGCGATTGCCGAGAAGGTGCTGGCGGCGCAGTTCAACCGCCCGGGTCACCCCCTGGTGGACCACCACACCTACGTGTTTCTCGGCGACGGGTGCCTGATGGAGGGGATCTCCCACGAGGTGTGCTCGCTGGCGGGCACGCTGGGGCTGGGCAAGCTCATCGGTGTTTACGACGACAACGGCATTTCCATCGACGGCAAGGTGGAGGGCTGGTTCACCGACGACACGCCCGGGCGCTTCGAGGCCTATGGCTGGCACGTGGTGCGCGAGGTCGACGGTCACGATGCCGAGGCGGTGCGGCGCGCCTTCGAGGAAGCGCGTGCGGTTACCGACCGGCCGACGCTCATCTGCGCGAAGACGGTGATCGGCTTCGGGGCGCCGAATGTCTGCGGCACCCACGGCGTGCACGGCGCCCCGCTGGGTGACGAGGAGATTCAGGCCACGCGGGAGTTCCTCGGCTGGCCCTATGGCGCCTTCGAGGTGCCCGACGAGATCTACGCCGGCTGGGATGCGCGCGGGCGCGGCGAGCGTGCCGAGGCCGAGTGGCGCGAGACGTTCGAGGCGTACAAGGCGGCGCACCCGGAGCTGGCGCGGGAGTTCGAGCGGCGCCTGCGCGGCGAGCTGCCGGCGACCTTCGCCGACCACGCCGACGAGCTGCTCGCCCGTGCCCAGGACGAGGGCCAGGCGGTGGCCACGCGCAAGGCCTCGCAGGTGGCGCTGAACGGCTTCGGCCCGTACCTGCCCGAGCTCATCGGCGGCTCGGCGGACCTCACCGGCTCCAACAACACGCTCTGGGACGACGCCACGGCGATCACCGCCGGGGACGCCGACGGCAACTACCTCTACTACGGCGTGCGCGAGTTCGGCATGGCCGCGATCATGAACGGCCTCGCCCTGCACGGCGGGTTCATCCCCTACGGCGGCACCTTCCTGGTGTTCTCCGACTACGCGCGCAACGCCGTGCGCATGGCCGCGCTGATGAAGCAGCGCAACATCTTCGTGTTCACCCACGACTCCATCGGCCTGGGCGAGGACGGCCCCACCCACCAGCCCATCGAGCACCTGGCGAGCCTGCGGCTGATTCCGAACCTGAGCGTCTGGCGCCCCTGTGACGTGCCCGAGACCGTGGCCGCCTGGCAGGTGGCGCTGG
>CAZHBN010000198.1:0-7611 GCA_964530405.1 uncultured Ectothiorhodospiraceae bacterium
TGCACGCCTGCATGATCCCGAGGGGGCCGGCCGCCAGCACGGCGCGCTCGTAGTCGAGTCCGCTCATGAGTACCCGCGCGCCCTGGTTTTCGCCGCCGAGGACGTTTTCCGCAGGTACCTCGCAGTTGTCGAATACCAGCTCGCAGGTGTCCGAGCCGCGCATGCCGAGCTTGTCGAGCTTCTGCGCGGTGGAGAAGCCGGGGGAGTCGCCCTCCACGATGAAAGCGGTGATTCCCTTAGAACCGGCAGCGGGATCGGTCTTCGCGTAAACCACCAGGGTGTCGGCCTCCGGGCCGTTGGTGATCCACATCTTGTTGCCGTTGAGAACGTAGTAGTCACCCTTGCGCTCGGCGCGCAGACGCATCGAGACGACATCCGAGCCGGCGCCCGGCTCTGACATGGCGAGAGCGCCCACGTGCTCGCCGGAGACAAGCTTGGGCAGATAACGGCGGCGTTGTTCGTCGCTGCCATTCAGGCGGATCTGATTGACACACAGATTGGAATGGGCGCCGTAGGACAGGCCGATGGAGGCCGAGGCACGGCTGATCTCCTCCATGGCAATCATGTGGGCGAGGTAACCCATGCCACTGCCGCCGAGCGCTTCTTCCACGGTAATGCCGAGGAGTCCGAGCTCGCCGAGCTGGGGCCAGAGCGCTCTGGGAAAAC
The DNA here is from genome assembly GCA_964530405.1 of uncultured Ectothiorhodospiraceae bacterium. GTDB lineage: Bacteria > Pseudomonadota > Gammaproteobacteria > Nitrococcales > Nitrococcaceae > Arhodomonas. The sequence continues at coordinate 667 of CAZHBN010000198.1, forward strand.
GGTTGGTGGCGTCGATTTCTGCGGCCATCGGGGCTATTTCGCCCTGCGCGAAGTCGCGCACGGCCGCGCGAAGCATGTCGATCTCTTCGCCTAGGGCGAAGTTCAGGCCAGGCAACTCCATGGCGGCTCTCCCCCTGCTGATCGTTACGGCGCCCTGTCGCTGATGGCAGGGCAAGGCAACCTTAGATAACGTTTACGTAAACGTCAAACTTGAGCTTGGCCGGACGCGCTGCGCTCTTGCTCCTCGCGTTCACGCTTGTGCTCGAGAATGCCGCGGCAATGGTTCATGGACTCTTCCAGCTCGGACAGGGCGTCCTCGAGGTCCTGGCGTTGCTGGAGAAGCATTGCCCGCTTGGACTGCAGAATCTCGAGATAGCGCTCGAGTTGTCGTTCCTCGCCGTGGGCCATGTCGTAAAGGTCGAAGACCTCCTTGATCTCGGCCAGTGTCATGCCCAGGCGCTTGCCACGCAGGGTCAGCTTCAGCCGCGTGCGGTCACGACGGCTGTAGATGCGCTTCTGACCTTCGCGGCGTGGTGCCAGTAGTCCGCGGTTCTCGTAGAATCGGATGGCGCGCGTTGTGACGCCGAACTCCCGGGCGAGCTGGGAGATGGTATAGGTCGTGCCATTGACGGCGTTGTGCTGCTGTTTCGGCTGCATGGCGGGCTGCCCGATTTCCGTTTACGTAAACGTAATAGTAAAACAGTCCGCTGGTGAGTTACAGGCTTGATATCATGTCGACAGAAGCCGGCGTGCGGCGCGTTCCGGACTCGAAGACAGACCCAAGGGGGGTTCGACCAATGGTACCGCGTAGCTTACTCGTGTATGTCGACGAAGCCGCCAGTTGTGCAGTGCGGGTGCGTACCGCCGCGGAGCTGGCCGCTCGGTGGAGCGCCCATCTCACCGGCCTGGCCGTGGCTGACGTGATGCTGGTTCCGGAATTCGTGCCGACACAGACGCTCGAGAAGCAGCTGGATCTGGCGAGGCAGCGTAATGCGGAGCTGCGCGATCGCTTCGAGGAGCTGAGCCGAGGGCGGGAGCTGGTCACCGAGTGGCGCGCTACCGACACCGTCACCGCCGGCGGCACGGCGCTGGATGTGCTGGCGGCGGAGTCGCGTTACGCCGACCTCGCGGTAGTGGGGCAACCGGATGCCCGCGATGTGCATGCTCCGGTGCCTACGGACCTTCCGGGCCAGCTCGCCCTGCTGAGCGGCCGCCCCGTGCTGGCCGTGCCGTACGCCTGGCGCGAGCAGCCGGTGGGCAAGCGAGTGCTCGTCGCCTGGGATGGCGGGAGGGAGTCCGCCCGTGCGGTGGCCGATGCCATACCGTTGCTGGCGTCGGCGGAGGCGGTGCGTGTGCTGGCGCTCACCGGTAGTGGTCACGATGCTGCGCGCGGAGAGCAGCCGGCCGCCGATATCGCTACGCTGCTTGCCCGCCATGGCGTGAACGTCGAGGCCTCTCACCAGAGCCTTGGTGACATGGACGTGGCCTCCGCATTGCTGTCCGCGGCAAGCGACTACAGTGCGGATCTGTTAGTGATGGGGGCCTACGGGCGTGCCCGGCTCCGGGAAATGATACTCGGGGGCACCACCCGCAGCGTGCTCGGCAGCATGACCCTGCCCGTGCTTATGTCGCACTAGGATTGCCTGCCCGGGCAGCGGCTGGACGCCGTGGCGTGTGCCCGCGGCGTCAGTCCAGGGGCAGAGGAGTATCGCCGCGCCGGAGGCTGATACATCGCCATCCTCGCTCGCGTGCCGTGACCGCGAGCGTCGGATCCGGATCCACGGCGACTGGTTCGTCGACGCGTTCGAGCAGTGGCACGTCGTTGTGGGAGTCGCTGTAGAACACCGTGGTGGCCGGCGGTTCGGCGCGATCGCGTTGCCATGCATGCAGTGCGTCGATCTTGCCCGTGCGAAACGTCGGCGTTCCGACATATCGGCCGGTGTAACGACCCTCGCGGAACTCCGGCTCGGTCGCGAGCAGGCAGTCGATACCGAAACGCTCGGCGATGGGCGCGGTGACGAAGCGGTTCGTCGCCGTAATGATCATCAGGTGATCTCCCCGCGCCCGGTGGCTGGCGACCAGCTCGACGGCGGCGGGCAATATGATCGGGGCAATCTTCTCGGCGATGAACTCGGAGCGCCATCGGTTCAAATCGGCGGGCGCGTTGTCGGCGAGCGGTCGCAGAGAGAAGGCCAGGAATTCGTCGATGTCCAGGCGCCCGGCGGTGTAGTCCTCGAAGAAGCGCTGATTCTCGGCCGCGTAGGTCGCGCCGTCGACGATGCCGCGCTCCACCAGGAACTCTCCCCACAGGTGGTCGCTGTCGCCGGCGATGAGGGTATTGTCCAGATCGAATATCGTAAGCGTCATGTCCCACCAGTACGTCGCTGCCGTGGCGCGTGTCGCCGCTGCGACAGCCGTAGGCGATGGTAGCGGCTCGCCCGCGGGCGTGCCAGCGTGTGTCGCGATTTGCCGCGATTTGGCGCGATGTGGAAGAATAGCCTTAATCTGCGGGAGACCGTGTCGGGATTCTTCAAGTGATTGATTCGGATGGTTTTAGGCCCAATGTGGGCATCATCCTGACCGACGGGGCAGGGCGTTTGTTCTGGGCTCGGCGTATCGGGCAGAACGCCTGGCAGTTCCCCCAGGGCGGGATCAAGCGCCACGAGTCCGCCGAGGCGGCGCTGTTCCGTGAGCTTCGCGAGGAAGTGGGGCTTGGGCAACAGGATGTTGAGATCCTCGGCTGTACCGAAGGCTGGTTGCGTTACCGCCTGCCTCGGCACCTGGTGCGTAGGCGTCAGCGGCCGTTGTGCATCGGCCAGAAACAGGTGTGGTTCATGCTGCGGCTCACCGGTGCCGAGGAAGCGGTGCGGCTCGATGCCTGTGAGCAGCCCGAGTTCGACGACTGGCGCTGGGTCGATTATTGGGAGCCCGTGCGTCGTGTCGTGTTCTTCAAGCGCCGCGTCTACGATCGCGCCCTCACCGAGCTGGCTCCGCTGGTGTTCCCCGAAGGCCCGCCGCAGCGCCCACCGCCGGGATACAACGGACGGTCGCGCTGATGCTCGAGACGCTGCACCGCATCGTTCAGGAGGTGAACGCTGCCCCGGACCTGGGGCATGCGCTGAGTCTCATCGTCGACCGCGTGGCGGTGGCGACAGCGGCCGACGTCGCCTCGGTTTACCTGGTCGGTGAGCAGGGGGAGACGCTGACGCTGATGGCCACGCGGGGGTTGCGTTCGGACGCGGTCGGGCGGGTGCGGCTGGGGCTCAATGAGGGGCTCGTGGGGCTTGTCGCCGAGCGCGAGGAACCGATCAACCTGGATAGCGCGGACCGTCACCCGCGTTTCCGCTTCTTTCCCGATACCGGCGAGGAGCACTTCCACTCGTTTCTGGGTGTCCCCATCATCCACTATCGCCAGCTCCTCGGTGTGCTGGTGGCTCAGCGCAAGGCCCGCAACCGGTTCGACGACGAGGAGGTGGCGTTTCTGGTCACCATGGCCGCGCAGCTCGCCGGCGTAATCGCCCACGCGCGGGCCAGCGGCGGGCTGCGCGAGCTCGTCAAGCGGCGGGGCCTCGGGCGTAACCGGCCCCTTGTGGGGGTTGCCGGTGCCACGGGCGTGGGGATGGGGCGTGCCTACACCCTCTATACAGCCGCTGAGCTCGACGAGGTGCCGGAGCGCGAGGCGGAGAACCCCGAGGCGGAGTTGTCCGCCTTCCATTCGGCGCTACAGGCGGTGCGCGCGGATGTCGCCGAGTTCGCGGAGCGGCTCGAGGGGGTCGTGCCGGAAGAGGAGCGGCGGCTGTTCGAGGTTTATACGCGAATCCTGGAAGGCGACACGCTGGTCGCCGGGGTCGAGCGGCGTATCCAGGAGGGGGCATGGGCGGCCGGCGCCGTGCGCGATGTGGTCATGGAGCAGGTCCGCCGCTTCGAGGAGATGGACGACGGCTATCTTCGCGAGCGTGCCAGTGATATCCGCGACATCGGCCGACGGCTGATTACGCGCCTGACCAGCGGTCCGGGCGGGCAGCGGGCGCTACCGCGCCAGGTGGTCCTCGTCGGCCACGAGGTGAGCGCCTCGCAACTCGCAGAAGTGCCGCGCGAGCGCCTGGTCGGCGTGGTCTCCGCGACTGGCTCGGCGAATTCCCACGTGGCGATCCTCGCGCGGGCGCTGGGCGTGCCGGCGGTGATGGGTGTCAGCGATTTGCGGGTGAGCGTGCTGGAAGGGCGCGAGCTTATCGTCGACGGTTACCAGGGGCGGCTGTATGTCGAACCCACACGTGGTGTTCGACGTGAGTACCGGCGCTTGCAACGCGAGGAGCAGGAGCTCAGCGAAGGGTTGCAGGCACTTCAGTCGCTGCCGGCGGAGAGTCCGGACGGCGTGCGCGTCAAGCTGTATGTCAACACCGGCCTCATCTCCGATATCACGTCCTCCCAGGAGGTCGGCTGTGACGGCGTTGGGCTGCACCGGACCGAGTTCCCGTTCATGATCCGCGAGCGTTTCCCTGGCGAAGAGGAGCAGATGCGGCTCTACCGGGAGGTGCTCGCGGCGTTCGCACCCAATCCGGTGACGTTGCGAACGCTGGATGTGGGGGGCGACAAGATGTTGCCGTATTTCCGCATCAGCGACGACAACCCCTTCCTCGGGTGGCGTGGCGTGCGTGTCACCCTCGACCATCCGGAGATCTTCCTCACGCAGATCAGGGCGATGCTGCGTGCGTCGGAGGGGTTGGGGAACCTGCAAATCATGTTCCCGATGATCAGTCGGCTCGAGGAAGTCGAACAATCCGTGGCCCTGGTGCGGCGTGCGCAGCAGGAGCTCGCCGAGGAAGGGCTGGAACTGCCGGCTCCGAAACTCGGGGCAATGGTTGAGGTTCCGGCAACGGTATACCAGACGGAGAGCCTCGCGCGCCGCCTCGATTTTCTCTCGATCGGTTCCAATGACCTGGCGCAGTACCTCCTTGCCGTCGACCGCAACAATCCACGCGTGGCGAGCCTTTACGACGAATTCCACCCGGCGGTGCTGCGTGCGGTTCATGACGTCGCGCGCGCGAGCGGTCGCAGTGGCATCCCGGTGAGCGTCTGCGGCGGCATGGCAGGGAATCCGGCTACCGCCCTGCTGTTGTTTGCCATGGGCATTGACGGGCTGTCCATGAGCAGCGTCGGATTGCTGCGCGTGAAATGGGTGATCCGCAGCTTCCGGCATGATGAGGCGGCGCAGCTGCTGGAGCGGGCGCTGACCATGGAATACCCCCAGGAGGTGCGTGCTCTGGTGCGCGAGGCGCTGGAGACCAAGGGGTTGGGGACGCTCACCCGCGCCGGTAAATAAGCGGGGCAAGCGGTTTGTCGACTGGCGCAAGAATACGAACGATTCGTAATTGACATCCTTTTCCGCCCGGGGGTACTCTGCGAATAGTCGAACGGCAGGTGCCCCATGTACGTATGCGTTTGTAATGCAGTGACGGATCGCCAGATTCGCAAGGCGGTTGCCGAAGGTGCCCGCACCATGCGCGATCTGCGTCGTGAGCTCGACGTGTGCAGCTGCTGTGGCAAGTGCGGTCCGGCGGCGCGCACCCTGCTCGCCGAAGGCCTGGCCACCGAGGAGACGTGCGAGCCGCAGTGGGTACCGGCCGGTTTGGCGTATCCCGCCTGAACGTCGCTACGGTCCGCTCTGTGCCCGGTGGGTGAATTGACCTAGACTTGGGGGTCTCAATTCACGGCGCCAGGAGCTACCTGCGATGAAGGGCGACAAGAAAGTCATCGAATATCTGAACCGCGCTCTGACCAACGAGCTCACCGCCATCAATCAGTACTTTCTCCACGCGCGCATGCTTCAGGACTGGGGGCTCGAGAAGCTCGGCAAGAAGGAGTACGAAGAGTCCATCGACGAGATGAAGCATGCCGATGAGCTCGTCAAGCGCATACTGTTTCTCGAAGGGCTGCCGAACCTGCAGGATCTGGGCAAACTCGCCATAGGTGAGGACGTGCGCGAGATTCTCGAATGCGATCTAAAGGCGGAGCAGGACGCCTGCCCGCTGCTGCGCGAGGGCATCGCCTACTGCGAATCCCAGCGTGACTACGTAAGTCGAGACCTGCTGCAGAAAATCCTCGACGATGAAGAGGAGCACATCGACTGGCTCGAGACCCAGCTCGACCTCATCGACCGCGTGGGGGTGCAGAATTACCAGCAGAGCCAGATCGACGCCTGAGGCGCTATGGCGGGGCCGGCGCTCGCGTCGTTCGGCCCCGTGGCCTTAATAAGGCTTCACCTCCACCAGAATCACCACGCCTACCAATACGAGCACCGGCAGCTCATTGAACCACCGGTACCAGACGTGCCCGTGGCGGTTATCATTCGCGGCGAATGCGCGGATCAGTTTTCCGCACCATAGGTGGTAGGCGACGAGCGCGGCAACCAGCGCGAGCTTCGCGTGCAACCACCCCTGTGAAAGCCATGCCGGGTTGAGCCAGAGCAGCCACGCGCCGAAGGCTACCGTGAGAACGGCGCTCGGCGTCATTATGCCGCGGTAGAGCTTGCGCTCCATCACCTGGAAGCGTTCATGTCCCGGTGCATCGTCCGTCTGGGCGTGGTAGACGAACAGCCGTGGCAGGTAGAACACGGCCGCGAACCAGGTGACCATGAAAATGATGTGGAGAGCTTTGATCCAGAGGTACATCATCGTGCCTCGCGATGGTTTCGAAGCAGGAACGCGCTGGCATGGCGGCTTTCAGTCCATCAGGTCGGCGCTGGCGCCTGCCGTCCGGGCGATTTCCCTGTGGGTGATGACACCGATCAACGACTTTGCGCCGTAACGGTTGCGACGGGAGAAAACCAGCGCGAGCTCGCTGTTCTTGGCTCTCAGCCCGCGCAGGATGGTCGGCCACGGCGTTTGAGTGATTACCGGGAAGACATTGCGGTCGATCACGGTTTCGGGGTCGCGGTCCGGTAGC
>CAZHBN010000199.1:0-7589 GCA_964530405.1 uncultured Ectothiorhodospiraceae bacterium
ACTGAGAGTCTGGCGGGAGGATTGCAAATTGGCGGAGCCGAAGCGGGTGAAGCTCTACGGGTTCAACAACCTGACCAAGTCGCTGAGCTTCAACATCTATGACATCTGCTACGCCAACACCCCAGAGCAGCGCCAGGAATACATCGAGTATATCGACGAGGTGTACAATGCCGAGCGGCTGACGCAGATCCTCACCAACGTCGCGGATATCATCGGTGCCAACGTCCTCAACATTGCCCGTGAGGACTACGACCCGCAGGGCGCGAGCGTGACCATCCTCATCGCCGAGGAGGACGGCGAGAGCGCCGACGGTACGTACGTCTCGGCGCCCGCTTCGCCGGGGCCGCTGCCGGAGACCGTGCTCGGGCACCTCGACAAGAGCCACATCACCGTGCACACGTATCCGGAAAGCCACCCGTACCGGGGAGTGAGCACGTTCCGGGCGGACATCGACGTTGCCACCTGCGGCCTGATCTCACCGCTGAAGGCGCTCAATTACCTGATCCATTCATTCGATTCCGACATCGTCACGATGGATTACCGCGTGCGCGGCTTCACCCGTGACGTGGAAGGGCGCAAGCACTTCATCGACCACGAGATCAACTCGATCCAGAACTACCTGGCCGAGGATACGCTGGCCCGCTATCACACCATCGACGTGAACGTTTTCCAGGAGAACATCTTCCACACGAAGATGCTGCTGAAGGATTGGGACGTCGATGATTACCTCTTCGGCGAGTCCGCCGAGGATCTCAGCGAGGCGCGCAAGGACGAGATACGCCGGCAGCTGCGCCGGGAAATGAACGAGATCTTCTCCGGGCGCAATCTCTCACCCGCCCAGGACGTTTGAGCCGCGTCCGCAGCCACCGGCGGCGAGCGCTCGACATGCCCCGCCGCCCCGGCTGCCCGCCGATGACCCGTTCGGCAGTGGCGGTCAGAACCGGTAGGTCAGGGTCGTCATCACCTTCGAGGTGAGCTGCATCATGCGCTTCACCGGTGCGGGCAGCTCCCGTGCGCCGGCTTGCACGGCCATTGACGCGTGTTCGCCCTCGTCCGTGCGCATTTGCGTGACGATGGCGCGGCTGCGGTGGTCGTCTTCGGGCAGCCGTTCCAGGTGACCCGAGAGGTGGCGGACCACCTGGCGCTCGGTTTCCGCGAGAAACCCGAGGCTCCAGCGGTCCCCGGCGGCGCCGGCCGCGGCGCCCAGGGTGAGCGAGCCGAGGTGGAAGGCCGGATCCAGCAGACTCGTGCGGCTGTCCAGCTCGGTAAGTCGTTCGCGACACCAGGCCAGGTGGTCATTCTCCTCGTCGGCGGCGTCGCGCATGGCATCGCGTATTGCCGGATCGCGTGCGGTGAGCGCCTGGCCCTGGTAGAGCGCCTGGGCACAGACCTCGCCGCAATGGTTGACGCGCATGAGTCCGGCACTGTGGTGGCGGTCGGCCTCGCTGAGCTCGCCCTCCGCCACGCCTGCGGCCGGGTGCGGGCGGCCGGTCGTTGGCGGGTTGCCGAATACCGTGCGCAAGCCCTGGTCCAAGTGGTCGATGAGTCGGTCGGCGGGTGTGTATCGGCGTGCGGTCATCGTGACTGTGCCCTCATATGACGATGGTCGCATTGTATCGCCGTCCCGTGGACTTCCGCAGGACGGGTTGACAGGATCCCCGAAGCTGTCGAAAATCTTCGCCGGTTGAACGTGCCGCCGGCTGCAACGCCGCGGCATCCTGTTTCGATTCTCCTTTGGTGTATTATTGGCGCGGCCCGGATGGCCGCGTTCCTTTGTGCAGGGTGGTTGTCGGGCAATCGCGGATTGTGTAGTATTGCCGCCCTTCCTTAGGAGCGACTGCTTCGGAGATCAGGTTCGATGAAGACCTTCAGCGCGAAACCGGCTGATGTGAAGCGTGACTGGTACGTGGTCGATGCCGCGGGCAAGACCCTCGGCCGGCTGGCCTCGGAGGTCGCGTTCCGGCTGCGTGGCAAGCACAAGCCCGAGTTCACCCCGCATGTGGACACCGGCGATTACATCGTCATCGTCAACGCGGACAAGGTGGCCGTCACCGGTCGGAAGACGAAGCAGAAGACCTATTTCAAGCACACGGGTTATGTCGGTAACGGCAAGACCTTTACCTACGAGAAGCTCCAGGAGCGCGCCCCCGAGCAGGTGGTGCAGCTTGCTGTGAAGGGCATGATGCCGAAGGGTCCCCTGGGCCGGCAGATGCTCAAGAAGCTCAAGGTCTACGCGGGCACCGAGCACAACCATCACGCCCAGCAGCCGCAGGCGCTGGATATCTAAGACGCCGCAAAGCGCTGAAGAAACGGTAGACGGATCATGGCAGTGGAACAGTATTACGGTACCGGTCGTCGCAAGACCTCCCAGGCGCGTGTTTTCCTGCGCCCCGGTAATGGTCAGATCACGGTCAACGGCCGTCCCCTCGACGAGTACTTCGGCCGTGAGACTGCGCGCATGATCGTGCGTCAGCCGCTGGAGCTCACCGAGACTTCCGATCGGTTTGACGCTTATGTTACCGTCTGCGGCGGCGGCTCGACGGGGCAGGCTGGTGCCATCCGGCACGGCATCACCCGGGCGCTGGCCCAGTACGACGGTGAGTTCAAGCCGTCCCTGCGTCGCGCCGGTTATGTCACTCGTGACGACCGCATGGTCGAGCGTAAGAAGATCGGCCTGCACAAGGCGCGTCGGGCGACGCAGTTCTCGAAGCGCTAAACCGGTTTCCATTGGGGGATCGTCTAGTGGTAGGACAGCGGACTCTGACTCCGTCAACCTAGGTTCGAATCCTAGTCCCCCAGCCAACAAAAACAAGGGGTTACGGTACGCCGTAACCCCTTGTTCTTTTTTGGGTATCGACCAAGTGTCAGCGTGGGGCTGTCCCGCAGCGCTCGCGAGCCCCCTCGATGCCGTTACCCATTATCCGCCATTTCGATAAGCCTACCGTCAGCTTTCGCACGGCGGAATGGACGGCGCGCGTGGCTTTGCCCGGGCGCTTCCGTACCCGCCGTCGGGCCGGGATTCACACGTAGGTGCGCAACCATGCTCGGCTATTGTCGACAATGGTGTTAATGTGATCCCTGCACTGGAGAAGCCGGTTCCCCGGCGCGGGGACCGTCGGCGTACTGACGATGGCTGTCCGAATCGGCGGATAGTCAGGGTGGTGACCATGAGTAATTCCGGCGAACCGACGATTGTCAGCCGCGGCGCTTTTCCGCCGACGGCGGGGCCGTTGGTGGATCGGTTCGAGCGCAGCAAGCACAAGCTCCGGCTATCGCTTACCGACCGTTGCAACTTCCGCTGCCATTACTGCATGCCGGAGGATCCGGAGTGGTTGCCGAAGGAGCAGCTGCTGAGTTTCGAGGAGCTCGAGCGCATCGCGCGACTGTTCATCACCCGTCTGGGTATCGACAACATTCGTCTCACCGGTGGCGAACCGCTGATGCGTCGTGGTGTCGCGGACCTGGTTGCGCGCCTAGACGCGCTGCGCGCTGAAGGGCTGGAACGTATTTCCATGACGAGCAACGGTGTGCCGTTGCGCAAGCATGCCGATGACCTCGTCGCCGCCGGCCTCGATGACATCAACATCAGCATCGATTCCATTGATCCGGAGCGCTTTCGTGCCATGACCGGAGGCGGTGAGCTCGACGCCGTGCTCGGCGGTATTCGGGCGGCGCGCGACGCCGGGTTGGCCATGAAGCTGAATGCGGTGGTCATTCGTGGCGACAATGAGGAAGACATCGTTCCGCTCACCGAATGGGCCATGAGCGAGGGCGTTTCCCTGCGGTTCATCGAATTCATGCCCCTGGATGCACGCGGTGGCTGGCAGCCGGGGCGGGTCGTCCCGGAGCGGGAGATCATCGAGCGTCTCGCCGAACGCCACCATGTGGAGTCCCTGTCACGGACCCGGGAGCCGGCGACGTATTACCGTGTCGATGGCGACTACCGGTTGGGCGTGATATCCACCGTCTCGAACCCCTTCTGCGCGACTTGCGACCGTGTGAGGGTGACCGCCACCGGTGAGATCTATCCCTGCCTTTTCTCACCGGTGAACACCGACCTGAAGACACCGCTGCGCGATGGGGCGAGCGACGACGATCTGGAGCACGTGGTCCGCGGCGCCGTGTGGCGCAAGGGCAAGGGGTTCGTCGAGAGCGCCGGCTACGTGCAGCGTGCGATCACCATGCACGGGCTGGGCGGTTGAGGAGGCATCATGGAGATCGAGCTGCACGGCCGCCTCACTGAGGCGGCGGGGTGCGACCGGCTGAATCTGGCGGTGGCGACACCGATACGCGTTGACGAGGCGCTGGAGCGGCTCTCCGCGCAAGTGCCGGCACTCGCGCCGCATCTCTCACGGGTTGCCTGTGCCGTGGGAGACACGCTGGTGCCCCGGGGCAGTGTCGTGGACGGCGACCGCCCGCTCGTGCTGCTGCCACCGGTAAGTGGGGGCTGAGGGAGGTTCGCTTGGAGCATCTCACTGACAGTCCACTGGACCTGATGGATGCACTTGCCGCAACGGACGACCCCCGCTGCGGTGCGCTGGTGGTTTTCGAGGGCGTGGTGCGCGACCATCACGACGGTCGGGGTGTCGCTGCCATGGAGTACAGCGCCTATGCCCCGCTCGCCGAGCGGGAGCTGCGCGAGCTCGAGGCGGAAACCCGCGAGCGCTTCGGCGTGCCGGTATGCCGTATCGTCCACCGTACCGGGCGGCTGGAGATCGGCGAGGCCAGTGTCCTGATCGTGGTGCGCGCGCCGCACCGTGGTGAAGCGTTCGAGGCCGCACGTTACGCCATCGATACGCTCAAGCAACGTGTTCCCATCTGGAAGAACGATTTCTTCGACGACGGCAGCCATTCCTGGCAGGACGGCACCAGCCTGGCCGACCGAGCCGAACGTCCGGACGATGAGGATCGCACATGATCACCATCGAGGAGGCGCTGGCACATTGCCTGGAGGTCGCCCGCCCCCTGCCGGCCGTGCGGCGTGCCGTGCCCGAGGCACGGGGAGCCGTGCTGGCGAGCGATGTCGTCAGTGCGCTGGATCTTCCTCCGTTTCCCCAGAGCGCGATGGACGGCTATGCGGTGCGATGCGCCGACATCGCCGCGGCCACCGACGACGCACCGGTAACACTGCCCCTCGCCGGTGAGGTCGCGGCCTCGATCCAGGGCGAGCGGGCGCGACTTCACCCGGGTCAGGCGATGCGCATCTTTACCGGCGGTCTCGTCCCGGACGGGGCCGATGCCGTGGTGCGCCAGGAGGACGTGGTGGCCGGCGACGGGGTTGCGAGCTTTCCCGCGCCGGTCGCCGAGGGCAACAACATCCGGCGCCGCGGTGAGGAGATCGCGAGCGGCACGCCGTTGCTCGGCGCGGGCACGCGGCTAACCGCGGGCCGCGTCGCCGCACTGGCAGCCGCGGGGCTGGCGGAGATCGATGTGCGTCCTCTGCCGCGCGTGCGCGTGCTGGTTACCGGGGATGAGGTCGTGCCGGCCAGCGCAGAGCTTCCGTTGGGGGCCGTGCCGGATGCGAACGGGCCATTGCTCGCGGGGTGGCTCGCTGAACGGGGTGTCACCGATGTGGCGGTGCGTTACGTGCGCGACGACGAAGAGGCACTTCGCGCGGCGATGGCCGACGCCCTGGCCGACGGTGACCTGGTGGTTTCCACCGGAGGCGTCTCGGTGGGCGAGCACGACCTGGTGATTCCGGTGGCCGGTTCGCTGGGTGTCGAGCAGGTGTTCTGGCGGGTGCGCCAGAAGCCGGGTAAACCCCTGTATCTCGGTGTGTCACCGGCAGGGGTGCCGTTGCTCGGTCTGCCGGGAAATCCCGGCGCGACGCTGGTCGGGGCCGCCGTGTATATCCGTCGACTCATCGATCTTCTGCAGCGGGTCGCCACGCCCGGGCCGCAGTGGCGTACTGCCATCGCCAGCGGTGAGCTGCGCGGCGATGCAGCGCGGGCAACCTGGGTACGGGTCGTGCGGCGGGTCGATGACGAGGGGCGCGTGTGCGTGGCGCCCAGCGATCATCAGGCTTCGCACATGCTGAGCAACCTCTGCGAGGCGGACGCGTTCGTGCATCTGCCGGCGGGCACCGAGCGCGTGCCGGCGGGCACGCCGGTGCGCTGGCTGCCCATAGCCGGCGGCGAGGCCTAGTGGGCCCGAACCCTACTTCCGGAACAGCCAGATAAGCACGCTCACCACGATGCTCACGATGATGGACGTGGTGATCGGAAAGTAGAACGAGAACCCTTCACGTTTGATCAGGATATCCCCGGGCAGCCTACCCAGCCCGAGCTTGCTGATCCACGGCCACAGCAACCCGATCAGCAGCACGATGATCCCGATGGTAATCAGCCAACGCTGCATGGCCAGCCGTGCTCCGTGTCGGACGCGCTCGCCCCATTGTCGCGATAGATCGAGCAAACACAAGACACACGGCGTTTGCCGCCCGGAGGCGGATAGCATCCCTGAAGGGCGCGCCCGGTCTCGCCAGGGCGGTGTCACGCCAACTCGCCGCCGCTCCCGCTACGACTCGTCGCCGCGACTGACCCTGGCGAGACCACAGGGCAACGCACCGTGACGCCGGTGCGCTAGCCGCTGCCGCCGCTTGCCGCCAGGGCCGGGGCCTGCTCGAGATGGGCGAGCATGGCGTCCTCGTACCATTCGAGGAAATTCATCACCGCGAACTCATGGCTCGGCGAGTACGGACCGGGCTCATAGGCCATCGAGTTGATTCCCAGCTGGTTCTCCTCGGCCAGGCGGCGGTCCTGGTCGTTGGTGGCGTCCCACACCCGGCGCAGGTTGTCCGCGTCGTAATCGGAGCCCGGCTCCGCTTGTCCGTGCACCAGCCACTTGGTGGTGACCAGGGTTTGCTGGGGGCCCAGGGGGAGTACCCGGAAGGCGATCAGGTGATCTGCGAGCGCGTGGCTCCAGCTATTGGGCAGGTGCAGGATGCGCATGGACCCGAGGTCGGGGTCGTTGATCCGCCCCATCAGCCGCCGGCAGGCGGGTGTGCCATCCAGGGTCATGGAATGGCGGCCATCGAGCAACGGCATGCGCACGATGCGATTGCGCAACCCGTGCGCCACCCGCGCATGGGGAATGCCCTGGGCTTCCCACTCCGCCGCCTTGCGCTGTACCTGCGCCTGGAAGTCCGCCGGAGCACGCGGGTCGTTGGTGTCATCCCATTCCTGCAGCGTGCGCAGCAGCTCCGGATGGGCGCCGGCGCAGTGATAGCACTCGCGGTTGTTCTCGATCACCAGTTTCCAGTTCGCGCGCTCGACGATGTTGCTCTCCGCCGCCACCCGCGCATTGTCCAGATCGTAGGGTTCGAGGTATTCGGCGAGGTCGGCGAGAAAGCCGTCGATCTCCGGGGGCTGCTCGGCCAGGGAGATGAAGATGTAGCCCCCGGCGGTACGCACGTGGACAGGCTTCAGGGGGAACGCCTCGCGGTCGAAATCGTTCCCCATGCCCGTGCCCGCGAACAGAAGCCGCCCATCGAGCTCGTAGGTCCACTGGTGATAGGGGCATACCAGCTTGGCCGTCTTGCCACGGGCCTGGGTGCACAGCCGCGACCCGCGATGCCGGCAGACATTGTG
>CAZHBN010000200.1:0-7565 GCA_964530405.1 uncultured Ectothiorhodospiraceae bacterium
AGTCCTGGGCTTCGGTGCCCCCGGAACCCGCCTGGATGTCGAGAAAGGCATTCTGGCCATCCATCTCGCCGGAGAACATGCGCTGGAATTCCAGCGCGGCGACGTCACTCTCGAAACCGGCAAGATCCGACTCCACCGCGGTCAGGGTGTCGGCGTCGTCTTCCTCGCGGGCCATCTCCACCAGTTCCACGGCGTCGTCCAGGCCCGAGAGCAATCGATCGAGAATGGTCACGACGTGCTCCAGGGAAGCACGTTCCTTGTTCAGGGCCTGCGCGCGATCGGGATCGTTCCAGACGTCCGGGTTCTCGAGCTCGCGGCTGACCTCTTCGAGACGTTCTTTCTTCGTCTCGTAGTCAAAGATACCCCCTAAGGGACTCGGCACGTCCCTTGAGGTCTTCCAGGGTTTGATTGACGGTGTTGACTTCGACCATCAGTAAACGGTCCTTTCAGTACGTCGGCAATCGGGGAAAGGCGGCCGATGTTACACCATGGTCGCCACACCCGTCAGTGCCGCTCACCGACTCGCCCCCCACACGCCGCCAGGCTTGGCATCGGCGGCCATCGACTATGCTTGCCTGAGTGAGATACACAGCAGTGCGGCCACGGTGGCGACGCACTCCACCGGCCAGCGGAAGAGGCGAACCGTGCGCCAGTACAACGTCTACGTCCTCGGGCTCGACGACTTCAATCTGCGCAAGCTTCGTGGCGTTCCCGGCGCCGAAGAGTGCCGGTTCATCGGCGTTCTGGATCCGGAGGAAATCCTGGAAGCCGATCACTTTCCGATCGCGGACATGATCCGCCGGGCCGAGCAACGCATGGCGAGCTCCGGCGAGACCGTGGATGCGGTGATCGGCTATGTCGACTTCCCCGTAAGCACCATGATCCCCGTACTTGCCCAGCGATTCGGGCTGCGTGCGCCGTCGCTCGCCGCGCTGCTTCGCTGCGAGCACAAGTACTGGAGCCGGCTCGCGCAACGGGAAGTCGTCCCGGAGAACATCCCGCGCTTCGAGGTTTTCGATCCATTCGCCGCTGACCCGCTCGCCGGGCTCAGCCTCGACTTCCCGTTCTGGATCAAGCCCGTCAAGTCGGCGGGCTCGTTCCTCGGCTTCCGGATCGACGATGCGAACGAGTTCCACGCGGCCGTGGAGCAGATACGTGCACACATCGGCATTTTCGCCGAACCGTTCAATCACATCCTCGGACTCGCCGATCTGCCGGAGGACGTGGCCCGCGTCGACGGGCACTACTGCATCGCCGAGTCGATCATCGGCGGTCGCCAATGCACGCTCGAAGGGTACGTGTTCGACGGCGTGGTGCATTTCCACGGCGTCATCGACTCCATCCGGGCCCGCAACGGCTCCACGTTCCTGCGCTACCAATACCCAACACGTCTACCCGCCCGGGTCATCCGGCGCATGGAGGCGATCACCGATCGCGTGCTCGCCCACATCGGCTTCGATCAGTCGGCGTTCAACGTGGAGTTCTTCTGGGACCGCGGTGCTGATCGGGTCTGGCTGCTGGAGATCAACACGCGCATCGCGCAGCACCATAGCGACCTCTTCGAGAAAGTCGACGGCGCGTCCAATCACGCCGTCGTCGTCGACGTGGCGCTGGGGCGCGAGCCGAGATTCACACACGGCCGGGGGCCCCACGACTACGCCGCTTGCTGCTTCCTGCGTCACTACAGTGACGGTGTCGTGGAAAACGTCCCCTCGCCCGCCGAGGTAACCGCGTTACAGGCTGAGTTTCCGGGGTTCACCTACGAACCCCACGTGTTGCCCGGCACGCGGCTTTCCGCGCTGACCCACCAGGACAGCTACAGCTATGTGCTCGCGCTCATCTATCTGGGCGGATCGAGCCCGGAGCACCTGCGCGAGGCCTACCGTGCGTGCCGGCGGCGGCTGCGCTTCGACATCCGGGCATTGAACGGCGAGGAGGGAATCGCATGCGACGGGTGAACATCTTTCCCCATGAGGTCCGCGAGCTCGACGGGGTCTGGATCCCCATGGCCGATGGCGTTCAGCTCGCCGCGCGTATCTGGTTGCCGGAGGGCGCAGACGAGCACCCGGTACCGGCGATCCTGGAATACATTCCCTACCGCAAGAGCGACCACACCCGTCCCCGTGACGAGCTCAACCATCCCTATTTCGCCGGTCACGGCTACGCCTCGGTTCGAGTCGACATCCGCGGCAGCGGCGATTCCGAAGGCGTGCTGGTCGACGAGTACACGCCCCAGGAGCTCGACGACGGCGTCGCCATCATCGAGTGGCTGGCCACCCAGCCCTGGTGCGACGGCAACGTCGGCATGATCGGCATCTCCTGGGGCGGATTCAACGGCCTGCAGATCGCCGCTCTGCAGCCACCGGCACTCAAGGCCGTGGTCACCGTCTGCTCCACGGACGACCGTTACGCCGACGACGTTCACTACATGGGCGGCTGCATGCTCGTGGACAACCTCTCGTGGGCCTCGGTGATGTTCGCCGGCAACTCCTGCCCGCCGGACCCGGCGGTAGTCGGCGACAGATGGCGCGACATGTGGCTGGAACGGCTGAAGGGCAGCGGCCTGTGGCTCCAGCAATGGAGTTACCACCAGCACCGGGACGAATTCTGGAAGCACGGCTCCGTCTGCGAGGACTACAGCCAGGTGCAGTGCCCCGTGTATGCCGTCAGCGGCTGGGCCGACGGATACTCCAACGCCGTGTTCCGCATGCTCGCCAACCTGGACGTGCCCCGTAAGGGCCTGGTCGGCCCGTGGAGCCATCGCTACCCCCACCTCGGCGAGGCGGGACCGGCCATCGGCTTCCTCCAGGAATGCCTGCGCTGGTGGGATTGCTGGCTCAAGGGCAAGGATACCGGCATCATGGACGAGCCCATGCTGCGCGCCTGGATGATGGACAGCGTGCCGCCGGCGCGGCGCTACGAGCTTCGCCCGGGTCACTGGGTCGGCGAACGGGCCTGGCCGGCGCCGAACGTCACCGAGCAGCGCCTGGCCCTCGGCGAAGGACACCTCGCCGACCCCGGCGAGAACGTCACCGAAACCGAGTTCACTTTCACCTCGCCACTGCGCACCGGCCTCATGGCCGGCAAGTGGTGCTCCTACGCCGACGGCCCGGATCTATCCGGCGACCAGCGTGACGACGACGCCGGCTCGCTGGTGTTCGACACGGAGCCGCTCGAGGAAGACCTGGAAATCCTCGGGGCCCCGCGGATCGAGCTGGAGCTCGCGGTGGACCGGCCGGTGGCGATGATCGCCGCCCGCCTGGGCGACGTGCGCCCGGACGGCAGCATTACCCGCGTGACCTACGGCCTGCTCAACCTCACCCATCGCGACAGTCACGAGCATCCGGAACCGCTGGAGCCCGGCAAGCGCTACCGCGTCAGCTTGGCACTCAACGAGGTGGGCCAGATGTTTCCCGCCGGTCACCGCATCCGACTCTCCCTGTCCACTTCCTACTGGCCCGTGGCGTGGCCTCCGCCGGAGCGGGTACACATGACCGTGTGGACCGGCGCGAGCACGCTGACGCTGCCGGTGCGCCCGTCACAGTCCCTGGATGCCGAGCTCCCCGAGCTGGCCAAACCCACCGGCTCGATTCCCGCTCCCAACCTGGTACTCGAACCGAGCCGTCACACCTGGCACATCACCCACGACCTGGAGCACGACACCTACACACTGGATATCGAGGACTCCGAGGGCATCTACCGGCTCGAGGACACAGGCACCGAGATCGAGAAGCGCGGCCACGAACGCTATACCGCCCGCGGCGAGGACGTTCACTCACCGCAAGGTGAGACGCACTGGGTACTCGGCTTCCGACGTGATGACTGGAACGTGCGGACTTTCACGCACACGGCCATGAGCGCCGATGCCGCCAACTTCTACATCACCGCGTCGCTGGAGGCGCAGGAGAACGGGCGCACGGTCTACCGCGATGACTGGGACATCACCGTGCCGCGGGACAACGTCTGAGTCGGGAGATTGCCATGAAAGACCGAACTACGCTGCTCGACGGAGAGCGACTTCGCGACCGGCTCGTCAGCCTCGTACGCATCCCCTCGGTCACGGGGGACGAGGAACAGGCAATCCGTCATATCGCCGACTGGCTGAGCAGTGGCGGTGCCGAAGTGGATTACTGGTACGACGGCATTGCCCGCCTCCTGGTGGACCCGGCCTACCCCGGCCACGAGGTCGAGCGCGCGTGGGTCCCTGTGGTTGCGGGCATGATCCGCGGTGCCCGCCCGGGACCCACCGTCCTGCTCACCGGCCACGTGGACGTGGTACCGCCCGGCGATTACGACCAGTGGGATCGGGACCCCTATTCCGGTTTCGTCGACGGCGATCGCGTCTACGGGCGCGGCGCCTCGGACATGAAATCCGGCGTCGTCGCCGCACTGGAGGCATTCGAGACATTCGCGCGCGGACCGCGGGACTTCCCGGGCCGCGTGGTATTCATCGCCGTTCCCGCCGAAGAGGACAGCGGTCTGGGTACGCTCGCGGCCATTCGCCGGGGTTGGACCGCGGACGCGGCGATCGTTACCGAACCCACCTGCCGCGACGGCTATCCCGAGGTCATCGTCGCCCACGCCGGGGCGATGTCCTGCCTGCTCGAGATTCCCGGTGCAGCCGCCCACGCGAGCAAGCGCCTCATGGGCGAGAGCGCACTGGAGCACTACCTGGCCGTGCACGACGTCCTGCGCGATGCCGAAGCGGCCATCAACGCCGACGAGACCCACCCCCTGATGCGGGAACTGCAGCTGCCCTACGCCACCAACGTAGGACTCATCCGCGGTGGATCCTGGTCGTCGAGCGTCATGGACAGCCTCCAGGTGGAATTGCGCATCGGCGTCACCCTCAACGAGACCACCTCCGAGGCGAAAGCGCGCTTCGAACGGGCCCTCACCGAGGGACTCGCCGACAATCACTGGCTGACCGAGCATCCTCCCCGCCTTCACTGGCGAGCCGCCGGGTTCGGCTCGGCGGAAACACCGGGCGATCACCCGCTGGTAGACTACCTCTGCGATGCCGGTCAGGTCGCTTTCGGCGAGCGTCCCCGCATTGCCGGGGCTCCCTACGGCTGCGATATGTCGGCATGGGTGCGCATCGCGAATACGCCCACAGTGCTCTACGGCCCGGGAGACATATCCCAGGCACACGCCGCAAACGAATGGGTGTCCCTGACCACGACGTTCCGGGTCACGCAGGCGCTGGTACGGGCGACCGCGTCGCTGCTGGAGCTGGATCCCCAGGCACTGCAGCCGCCCGATACCGAGAAAGCGTCCGTATAGACCTCAGGCCCCCGATCAGACACCCGCGGCGGTCTGCTGCTCATCGAAATCGAACTCGAGCAGCTCGACGGCCCGTTCGTAACGGCGCTGCAACTGCGACGGTGAGCTCGCGCCGATCCACATGATCGCCAACGTATAGCTGTAGCTATCCTGGTCCATGAGCTCGGAGAGGCGCTGGCCAGGCTGCGGAATGATCTTGACGAGGGTACCGGGGATCTCGCGTTCCACCCGATCGATCTCCTCGCGCCCCGGCACCCGCGTCACCACTGCATCGCGGTAGGCGCGAATGAAGAATTTCGCGGCACAGGCAAACTCCCCTTCCCGATAGGGCAGCCGCGGGCGCTGGCCCAGGGAGAGATCCGTGGCGATCTCGTGATGGGAGGCACCGTCGACCTTGGCGAAGAGATCGGCGTGGGACTCCGAGATCCGGGAATTGACCTCCAGGAGCCAGATCTGGTCGGTGTTCGCATCCCAGAAGAACTCCACGTTGAACGGCGCGTTGTCATAGCCGATGTGCGCCATGAAGCGCTCGACGATGCGGGTCATGCGTTTGCGCACCCGTGCGGGCAGGCGCGAGGGGTACTGATAGCGGCTGAACGATGACCCGTTGGGCTCTCGCAGGGAGTCCACCGTGCCGTAGACGCGCAGCTGGCCCTTGTGCACGAAGCCTTCCTGGGTGCACTGCCGCCCGCCGATGAGCCCCTCCGCGATGCAACTGCCGCCGCCGATATCGGCGATCTCGGCGGGCAGATCCACGAACGAGAGCAAACGGTCGAACGGCGCCTCGAAACGCCCGATGTGGGCACGGATCTCCTTGATGGCGTGGGCCCAGTCGCGCTCGTTGCGGATCTTGAAACCGAGATACGAGGAGAACGACTTGATCGGCTTCACCCAGAACGGAAAGTCCAGACCGAGGTTGTCCAGGGCCGCGTCGTCGAACGGATCGAAGGCGGCGAAACGCGGAATGTGCTCCGGGACGCAGCGCTGCTGCTCCAGCCGACTCCAGTACTTGTGCTCACACTTGAGCACGGCTTCCAGGGAAGCCGACGGCATACCGAACTCGCGGCAGAGGATGGGCACCGTGGTGCTTACCGGAAAGTCGATGTAGTGGATCAGGCCGTCCACCGGACCCGGAAAGGCGAGCAGCTGCGAT
The DNA here is from genome assembly GCA_964530405.1 of uncultured Ectothiorhodospiraceae bacterium. GTDB lineage: Bacteria > Pseudomonadota > Gammaproteobacteria > Nitrococcales > Nitrococcaceae > Arhodomonas. The sequence goes on from CAZHBN010000200.1 coordinate 6,437, forward strand.
CTGGCCTTCTCGAGGATGCGGTCGATATCGTAGTTCTCCTGCTCCAGCACGTCCTCCACGTCCAGGAGCTTGAGGAAGTTGTAGTTTTCCGCGTTGCGAATGGATTGCAGGCGACCGAGGTTGAAGTCGTTCAGCCCCACCACGAAGACATTCTTCTTGCGCAGGGCCGGGTGAGCCCCGGCAGCAAGCGGATAGCCACCGGCTTCGTCCAGGCGCTCCGCGCCGGTGAGCGCGGGGGAAAGCACGCAAACCAGCCGCAGATCCGTGCGCGCGCGGATACAGACGCGGTCGTGGTTGTCCAGGACGTAGGCGACGCCAGGGCGAATCGGATGCCGCTGCCCGTCCACGAGACTCTCCAGCTCACCCTCCCCCTCGATGCAGTAGGCCGATTCGAAATGATGGGGGTAATGAACCAGCGTCTCGCTACCGGCGCGCATCACCGTGTCGTGGAGTGAATAGCCGCCACCGTCGCGGGCGAGCACCAACCGCCGGCTCAACCAGTCACCGGCATCCACGGCCGCATCGGAACGCGCCACCTTCTCGAGCTCACGAATGAGCATAGTGCCAACCTCCGTGGGCGCCGACGGGACGCGGCGCCATTACGGCAAGTGTGGCGGGGGGACGATACCGGTCAAGGCGAAAGCCCATGGGCCACCGGTCAACAGGCCACGCACGCCGGCGTCCCGATACGCAATTCCATTGCACCCCTACACACAGTGCCTGCTTTCGTCGGGTAACGCCGCCAGAACTCACCGGTTGCACCGGCACCGCGACAGCCGCCTCACGGCGCTCCCGGCCGGGTCCGGTGAGACAACGAGGTCAACGACGGGGGGCCACGTGTCCATTCGTCGGAAAATCTCTCACACACCTCGGCTCGATCCAGGCAAGGCGCCGACTCCCATGGCGGACCGAATCGCCGAGCAGGCTGGGACGCGGGCTCTCGGCACGGGGAGAAACCGACCTGTTAGCCAACCGGTTGCCCGGCGGCAAACGCTCCGGTAACGTGCACAAACACGCAAACTCCGGCAGAAACACGCAATGTCACGACTTCCGGAAGAGCGCCGCGCCCGGATACTCGAGCGGCTCAGGCGCGACGGCCGTGTACTCGCCGCTGCGCTGAGCGACGAGC
>CAZHBN010000201.1:0-7468 GCA_964530405.1 uncultured Ectothiorhodospiraceae bacterium
GCGCTGGGACTGGCATACCCGGCTTCCCACTGCCCCTCGTGCCAATCACCAGTGCATGCGCTCGACAACATCCCGATCGTCAGCTGGCTGCTATTGCGAGGACGTTGCCGGGCGTGTCATGCGAGAATCTCGGCTCGGTATCCGATCGTTGAAGCCGCAACGGCGCTGCTTTCCCTGGTGACGTGGTGGCAACTCGGCTGGAGTGCCGCCGCTGCGGCAGGGCTCGTTCTGACGTGGTGGCTCATTGCGCTGACCATCATCGACCTGGATCATCAACTCCTCCCTGACAACCTGACCCTACCGGGCGTGTGGCTCGGCCTGCTTCTCGCCCTCGCCGGCGTGTTCGTCGGCCCCAGGGAGGCCATCATCGGCGCCGCCGCCGGATACCTGGCGCTCTGGAGTGTTTACCAGGCGTTCCGGCTCGTCACCGGGAAAGAAGGCATGGGCTACGGGGATTTCAAGCTGCTTGCGCTGCTGGGCGCGTGGCTTGGGTGGCAGAGCCTGCCGCTGGTGATAATCCTCTCGTCACTCGTCGGTGCCGTGGTGGGCATCGCGCTCATCGCCGGGCTCGGCCGCCATCGCGATCAACCGATCCCGTTCGGCCCCTATCTGGCTGCCGCGGGCTGGATCGCTTTGCTGTGGGGCGACCAAATCACCGGCACCTATCTCCGATTCTCGGGCCTGAGCTGATGGGCCCACAACCCTGCGCGGCCGGCGACCGCTTAATGACGAACCCCGGCTCCGCCACATGGCGCCGCCCTAGCCGCACCGGCCACTTGACCTCATGACACTGGTCATCGGCCTGACCGGCGGTATAGCCAGCGGCAAGACCACGGTAGCCCGGGAATTCGCCGCGCTGGGCGCGGACGTCGTGGACACCGATGAGATTGCCAGGGAAGTCGTGGAACCCGGCAGCGAGGGGCTGAAGCGCGTCGTGGACGCGTTCGGTAAAGCTGTACTGGACGGCTCAGGCGCCCTTGATCGATCCGCTCTGCGCCGCCGCATTTTTGCCGATCCCGATGCGCGTGAGCGGCTGGAAGCGATCCTTCACCCGAGGATTGAAACGCGGGTACACAACCGCATCTCGAAAAGCCGTCACCCTTACGTCGTCCTCGTCGTTCCGTTGCTGGTGGAGTCAGGATGGGATCGACTCGTCGACCGGGTACTCGTCGTCGACGTCGATGAAAGCGACCAGATCGCCCGTCTGCAGACCCGGGACGGAAGCACGGCCGATGAGGCGCGCGCCGCGCTCGCCGCGCAGACTGACCGCGCGTCGCGACTTTCACATGCCGACGACATTCTCGACAATCGCGCTTCAGCGGAGACGCTGCACGAACGCGTACACGAATTGCACAGACGGTATCTGCTTCTCGCGCGCCAACACACCGACTGACGCTATCCGACGACGGGTTGGTGCGGATCACGTCCCTGCGCCACAATAAGGGCTTCGTTATTTGGGACATGAGCAACATGACCGACTCCGAGCGCGAGCGCATCATCTACGAGCACCCTCTCAATGAACGGGTACGTACACTGCTGCGGCTGGAATTCCTATTCGAGCACGGCTGGTTCGGAGTGCGCGGCGAAACCGAATGGCACAGTCGCGTTGCGGTCGCAACGCTGGTGGATATCGTCGCCCTGCTATCCCGCGGGGATCTCCGCTCGGATATCCAGAAAGAGCTGGAGCAACTCGTGGGCTCGCTGGAAGCGCTGGAAAAACGCCCGGGCGTGGATCCCACCCTGCTTGGGCCCGTACTCGATGAATGCCGAGACCTCGCCGAGCGCTTGCGCGCCGCCCCGCCGGGCATCCCTTCGATAGTACGGGACAACGAATTCCTGGCGGCGGTGGCCCAGCGCTCCGGCATCATGGGCGGCACTTGCGCATTCGACCTACCCGCCTACCACCTCTGGCTCCATCATTCGCCCGAACAACGTCGCGAAGACCTGGAAAGCTGGTACGCGGGATTCGCAATCCTGCACGAAGCCACCGCCCGTATCCTCTCGTTGCTGCGGGAAAGCGCGGACCCTGTGCATGAAACCGCGCACAAAGGCAACTATCAATCCAGCCTGGAACGTGGCTCGCCGTACCAGTTGCTGCGCGTGAGCATGCCTGCAACGGCCCCGTGTTTCCCGGAAATCAGCGGCAGCAAGCATTTCTGTACCATCCGTTTCCTGCGTCAGGGCAGTGCCACGGAGCGTCCGCAGCAAATTGAGGAGGACATCGACTTCATTCTCGAACGCTGCGCGATCTAGCCGGGATCTCACCGGCCGGAAGCTGCCATGGTAGAGTTCCCGTTTCCACGCGTACGCCGTATTCGCACACGCTATGACGAGTTACGTACGATGCCCGACATGTGAGCGATCGGTTGAATGGTCCGAGCGCTCACCTCACCGACCGTTCTGCAGCGAACGCTGCCGACTCATCGACCTGGGCGCTTGGGTAGACGGTACTCACCGGATACCGGGCGAACCCGCCGAGATACCCGAGGGCTACGAGGGGGAGAGCGACCCGGACCACGAGTGATGCCCGACCTACCGCGGGCGGCGATCAGGCTATTATTCAGCCAACGGCAGTACGCCAGAGACCGCGAATGCCGGCGACTCCCTGGGCGCGCGCCTCCCGAGCCCGCGTGAGGTCCGCATCCCCGACGCCGCCGAGAGCATAGACCGGCAGTGGAAACGTCTTCACCCATGAAGTGAAACGCATCCAGCCAAGCGCAGCACGGTTTGGATGACTGGGTGTCGGCGCTACGGGCGAAAGGACGACGAAATCCACGTCGTGCGCTTGTGCCAGTGCCAGCTCCTCGGGATCGTGGCAGGAGGCCGCAACCCACCGGTCTGAAGGCAGGGGTCGTTCCGACACCTCCCGCAAACGGGTACCGCTGAGATGCACGCCATCGGCGCCAAGACGCTCGGCGCGCGCGGGCGCATCGTTGAGCAGTAGCTGCGCACCGGCCGCACGACAACGTGCCTGCGCAACCCGGATCAGCGCATCATCGCAATCGGGGCGCCGCCACTGCACGAGGCCGACACCCGCTGCCAGCGTGGCTTCCAAACCGTCCAGCAGCTCTTTCACCGATGCATTCGGCGGCGTGATGGCATAGCGTGTGGGCAGACTCGCCGCATGCACGATGGGACGGTTGGCCGCCGGAAATGCATAGTCCCGAAGCGTTCGCGGAACGACCCAACGCCAATCGGCAACCTCGAGCGCGGCCGGCGCACCACCGACATGACGCGCGTGCCAGACGTCGAGCACGACCGTCTTGTCGGGATAACGATAGGGCACTTGGATAAGCGGATGGAGCGGTTCCACGTCAATACCGAGCTCCTCGCGGAGCTCGCGGACCACCGCGTCGCGAACGGGCTCACCCGGGCGCACCTTGCCCCCCGGGAACTCCCAAAGCCCCCCTTGATGAACCGCATGCGGCCGCTTCGAGATGAGCACCCGTCCGTCCGAGCCGCTGACTACGCCCACGGCCACGTGTACGGCTGACTCAGCGGCCGGATGCTCGCTCATGTGCGGTAGTCGGCGTTGACGCGCACGTATTCGTAGGAAAAATCGCAGGTCCAGACAGTGGCGCCGGCCGTTCCGCGGCCGAGGTCGATATCCACGGGAACGATATCCGCGGCCATACGCCGCGCCGCTTCGTCCTCGTCGTATGACGCCGCACGCCCCCCCCCTTCAGCGATGACATAGCCATCCAGGGCAATACGCACCCCACTCACCTCCAGGTCGCCAATACCCGCGCGCCCGACGGCCGCGAGCAGACGGCCCCAGTTCGGGTCACCAGCGAACACCGCCGTCTTTACCAATGGAGATTCGGCGACAGTGAAGGCGACCCGCTCGGCCTCCGCTTCCGAGGCGGCACCGCTGACGGTGATCTGGATTTCCCGGGTCGCACCCTCGCCATCACGCACGACCGCCCGGGCCAGCGTGGTGCAAACACGCTCCAGAGCGGCTGCAAACGCCTTGCAGCCGGCGCCATCACCATCATTGATATAGACGCCACTCCAGCCGCTGGCTAGCAGCGTGCACGCGTCGTTGGTGGACGTGTCGCCATCCACGGTAATGCGATTGAAGCTCCTGCCCGTGGCTTCTCGCAGCAAGCGGCGCGCGAGCCCTGGCTCCAGAGCCGCGTCGGTCGCGATGAAGGCCAGCATGGTCGCCATATCGGGTCTGATCATGCCGGCCCCCTTGGCGATACCGGTAACGGTCACCGTCTGGCCGTCGATCGTGATGCGCTCGCTCGCCCCTTTCGACCGTGTGTCAGTGGTCAGAATACCCTTCGCGGCTTCCGCCCAGCCATCCGTGTCCAACGCATCGAAGACGGCGGGCAGGCCCTCGACAATCGGCTCCACCGGCAGGGGTTCGCCAATCACGCCGGTGGAATACGGAACGACTTCCGACTCCTCGCACTCCGCAATCGCCGCCAACGCCCGGCAGCAGCGGCGAGCATCGTCGACCCCGGCAGAGCCGGTGCCCGCGTTCGCATTGCCGGTATTGACGACCAGGTAGCGCGGAGACGAATCGCGAAGATGCGCCTCGGCCACCTGTACTGGCGCCGCGCGAAATCGGTTCGTGGTGAACACTGCCGCAGCGCTCCCCCCCGGGGCCATCTCGAGCAGAGCGAGATCGCGGCGGCCGGGTTTGCGGACACCCGCGGCAACTGCGGCCACGCGAATCCCCGGGACCGGGTGCAGGCGCGGCAGCGTGTCGTTTCCAACCGCCATGCTTAGCCGGCCAGCTTGCCGTGGCAATGCTTGAACTTGCGTCCGGAACCACACGGGCAGAGCTCGTTACGGCCCACCTTACGTCCTTCGCGAACGAACGGCTGGTGCTCATCCCCGCCATCCGCCTCTTCACGCCCCTCGTCCAGGCTGTTCGTCTCGGCGTGCTGGAACGTCCGCTCCGCGGCTTCCTCGCGACGCCGGCGCTCCTCCTCGGCCGCCTGGGCTTCCTCCTCCGAGCGCACCTGGACGTGGGAAAGAATCTTGATGGTCTCGCGCTTGATACCCTCGAGCATCTCCTGGAACATCTCGAAGGCTTCGCGCTTGAACTCCTGCTTGGGGTTACGGCTCGCCATGCCCCGCAGCTGAATGCCCTGACGCAGGTGATCCATGGCCGCCAGGTGATCCTTCCAGTGCGAATCCAGCACCTGCAGCAGGAAATTCTGCTCGACCTGACGCATCAACGCCGACCCGACCTGCTGCTCCTTCTCCTCGTACTGCGCCTGGATGCGCTCGAGGATGCGCTCGCGTAACGTCTCCTCGTGGAGGTCGTCTTCCTCGTCCAGCCACTGCTGAACCGGCAGACGAATATTGAACTCGGCAACCAGCGCCTCTTCCAGTGCAGGGATGTTCCATTGCTCGTCGATACTGCCCGGTGGAACGTGCTCACTGATGACGGCATTGACCACATCCTCGCGCATGGCGGCGATGGTTTCCGAGATGTCCTCGGAACGCAGCAGCTCGTCGCGCTGCTGGTAGACCACACGGCGCTGATCGTTGGCGACGTCGTCGTACTCGAGCAGGTGCTTGCGCATATCGAAGTTATGGCCTTCGACCTTGCGCTGAGCGTTTTCGATAACCCGCGAGACCATGCCGCTCTCGATGGCCTCGCCCTCCTCCATGCCGAGTCGCTGCATCATCGAGGAGACGCGCTCGGAGGCGAATATGCGCAGCAGACTGTCTTCCAGGGAGAGATAGAATCGCGTGGAGCCCGGATCGCCCTGCCGCCCGGAGCGGCCGCGGAGCTGATTGTCGATGCGACGCGACTCGTGGCGCTCGGTGCCGATGACGTGCAGCCCCCCGGCCTCGACCACCCGGTCATGGCGCGCCTGCCAGTCCGCCCGGGTCTTCTCCACCGTCGCCTCGTCCGCCTCGCCTAGCTCGGCGAGCTCCGCATCCAGATTGCCACCGAGGACGATGTCGGTGCCACGGCCCGCCATGTTGGTCGCGATGGTGACCGCTCCCGGCCGTCCGGCCTGGGCGATGATGCCGGCCTCGCGCTCGTGCTGCTTGGCGTTCAGCACCTCGTGGGGCACCTTGGCACGCTTGAGCTCGCGGGCGAGCAGCTCCGATGCCTCGATGGACGTGGTGCCCACCAGCACCGGCTGGCCACGCTCGTGACAATCCCGAATGTCCTCCAGGATCGCCTTGTACTTGTCCTGCTGGCCGAGATAGACGAGATCGTGGTGATCCTCCCGAACCATGGGCTTATTGGTGGGAATGACCACCACCTCGAGCCCGTAGATATGCTGGAACTCGTACGCCTCGGTATCGGCCGTGCCGGTCATGCCCGAGAGCTTGTCGTACATGCGGAAGTAGTTCTGGAAGGTAATCGAGGCGAGCGTCTGGTTCTCCGCCTGGATTTCCACACCTTCCTTGGCCTCGATCGCCTGGTGCAGCCCGTCCCCCCAACGCCGCCCCGGCATGGCCCGGCCGGTGAACTCGTCCACGATCACGATCTGGCCGTCGCGCACGAGGTAGTGCACGTCGCGCTGGAATATCGCGTGGGCCCGAAGCGCAGCGTTCAGATGGTGGACCATGGAGATGTTGCGCGCATCGTAGAGGCTTTCCTCCGCACCGAGCATGCCGGCCTCGCGAAGCACGGCTTCGGCGCGCTCCTGACCGTCCTCGGTGAGGTAGACCTGGCGGGCCTTTTCGTCCACATAGTAGTCGCCCGGCCCTTCTTCCTCTTCCTGCCGGGTCAGCTTGGGCACCAGTGCGTCGATGCGCTGGTAGAGCTCGCTGGACTGTTCCGCCTGTCCCGAAATGATCAGTGGCGTCCGCGCCTCGTCGATGAGAATGGAGTCCACCTCGTCGACAATGGCGAATGAGCGCTCGCGCTGGACGCGATCGGCGAGCCGCAGCGCCATGTTGTCACGCAGATAGTCGAACCCGAACTCATTGTTGGTGCCGTAAGTGATATCCGCCGCATAGGCCTCGCGCTTCGCCGCCGGGTCCATGCCCGGAACCGACACGCCGACCTCCAGACCGAGGAAGCGGTAGACGCGCCCCATCCACTCGGCATCGCGCCGTGCGAGGTAGTCGTTGACAGTCACGACATGCACCCCGTCGCCCGGCAACGCGTTGAGATACGCCGCCAGGGTCGCCACCAGGGTCTTGCCCTCGCCGGTCTTCATCTCGGCGATCTTGCCCTCGTGCAGGACCATCCCGCCGATGAGCTGCACATCGAAATGGCGCATCCCGAGAACCCGTCGCGCGGACTCGCGCACAGTCGCAAACGCCTCGGGCAGGAGGTCGTCCAGACTCTCTCCCTTGTCCAGTCGCTCGCGGAACTCGCCGGTTCGGGCAGCGAGTGCGTCGTCATCAAGCTCCTGCAGATCCGCCTCCAACGCGTTGATGCGCTGGACGGTCTTGCGCATACGGCGAATCACGCGTTCGTTGCGACTGCCGAAGACCTTCTTGGCAATGGCACCTAACATAGGGAAGTCATCCGAGCTGT
>CAZHBN010000202.1:0-7467 GCA_964530405.1 uncultured Ectothiorhodospiraceae bacterium
AGGTTGCCGCGGACGAGCTCCTGCTCTTCCTGCACCCGCGGGGTCATGCCCATATCCGCGAGAGTGAGGTTGTTCTTGCTGATGAAGTCCATCAGCGGCTTGAGCAGCGGGTGCGCCTGGACCTTGTGCAGAATGCGCCGCTGGCCGCTCTCGTCAACGTAGTCCACGATCCCGCACTCGCCGCTCTTGGGGTCGAAGTACCATTCCGGCGAACGCACCTCGACGCCCGTGGACGCCACCGCGAGGATCATGTCGTCCACGATCGCCTGCAGCGCCGCCTGCGTATCCGAACGCAACGTCGCCAAAAGGCCCGGATCCTTGGTTTCGAACGCCACCTGGTGGCGCATGAAGAGCTCGGTACGCCGCATGCACGCCGGCGGGTTCTCCTGGCCGGGCGGTGGGTCCTCGTCGCAGCCGTTGTTGAAGTAGGGGCAGGTGGCACAGTGGGGATACTTCCCCGGCCGCGCCGGGAAGTAGTTGGCCGTGCGGGCGAACAACCCGTGCTTGAGCGCATTGAAGCGCGTGCGCTGCGCCTCTTCTGGCGTCGGGTGGCCCTCGAGGTTGCCAGCAGACCGCGCCTTGCCCTCGGCGCTCTTCGGCCCAGTCGCCGAGGCATGCGCCTTCAGCAGATTCCGCTCCCAGTGCACCTGTGGCGCCTCGCGCCCGCACCCCGAGCACGTGGCGAAGTACCGCCACGGGTGCCAGTGATCGTTCGGAGCGTCCTCGACACGCTCCGGCGCCGCCTCCCACCGGGAGCCGCAGAAGCCGCAACGGAAGTTGACCGAGTTGAGGGGATCAGTACGTGCCTTGCCCATCACGCCGCATCATGCCGGCGCTCGCAAGACAGATTGAGGGCGAGGAAATGTCGGGGAATTACGCGGCGTTACACAGGCGGGAGGGTAATGGACGGCGAATCGTTTTGGTTCTCAACCTGTCCATCCAGGGGAGCCAACAAGACAGGTCATGAACCGCTCCTCGTGAGCGGTTCATTACTTTCTGGGGGTCGTATTCCACGACCACCTCGGCATCCTCCACCAGGATGCGATCCACGAAGCTCGCGAAGAACGCCCGCGTCTTCTTCGGATTCTCCGATTCCTTGATCGCGCCGACGGCTGCTCAGGTCTCGGCGACTGGCTCAATAACGCCCCGGTCGTCATTCGCGGGCGAATTGGCCCGTGTACTCACCGGCCACCACCGCCAGTTCGTGGCGGGATTCATATTCTCGAGCGCGCGGACATCCACATCCCCAGCCGGATCCAGCCATGGGCCAATGCTGCCGTCGGGCAACTCCAGCGGCATGCGGTTGTGAATCGCCTCGAGACCACCGCAGGGGTTCCGGGTAACCACTACGACTGTAGGCTGTTCGTCACCGTCCACACGAACTGGTGCGCGTCCGTAGAGAGCGGCCAGCGCCATGGGCCGACCGTCGATTCGGCAGACATAGTACGGCTGCTTACTGCCCCTCCCTCCCTGCTGCCATTCGTAGTAGCCGTTGGCAGCCACGATACCGCGGCGGCCGTGAGACATGGCCGGCTTCCACATGGGGCTGTGCGTTAGGCGGTCGAGCTTGGCGTTGATGATTTGTTTCCACCGTCCCTGGATTCGCGCCCCGCATCCCCAGACACGCTCGGAAACCCGGCGCCTGTCGCAGCACTCGATGACGACCGGGATCGTCGCGCCTGGCGGGGTATTGTAGCCACGGTCAGCAGGCCAGGCGCGTGAGGGGCTCCACCCCTCGAGCTCCGGAAAACGAAGCACGACGGCGGCTGCGGGCTGGTTGAGATCGAGGCGTCCGCACATGCTCGCAGTATAGCGGCGAAGCCCCCATTCGACCGGGAGACACGAGGGTTTCCGGTCTGCCCGACGACGACATTCGAGCTGTTTCTCGTCCGCTTCTCGCGTCTGCCTCTCGTCGGATCGGGGTGGACTTCCGCCGAACCGGATGAAAAGGTGGCGCGAACTGCCTGTTGCCGTGGAGCAACAGGCATCATTCGATAACGCAGAACTAGACCTATGTTTTTGCGAGCACTCTACATCGTCGCCCTAACGGCTTTGGGCACTCTTCCGGCGATAGCGGGCGGCCCCACGATATCCGTGGCCATGGTCGACAAGGGGTTGTCCACGTTCTATGTGCCGGTAACCATCGAAGGCGCGGGTACGACCGAATACCTGCTGGACACCGGCGCCAGCTATATGACGATCAACCAGCGCATGCTGGGTAAGCTCCGCGATACAGGAAGTGTCGAGCATGTCCGCGACCTCATCGGCACCATGGCCGATGGGCGGGAGCGCCGCGTACCCATCTACCGTATTGGTCGAGTGGAAATCGGCGCCGGTTGCGTCCTCGAGAACGTGGAAGCCGCGGTACTCCCCGGCGGAACCCGCAATCTGCTCGGTCTTAGCGCGCTCCGCGATGCCGCCCCGCTGCGTATCCACATGGACCCACCGCGCCTGGAGCTCGCGGGGTGCTCGGTAAATTCTAGCCCGACCCGAACTGCTCAGCTGCGGTGACGCTCATGGCTGCCGGAGGCGTCGTATAGCGCCTCCGGCAACGCACTCGGGATTACCGCGCGGTGTCGAACTCATCGGCAACGCGCCCTAGGTATTCACGGAAGGCCGCGCCCAGCTCCGCGTGCTTGAGACCATAGTCGACGGTCGCCTGCAGGTAGCCCAGCTTATCCCCGCAATCGTAGCGCGTCCCCTGGAACTCGTAGGCCAGGACGGGTTCGTCGCGCATGAGGGCGGCGATGGCGTCGGTGAGCTGAATCTCCCCCCCCGCACCAGGTCGGGTCTGACGCAGCTTGTTGAAAATTGAAGGATTGAGGATATAGCGCCCCACGACACCCAGCGTGGAAGGCGCGTCCTCGGGGCTCGGCTTCTCGACGATGCCACTTACGCGACTCAATCGGTCACGGACGGCCTCTGAGGCGACGATACCGTAGCGGTCCGTGTGCTCACGCGGCACCCGCTGGACACCCAGCACGCTCGCCACCTCGCTGTCGTATTGCGCCACCATCTGCGCCAGACACCCCTTGCCCTCGGGGTCATCGATGAGGTCATCCGCCAAGATCACCGCGAAAGGCTCGTCGCCGACGATAGGCTCGGCGCACAGCACCGCGTGGCCAAGACCTAGCGCTTCGGACTGGCGCATGTAAACGGCGGTTACGCCGTTGGGCAGGATCTCGCGCACCTGCTTGAGCTGCTCGTGCTTGCCTTTGGCCTGCAGCTCCGTTTCGAGCTCGTAAGCCTTGTCGAAATGGTCCGGGATACTGCGCTTGTTCCGTCCGGTGACGAAGATCAGCGTCTCGATACCCGCTTTCACAGCCTCTTCCGCCGCGTACTGGATCAAGGGTTTGTCCACCACCGGCAGCATCTCTTTGGGATTCGCTTTGGTCGCCGGCAGAAAGCGCGTACCCAGGCCCGCCACGGGGAACACTGCCTTGCGAATGCGTCGCGTCATAGTCAGATCACCGTTCATCAAGGATTGGGAGCGTACTCGGCACCTGTCGACCGCCCTCGGACTGGCATGCACGACGGCAGCGACAGGGCCATAACCCGGTCATCAATATTGGCTTTAGCGCGTCACAGGGAAACTCGCAAATCCCAGGTACACTGTGAGCGTGGCAATACCGACGAAACGAATCGCATTCTGCGCGAGCGGGCCGTTACGAGAAAGGCCGCGCGGTGCGCGGCCCGTTTTCACCTCGGCTGACGGCCGCAAGTAGGCGTCATTCGAGGGTGATGTCGTCGCGCAGCGACTCCACAGTGGCCTCGCCGATACCATCCACCTTCGTGAGGTCGGCAAGCTGTGAGAACGCACCATTCGCCTTGCGATATTTCACGATGGCCTCCGCCTTCACGGGGCCGATACCGTCGAGCTGTTCGAGCGCCGTCGCATCGGCCTTATTGACGTTAACGGCGGCCGCGAAGGCCATGGGGGCAAAAGCGAGGCAAGCGGCGATTACCGCGGCGTGGAAACGCTTCATCACGCGTCCTCCATGATACGTTGATTGCGACAACCGGCGACCCGGTCGCCGGGCGATTGCCGGGGATGCAGTCCGTTACCCCGACACTCGACAGAGTACCTGTTGCAGGACGGCAACGCCAAGGGATGCGTTACGTGGCGTCAACGATTTCTTCGGCAATCATCGCAAGAGCGCGAGCAGGATCCTCCGCCCGTGTAATCGGACGGCCGATGACGAGATCCGTCGCCCCCGCCTGCAATGCAGCCGTTGGCGTCATGATCCGGCTCTGATCACCGGCGGCCACGCCGGCGGGCCGGATACCCGGGGTAACCAGTCGAAAGCCGGATCCATGCGCAGCCCGCAGCGCGGCCGATTCCCGGGCCGAACAGACAACGCCGTCAAGCCGGGCAGCGGCGGTTAGCGATGCGAGGCGGTGAACGGCATCGTCCACGGGCCCCGCGATCCCTACCTGCGCCAGCGTCTCCTCGTCATGGCTGGTGAGCACAGTGACCCCGATCAATAGCGGGCGCGACGACGCGCCCTCCACCGCCTCTCGCGCCGCTGCCAGCATGCGGCCGCCTCCGAGCGCGTGAACGTTGATCATCCACACACCCAGGTCCGCAGCCGCGCGGCACGCGCCTGCCACCGTATTGGGGATATCGTGGAACTTGAGATCGAGAAAGACGTCCCAGCCGGCATCGACCCAGCGAGCGACCATCGACGGTCCGCCGCGGAGAAAGAGCTCCTTGCCGACTTTCAGCCTGCAACCCCCCGTGGGCAGGGTCGCGACCAGCGCCTCCGCCGCCGCCACGTCGTCGAAGTCCAGCGCCACGACAATGCGTCGGGCGGCATTCGTGAGCTCATCGGTCATGGTCATTCTCCCTGCAGACCCTTGATGGGCTTGATGCCCCCCCATGTCCGGCAGCTCGGGCACTGCCAGTGGAGCTGTCGACCGGTGAATCCGCAGCGCTGGCAGCGGTAGGCATTGCGGTCACCGATGAGCGCCTGGAAGAGCTGATGCAGCACGCGCAGGTCCCGCTGCCGGCGTCGGTCCGGATCCTGATCGTCGATGTTGAGCTCGATGAGCCGGTTGAGGCCGCGCACGGAGGGGCGACGGCGCAACTGCGAGGCCATGAACTCGATCGCCGCCTGCCGCCCTTCAGCGGCCGCGATAAGCTCGGAGAGCTTCATCGCTACGGAAGCCCCCTCGTACTCGTGCATCACGCGATAGAGAAACCGCCGGAACCGCGAGAGCTGATCAAGCTCGTGATAGCAGGCCTCCAGAGCCGGAAGCACCTCGGGAAGATAATCCAGATCCTGGGTCCGCACGCGCCGGTAAGCACGAATCGCCGCCTTGGTATTGCCCTGCTGACGCTCCCACGTGCCCCGCAGCATATTCGCGCGTACACAGGTGCCGTCATAGCTCAGGGCTCGCTTGAGCAACTGTCGCACTTTCGCATCATCGCCGTCGTTGCGCATGGCCTCCTCGGCCATCTCGCAAACGAACTGGGCGCATTGCGTGCCCAGATTTTCGCCGGTCAGCCGGGAGAGCCGCTCGGCCACTGCCACGGCATACTCCCATTCGCGCTCCTGCTGATAGATGTCGAGGAGATGCCGTAGCGCGGTCGCGGCATGATCCTCCTGCTCGGCCACTTCACCGAAGATCGCTTCGGCGCGGTCGAGCAGGCCGGCGCTCATGTAGTCCTTGGCCAGCTCGAGCATGGCATAGGCATGCTGGCCACGCTCCAGGGACGGACGGGCGATAAGGTTCTGGTGGATACGGATGGCGCGATCCACCTCGCCGCGGCGGCGAAAGAGATTGCCCAGAGCGAGGTGCGTCTCCACGGTGTCGGAGTCCACCTCGACCATCTGGGTAAAAACCTCGATGGCCTTGTCCGGCTGTTCGTTCAGCAGGTAGTTGAGCCCCCGGAAATACTCCGGGGAAAACGCGGCCTGCGCCCCCGAGGCCACGCCGCGATGCTCACGCCGGCCTATGAACCAGCCGGACAAGGCCGCCACCGGCAGTAGCAGCCAAAGCAGCTCGGGCATCGTCAGGGATTGTCGCGCAGCGGCAATTTGCGAAGCTCGTCGAGCTCCTCGCGGGTCTGCCGGCGTTCGCGCCGTAACCTTCCCAGCTCGCGGCGCTGGCGCAAGATCAACGCTGTGGTGGAGAGAGCGCCGAGCACGGCGCCGCAGAGCAGCGTGATCGCGAGCCATAACGACAGCGGCAGCGATGCGGTGCCAAAGTAGTAGTTCAGGCTTACCGCATTCGCGTTGAGCATGGCGAAACTGAGGCCGAGGGCGATCACAGCGATGGCGAGCAGCAGGAATACAAGACGTCGCATGTGTCTGGAGATCCTTCCGTACAGATGAGACCCGCTCGGGCGCACTCATTCTGACGCATGGGATTCAGCGAGTCACGGCCTGTGGCAACTACGGCCGTGTACAGACCCCCTATGGGCGGGTTGGAAGGTGGGGTGCCCGACCGCGCGGGCACCCCGAGAAACGTCGTGATTCGCCGACGTCAGTCGCCGATCGGCTGATGGCGACCGTTGTTCACGCGTTCGCGCATCTGCTTGCCGGGCTTGAAGTGAGGGACGTACTTGCCCGGCAACGCCACCGGATCGCCCGTCTTCGGGTTACGACCGATCCGCGGCGGCCGATGATGGAGCGAGAAGCTGCCGAAGCCCCGAATCTCGATGCGCTCCCCGGAGGACAACGCCTCGCTCATGTGCTCCAGCAGCGTTTTTACCGCCAGCTCCACATCCTTGTAAGGGAGGTGTTGCTGGTGGGAGGAGATCAGTTCGATCAATTCTGATTTGGTCATCGTACTACCAGCAAGATCATCCGCCGTGATTTGGCGAGGGCAACCCCGAATCAAAAAGGCCGGGGAGGCGCCCGCTGCACGAGCGCCGTCCCCGGCCGCACGGGCCGGATTACTCCTGGTCCTTGTTCTGCTGCATCTGCTCCTTGAGCAGGTCGCCGAGCGCAGTCGTACCCGCGTTCGATGGGCGACCGAAGTCCTCCACCGCCTCGCGATCCTCCTGCTGATCCTTGGCGCGCACCGAGAGGTTGATCATCCGGTTACGACGATCGACGGCCGTGAACTTCGCCTCGACCTCGTCGCCCTCCTTGACCGCTTGACGCGCGTCCTCGACGCGATCGCGGGAGATATCGGAGGCCCGCAGATAGCCCTCGACCTCTTCGGCAAGCGTAATGGTCGCGCCCTTGGCGTCCACCTCGCGCACGGTGCCGCGCACGACGCTGCCCTTCGGGTGCTCGGCGACCCAGCTGGAGAGCGGATCCTGCTCGAGCTGCTTGATGCCCAGCGAGATGCGCTCGCGCTCCGGGTCCACCGACAGGACCACCGCCTCGACCTCTTCGCCCTTCTTGAAGTCGCGCACGGCTTCCTCGCCGGCGTCGTTCCAGGAAAGGTCGGAGAGATGGACCAGGCCGTCGATACCACCTTCCAGGCCGATGAAGATACCGAAATCGGTGATCG
>CAZHBN010000203.1:0-7466 GCA_964530405.1 uncultured Ectothiorhodospiraceae bacterium
CCCGCATTGACGATGACATCGTCACCGTCGATTGCGACCACGGTGCCATTGACGATGGCACCAGGACGCATGTCGGTGTTCGACAAGCTCTGTTCGAACAGTTCAGCAAAGCTTTCGCTCATGGGTGAGTTGATCCCAGACCGTAACCAGTCAAGTTGTTGCCACTACATAACGAAAACGACCGCCGGCCCGCGGGCCGGAGGTCGTCTCACCTTGTCGAGCCTCCAGGGCCGCCGACATTCAAGCGGCGGCACACCTGGCTCATGACAGCCTCGGTTACTTCATCCACCGAGAGCTCGGTGGTGTCGAGCTCCACGGCGTCGGCAGCCGGGGCGAGCGGAGCGACCGAACGGGACGCGTCACGACGATCCCGGGCGGCGATCTCCTCTAAAAGATCGTTCAGGTTAGCACCGACCCCTTGTCTCATCAACTGTTTATAGCGTCTGCGGGCCCGCTCCTCAACCGAAGCGGTGAGAAAGATCTTGACCGGAGCGTCGGCGAACACCACCGTTCCCATGTCGCGACCATCCGCCACGAGGCCCGGCCGCTGGCGAAAATCGCGCTGGCGCTGCAGCAGTGCCTCGCGCACCGCCGGATGAGCGGCGACGCGCGAGGCCAGATCCCCACAGGCTTCTGAACGGATGGCGGTGGTCACGTCGGCCCCGTCGAGCTCGACCGCGCTGGTGTCGGCGCCATCGGTGGTGAATCGCAAATGCATGCGCGCGGCCACTGTCAGCAGTCCCTCGACGTCGTCGCTGTCGACACCGGCCTGCGCCGCCGCGTAGGCCAGCACCCGATAGATCGCACCGCTGTCGAGCAGGTGCCAGCCCAGACGCTCGGCTATCCGTGCGGCCACGGTGCCCTTTCCGGTTCCGCCCGGCCCGTCGATGGTGACCACCGGCACGGTCTCGCTCATGGCTGCCTCCGAAAACGTGGAAATCGATCGGTGTGCACGTGCCCGCGCGGCGCGCCTACGCGTCCCGGACTTCGATCGCAAGCCCCACCTGACGCGCCTCGTCGACGAAACTCGGATAAGAAGTGGCAACATTGGCGCAGTCGTCGACTGACACCGGCGCATCGGCAATAAGCGAAGCGACGGTAAACGCCATGGCGGTCCGGTGATCGCCGTGCGCGGCTACCTCGCCCCCTCGCAGCCGTCCCCCGCCCTGAATGACCATCCCGTCGGGGCGTTGTTCGACTGTCGCCCCCAATGCCTCGAGACCGTCGCCCATCACGGCGATGCGGTCGCTCTCCTTGACGCGCAACTCTTCAGCACCCTCGACGATCGTCTCACCGTCGGCGGCGGCAGCAGCGACGAACAGCGCGGGAAACTCATCGATGGCACGTGGTACCAACTCGCGAGGCACGCGCACCCCATGCAACGGCGCATAGCGCACCCGCAGGTTGGCCACCGGTTCGCCACCGACCTCGCGCAGGTCAAGGATTTCGATATCGGCACCCATCAGGCGCAATATCTCGATGACGCCAGTGCGCGTCGGGTTCATGCCGACATGCTCCAGGAGCAAATCCGAGCCCGGGGCGATGCTCGCGCCGACCAGGAAGAACGCCGCCGACGAGATGTCCGCGGGGACTTCGACGCGCCCCCCCTGCAGCCGACCGTTGCCGGAAAGATGCACCCGGTTGCCTTCGCGAGTCACCGGGTAGCCGAATCCGGCGAGCATGCGCTCGGTGTGATCCCGGCAGGGCGCGGGCTCGGTGACACACGTTTCACCGCTCGCATACAGTCCAGCGAGCAGGAGCGCTGACTTGATCTGCGCACTGGCCACCGGGAGTGCGTACTCGACGCCCTGCAGGTCGCGTCCGCCACGTATGGTAAGCGGTGCAGTGCCCTCGGCGGACGTTTCGATGCTAGCCCCCATGGCCGCGAGCGGCTCGGTGACCCGGCGCATCGGGCGACGGGTGAGCGACTCGTCCCCCACCAGGACACTATCGAACGCCTGCCCGGCAAGCAGCCCGCAGAGCAAGCGCATGGCCGTGCCGGCATTGCCCATATCGAGTGGACCGGCCGGTGCTTTCAACCCATGAAGGCCAGCCCCCTCGATACGCAACCGACCCTGCTCGGGCCCATCGATGGCAACCCCCATCGCCCGAAACGCGCCGACGGTAGCGAGCACGTCCTTACCCTCGAGGAGGCCGGTGATGTCCGTCTCCCCTTCGGCGAGGGCGCCGAACATGACAGCTCGATGGGAGATCGACTTGTCACCGGGCACCCGCAGACGGCCGTGAAGCCCATTGCCACCCCCCGCCCGGAAAACCACGTGCCGTTGCGCTGCTTCCACGCTCACTGTGCCACCCTACTTCTCGAATACGTAAAGATAATCGTCCCGCGTCCGCTTCGCCCGCCGGAAGACGGCCTCCAGCGCCTCGGCATCCCCGGTATCGACCATCCGGGTGAGCTCGTCGAGGTCCTCGCGGTAGTGGCGCAATGTCTCCAGCAGCGCCTCGCGGTTGGCCAGACAGATATCGCGCCACATCACCGGATCGCTGGAGGCGATACGGGTGAAGTCCCGGAATCCACCGGCGGCGTACTGGAACACTTCGTGGCTGGCATCCCAGCGGCCGAGTGTATCCACCAGCCCGTAAGCGAGCAGGTGGGGCAGGTGCGAGGTTGCAGCCAGCATACGGTCATGGCGGCCGGCGTCCATATCGATCACCTCGGCGCCCGTCGCCTCCCACATCCAACGCACGCAGGCATGGGCCCGGGACGCAGTCTGCACGGCGGGCGTGAGGATCACCCGCCGGCCGCGAAAGAGCGTCGCGAAGCCCGCCTCGACACCCGCGCGCTCGGTGCCGGCGACCGGATGCGCGGGAACGAGCCAGGGAGGGACCTCCCCGAAGACCGCCTCGGCGTCGGCGAGTACGCAAGCCTTGGCGCTGCCCACGTCCGTGACCACGCAGCCGTCAGGGACTCTGCCGCGTATGGCTTCGAAGACACTGCGCACCGCACCCAGCGGAACGCCGAGGACCACCAAATCCGCACCGGCCACGGCGTGTCCCGGATCGGTGCTCCAGTCATCCGCAATCCCGAGCTCAACGGCGCGTCGCGGTGTGTCCTCGCTGCGCCCGACCGCCACGACTTCGCTGACGGCACCGGCGTCGCGCAGGGCTCGCACCAGGGAGCTGCCGATCAGCCCCATTCCGATCACGACGAGTCGATCGATGCGCATCATCGCGTGGGCGCGACCAGACCCGCCTGACGTGCGTCAGCGAGCGCGTCGAGAAAGCGGTCGTTCTCGGTGTCGGTACCCAGACTCAAGCGCAGGAACCGGGGCATCCCGTAGCCCGCGATGGGGCGTACGATCACGCCGGCATGCAGGAGACGCTCATGGACCGCCTGCGCGTGCTCTCCCACCTCGATCGCCAGGAAATTGCCCGCACTCGGCAACACATTGAGCCCCTGCTCGCTCAGTATGGCGGCCACGCGATCACGCTCGATGCGGTTGCTCGCCACCGAGCGCTCGATATGCTCGCGGTCCCCCACGGCCGCGACTGCCGCCGCTTGCGCCGCGGCATTGACATTGAAAGGATGCCGCGCCCGGTTGAGGAGATCGGCGATCTCCGGGCTGGACATGGCATAGCCCACGCGCAGTCCTGCCAGACCGTAGACCTTGGAGAACGTGCGCGTTATCACCAGATTCGGGAAGCGCGCCAGCCAGGACACGCACTGGACGTAACCCTCGCGATCCAGGGCATAGTCCGCGTACGCCTCGTCCAGGACGACGATCACCTCACGAGGCACGCCGGCGAGAAAGTCTTCGAGCTCGTTGCCGGTGAGCCAGGAACCGGTGGGGTTGTTGGGGTTGGCGATGAACACTACCCGGGTCCGCCCGCTGATGCACGCCGCCATCGCCGTCAGGTCGTGGCCGTAGGGTTGCGGATGATCCGTTGGGTTGGCGGCGGCAACGAGAGCCTCTGCGCCGACGGTGCGCGTCGCGATGGCGTACACCGCAAACGCATGCCGGGACATCACCGCTTCCCGCCCCGGGCCCAGGAACGCCCGCGCCACCAGGTCGAGGACGTCATTGGAACCATTTCCGAAGGTCAGGCACTGCGGCGGCAGGTCGTGATGCTCAGCGAGCGCATGGCGCAGCTCGTAGGCACTGCCCTCCGGATAGCGATGCAGGCCGGCCGCCGCCTCGCGCACGGCCGCGGCCGCCCGCGGGCTCGGCCCCAGGGGATTTTCGTTGGAAGCGAGCTTGACGATATCCGTGACACCGTACTCCCGGGCGAGCTCGGCCTCGGGCTTGCCCGGCTGGTATGGGTGCAGGTCACGCACACCGGGAACGGCGAGATCACAGAAAGAGAGACTATCGACGGCCATGGGCGTTCCGGATTTCGGGTTTCTGGGTCCAGGTTTCACGTTGCAGGTTCCACGTTACCACCCTGCCGAGCTGAACGCGCGCCGTGCTGAGACACAAAGCGACCGCCATCTTCCCCGGGTGCCGGCCACTTGGGCCCGCGACCTGAAACCTGCAACCCGACCCCCGCTACTTGCTCCCCGCTCAGTGCGCAGCCCGGGGATACGAGCCGAGCACCTTGAGCAGGCTCGCGAGCTGCTGGATCTCGTCGAGAGCACGCTTGAGCGTGGGGTCGTCCGAGTGCCCGAGGATGTCGACGAAGAACACGTACTCCCACATCCCCTGGCGCGACGGACGTGACTCGATGCGACTCATGTTCAGCCCATAGCGCGCCAGCGGCGCCAGCAATCCTGCCAACCCACCCGGCTGGTTGGAGCGTGAAATCACGATGGACGTCTTGTCCTCACCGGTCGCGGGCGGCGTGTTGTGACCGAGCACCAGAAAGCGCGTGGTGTTCACGGCACCATCCTGGATATTGGGATAGAGAACGTCGAGCTCGTAGCGCTCCGCAGCGGCATCCGAAGCCACGGCAGCCGCGCCCGGCTCTCCGGCAGCGAGACGGGCAGCCTCGGCGGTGCTCGACACAGGCACCCGCTCGATACGCGGAAGATGGCTGTCCAGCCACGCCCGGCACTGAGCGAGTCCCTGCTGGTGGGAGTAAACCCGCGTGATGCTCTCGAGGCGTTCCTCACCGCTGACGAGGTTGTGACGCACCGGCAGCTCCACCTCGCCGACGATCTTGAGATGGGACGTGAGAAAACGGTCGAGGGTGTGGGAGACCACACCCTCGGTGGAATTCTCCACCGGCACGACGCCGTAGTCGGCATTCCCCGCTTCCACTTCACGGAAGACCGCATCGATCCCCTCCTGGGGCAATGCGTTCATGCCATGGCCGAAGTGCTTGAGCGCCGCCTCCTGGGTATACGTGCCCTCGGGGCCGAGAAAGGCGACGGCCAGCGGCTGCTGCAGTGCGAGGCACGAGGACATGATCTCGCGGAACAGCCGGACCACATCGCCGTCCGGCAAGGGCCCCGGGTTGGCGGCACGAATGCGCTTGAGCACGGCCACTTCACGGGAAGGCCGGTAGAAATCCCCCGCCTCGCCGGTATCGCGTTTGATCCGGGCGACCTCGCCCGCGGCTTCAGCACGGGCGTTGACCAGTCGCAGGATTTCTTCGTCCAGCGTGTCGATGCGCTGGCGCACTTCCTCGAGGCGGTTCTTCTCGTCGCTCATGCGGCGGCGCTCCTATTCGATCACCCGCACGGAGAGCACGCCCTCGATCGCACGGATGCGGTCGACGACTTCACGGGGAATCCGGCCGTTGATGTCGACCACGGTATAGGCGAGCTCACCACGTGACTTGTTGTACATATCATCGATGTTCAAGCCCGCATCCGCCAATGCCGTGGAGACCTGGCCGAGCATATTGGGCACATTGCTGTTCGCCACGGTCAGGCGATCGCCGGCCCCATTGCGCGGCAGGACCATACCGGGGAAGTTGACCGAGTTCACGATATTGCCCGTCTCGAGATAGTCCCGCAGCTGGTCGGCGGCCATCACCGCGCAATTGTCCTGAGCCTCGTGGGTCGAGGCACCCAGATGGGGCAACGTCACCACCCTGTCGTGGCCCTTGAGCGCGTTGCTCGGGAAATCGCAGACGTATCTGCGCAGCGAGCCGTTGTTGAGTGCCTCGACCACAGCGGCCTCGTCGACGATACCAGCGCGGGCGAAGTTGAGCAGCACCGCGCCCTCGTGGACCTGGCGCAGACGTTCGGCATTGATGAGCCCGCGCGTGGCCTCCACCTGGGGCACGTGCAGCGTCACGAAGTCCGACGCCGACATGACCTCTTCAACGCTGTGCGCCTGCTTCACGTTGGCCTCGAGCTTCCAGGCACTGTGCACGGTGATCTGTGGGTCATAGCCGATGACCTTCATACCCAGGGCATGGGCGGCGTTGGCCACCAGCACACCAATCGCGCCGAGGCCGATGACGCCAAGCGTGCGCCCCGGCAATTCGTAGCCGACGTAGCGCTTCTTGCCCGCCTCCGCTTCGCGGTTCATCTCGGCGTCGTCGCCACCGAGGCTGTTGGCGAACGACCAGGCCTCGCAGATGTTGCGCGCGGCGAGGAACATGCCGGCGATCACCAGTTCCTTGACCGCGTTGGCGTTAGCCCCTGGCGTGTTGAACACCGGGATGCCCCGGCGGCTGAGCTCGTCGACGGGGACATTGTTTACGCCTGCCCCCGCGCGTGCCACAGCCTTCAGGGTCTCCGGCAGCTCCATGCCGTGCATCTTGTGCGAACGCAGCATGATGCCGTCGGGGTGGACCATTTCCGAGGAAATCTCATAGGTCTCCCGCGGCAGTCGATCAAGTCCCTTGGCCGAAATGTTGTTGAGCGTGAGAACCTTATACATTCGCTTGTCGCTCCTCTCGTTCCGAATGACGCGGGCGCCGGCTCAACCGTGGCGGCGCGCGAAGTCGTTCATGAAGTCGATGAGCGCATCCACACCCGCCTCGGGCATGGCGTTGTAGATGCTCGCGCGCATGCCGCCGACGCTGCGATGCCCCTTGAGCGTTGCCAGCCCGGCATCTTTCGCCTCACTGAGGAAGGTGTCGTTCAGCGATTCGTCGGCGAGCACGAACGGCACGTTCATCCATGAGCGGCAGGGCGGGTCCACGGGGTTTGCATAGAAATCGGAGCCGTCGATTGCCGCGTAAAGCTTGTCGGCCGTGCGCTTGTTGCGCTCGCCGATCGCCTCGAGCCCGCCTTCGGCGACGATCCAGTCGAGCACGAGCCCCGTGATGTACCACGAGAACGTGGGCGGCGTGTTCCACATCGAATCGCTGTCGGCCATCGTCTTGTAATCGATGACGCCGGGCGTCTCGCGCCGCGCGTGCCCGACGAGGTCGTCGCGAACGATCACGAGCGCGATGCCGGCGGCGCCGATATTCTTCTGGGCGCCGCCGTAGATCACGCCGAAACGGCTCACGTCGATGGGCCGCGAGAGCAGTGTCGAGGACATGTCCGCCACCAGCGGCACGTCACCGGTATCCGGCGTCCAGTGGAACTCCAGGCCGCTGATGGT
>CAZHBN010000204.1:0-7456 GCA_964530405.1 uncultured Ectothiorhodospiraceae bacterium
CCGGCGTCGAAGCGCAACGGCGCCAGCGTCGGCGTACCCGGTGGCAGCGCACGTGCGCTGTCGAAGGTCAGCTCGATGCCGGCCTCCCCGAGCCATGGCGCATTCGGGGAATCGAAGGCATCCAGCCCCTGGCTGCGGACCTTGCGTGCACGATTGCCGCGCAGCAGCCGGTCGTGGAAACAAACGGAGACTTCCGGCGGCGCCGAGGAGGAAGCGGCGACGAGCATGGCCGTGGCGAGATTGTTGAGCGCGTCACTCCGTGGCTCGCCCAGCGGTATCTGTGCCCCGGTGAACACCACCGGCTTGTCAACAGCGCCCAGCATGAAAGAAAGCGCAGAGGCAGTGTGGGCAAGCGTGTCGGTGCCATGAAGTACGACGAATCCGTCGTAATCGTGCCAGTGCGTCGCCAGGCAATCGATGATGCGGTTCCAGTCATCGGGCACCAGGTTGGCGCTGTCGATGAGCGGCGTCAGCTCGATCAGCCGAAACCCGGGCAGGCGCTCGTCCATGTGCACCTGAAGCCGACGCTGCAGACGATCGGAAAAGCCGGTCGCCGGCACGTAGCCATTGGCCGAGGGCTGCATGCCGATCGTTCCGCCGGTATGCACGATCAGCAGCTGCGGCATCACGCCGGCTCCCGCCCCGGAGCGACCATCGCCCGGGGGCTGAGCAAACGATCCAGTTGCGCAGCGTCGAGCAACCCTTGGTCGATGACCAGCTCCCGAACGGTGGCGCCGCTGTGCAACGCCTCCGATGCGATCCGCGAGGCGTTGGCATAGCCGATGTGCGGTACCAGCGCGGTGATGAGACCGATGCTGTTGTCCAGATGCCGGGCGCACTGCTCGCGATTGGCCTCGATGCCGTCGATGCAGCGCGTCTCCAGCGTCGTGCATGCCGAGCAGAGCATCCGCATGGCGTTGAGCAGGTTGTAGACAATCATCGGCTCCATGGCGTTGAGCTGGAGTTGCCCCGCCTCGGCGGCCAGGGTCACGGCCTGATCGCAGGCGATCACCTGATAAGCCGTCTGGTTGACGGCCTCCGGGATGACGGGATTGACCTTGCCGGGCATGATCGAGGAACCCGGCTGCATCGCCGGCAGCGCGATCTCCCCGAGACCCGCACGGGGTCCACTGGAGAGCAGACGCAGGTCGTTGCAGATCTTGCCAAGCTTGATGGCGAAGCGCTTGAGAATGCCCGAGAGCAGCACGAACGCGCCCATGTCGGACGACGCCTCCACCAGGTGCGAGGCCGGCACGATCGGCTTGCCCGAGATATCCGCCAGATACCGAACTGCCAGAGACTGGTAGCGCGGATGCGCGTTGATACCCGTGCCGATTGCCGTGCCGCCGAGGTTGACCTCGCAGAGCAGACGACAGGCCTCGTGCACACGGTCGATGTCCTCCCCGAGGGTCACGGCGAAGCCCTCGAACTCCTGCCCCAGGGTCATGGGGACCGCGTCCTGTAGCTGGGTACGACCCATCTTGACGACGTCGGCGAACTCGCGCCCCTTGCGCTCCAGAGCCGACTTCAGGCTGTCGATGGCGGCGACCAATGGCACCGCGGCGAAGTGCAGGCTCACGCAGGCCGCCGTTGGATCGGCATCGTTGGTCGACTGGGAGCGGTTGACGTCGTCGTTGGGATGGAGATGGCGGTAATCGCCCTTTTCGTGGCCCAGCCTGGTCAGCGCCAGATTGGCGATGACCTCGTTGGCGTTCATGTTGGTCGAGGTACCGGCGCCCCCCTGAATGAGGTCGACGACGAACTGATCGTGCAATGCCCCGTCAATGATCTCCCGACACGCGTCGACAATGGCGTCGGCCTTGTGGGGCGCCAGCACCCCGACCTCCCGATTGGCGTACGCGGCAGCCGCCTTGACCATGGCCAGCGCACGCACCAGCTCGGGAAAGTGGCTGATGGGCACACCGGTGATCGAGAAATTGTCCACCGCGCGTTGGGTCTGGATCCCGTACCAGACATCCTGCGGCAGCGTCATGTCACCGAGCAGATCATGTTCAGTGCGTGTCGTCATGATTCGTTCGACTCGACCGGGTTGGTATGGGTGTGAGCGCCGGACCCGCCCGTCACGGGCGGGTCCGGCACTGTGCACAAGGCTGAACGCGCACGGCGGCTCAGTCGGAGACGCGTGCGGGTTCGGCGGCGGTGGCCGCGCCCGCGCGCGAGAGGTCTTCGGGCTCCAGCTCCCAGGAACGGGAATCGATATTCATGTCGGGGAAATCGCTGGCGTCGAACACCGGCTGTTCGGCACCGTCGCGAATCTGGGCATCGAAGTCGCGCAGGATACGAAGCCCCGGCCTGAAGAGCATGATCAACCCGATGAGGTTCACCACCGCCAGCAGCCCCATGGTCACGTCGGCGAAGCCGAACACCGTGCCCAGATCGGTGGTCGCCCCCCAGCACACCAGGCCGATGATCGCCACGCGAAAGACATTGAACAGGTTCTGGTTATGGCGACTGAAGAAGTTCAGGCTGTTCTCGCCCAGATAGTAGTTGTAGAGGATGGTGCTGAAAGCGAACAGCAACAGCGCCACGCTGACGAAGTCACGCCCCCATTCACCCACGTGATCGGCCAGTGCCGCCTGGGTGAGAGCGACGCCCTCCACCTCGGCGCCCGTGCCGGGCGTGTAGATGCCGCTCAGCAGAATGACGAATGCCGTCACCGAGCAGATGATCACGGTATCGATGAATACCGAGAACGCCTGGACGATGCCCTGATTGGCTGGATGTGGCACATAGGCCACCGCGGCGACGTTGGGTGCGCTTCCGAGGCCGGCCTCGTTGGAGAACAGACCGCGTTTGACGCCCATCATGATGGCCGCACCGATGCCACCGCCGATGGCAGGGTCAAGCCCGAACGCTCCCTCGACAATCATCGTCACCACTGCGGGAATTCTGTCCACATTGAGACCCAGCACCACCAGGGCGGTGAGGATGTAGCCACCCGCCATGAACGGCACGAGGTACTCGGAAATGCGTGCAATGCGCTTGATGCCGCCGAATATGATCAGGCCCACCAGCATCGCCAGGCCGATGCCGCTGTAGTACACCGGCACACCGAATGCATCGCCGAACGACGTGGCGACGGCATAGGACTGCAGTGCGGTGAATCCGAACCCGAACGTGATCAGCAACAGTACCGAGTACAGGCCGGCGAGCCATGTCCAGCGCTGCCCCAGTCCCTTGACGATGTAATATGCCGGACCGCCGCGATAGGTACCGTCACCCTCGGCCTCCTTGTAGGTCTGTGCCAGCGTGCACTCCAGAAAGCTGGTGGCCATCCCCATCAGGCCCACGACCCACATCCAGAACACCGCACCGGGACCGCCGAGCGTTATGGCCACGGCGACGCCGGCGATGTTGCCGCCGCCGACACGACCGGCAACCGACAGCACCAGCGCCTGGAACGAGCTGAGATGCCCATGGGCGTCGCGCTTGAACGCCTCGCCCGCCCCCAGGATGCGGAACATCCGACCGAAATAGCGAAACTGAACGAACCGCGAGGCCACAGTGAAGCCGATGCCGACGGCGATGAGCAGAACAAGCAGCACCTTGCCCCAGAGCAAATCGTTGAGAACGTCCAACACGGATTCCTCCCCTCCTGTTGTCACAGACGCGTCACAACTTAAACAGTCCACGCATCCGGAGGGGATTTGACGCTCTGATGCGCTGTGGCGCACTATTCGAATCACCGACTGCGCCAGACTGCGCCACCACCACGGTTCATCGCCCGCAGGGGACCCCGACATGCACGAGGATTTCGCGGCCAACCTGCGGCTACTGTGCAGCTACTATCGGTCGATCGCCGACGTCTGCCGACGGCTCGACATCAACCGGCCGCAGTTCAATCGCTACTTGAGCGGCCGTTACAAGCCGGCAGCCGTCACCATGCGGCGCATTTGTGATTTCTTCGGCGTCGAGGAACACGAGATTCTGCTGCCGCACGACGAGTTCCGGCCACTGATCCGCCTGCGGCCGCGACAGGACGACCGGGCCGATGCGGATGACGAGACGAGCGTTCCGGCATCATTGTTGCGCCGGGGGCGCGACGGCATGACCCGTTACCTGGGCTCCTATTTCGAGTACTACCAGGCCATGTCACGACCCGGCTGGCTGCTGCGCACCCTGGTTCGCCTGGAGCGACGCGGCGATTCCATCGCCTACCAGCGCACCGAGCGCATGAAGCCCCTGGCCGGGGGCAAGCCATGCCACAACCGCTACCTTGGCGCCGCCTTTTTCCTGACCGATCGCATCTTTCTCGTGGACTACGAATCCCTCAACGGCCACGAGATCACCCAGACGATCCTGTTTCCCACCTTCAAGAGCCGGATCACCCGCCTGACCGGGCTCAAGCTCGGGGTGGCCGACAATTGCGCGCGCATGCCCTGCTGCGTCCGCGTGGTCTACGAGCGGCTGGACGAGCGTATGAGCCCGCGTCGGGCGCTATCGCAATGCGGGTTGATCGAGCCGGACAGCACGGAAATCGCCCCGGACATCCGCACGGCGGTGCGCAACGATATCGGCCCGGACGAGTGGCAGTTCCGCGCCCGCTACTGAGTGCGCCCGCCGGCTCGGTTTCCGCTGAGTCGCCGCGATCCTCGGATCAGGCGATGGAACGCGGCAATGCCCCACCCTCGGCGAGCTCGTCGAGGGCGTGACGGTCGCACACGCGTAGCCATCGGCCACGCAGATCGATCGTGCCCTCTCGCCGCAGACGCGAGAGCACCCGGCTGACCGTCTCGATGGTCAGATCGAGATACGCGGCGATTTCCCGGCGGTCCATCGCCAGCCGGATGTGCGGTGTGGGCGACGGAGTGCGTTCGCGGCGATTCAGCAGGTCGAGCAGGAAGGCGGCAACGCGCTGTCGCGCCGAGCCACGGCACGCCCTGAGTAGTCGCTCTCGTGAAACGGACAGGGATTCCAGCAGAATCTCGCTCACGGTATGACGTACGGACGGATCGTGGGCCATGAGCTCATGTACGCTGTCCCACGGCATCTCGCAGTAGTGCGCGCGCTCCAGCACCACGAACGCTTCGTCGGCGGCCGCCTTTTCGCCGGCCTGCAGGCCGATGACCTCCCCCGGCAGGAAGAACTCGGCGATCAACTCATTGCCGTCCCGGGTGCAGCGGCTACGCTTGACCGCCCCCGAGCGCAGCACGACGAGGTTGCCCGGGTCCCACGCAATCGTACCCCCGGCCGGGGCCGGCACCGGGCTGCGATGGACCACGGCGCACTCCTCGGCTTCGTCCATGCCGAGACGCCGGGAAAAACAAACACGGTAGAGCCCGCAGTCGGTGCATGAGCTCAGCGCCGTAGCGCCATCGTTCCAGGCCGTTCGGTCAGACATAAGCGGTCACGCCATAAAATGTATCCTAAATACATTTATTAGCGCGTTCGCCGCATTAACGCAACCCCCAGTTACCAACCGGTTCGAAGACATAGCCAGGTCTCAGTGGCCGTGTGCGCCGCCGTTCGCTTCAACAGGCCTGCGCGGGTACGCCGCCGCAACAGGTTTACGATGTCCCGAGTCACTCGCCTCGATGGGCAATGGCGCGAGGCAGAACGCGGGTGTTGCCACGATAAACATTCATGCGCGATACTTTTTAATCGTGGCTGGCCGGCTGACACCGCCACCCGACGCGGCCACGACCTCCACAGCAAACCAGCGAGGCGCGACTATGAGCGACCCGAGCCGCACGGCCACGGATGCAAGCGGCGACACATCGGCGGCGAATCCGCCTGTCGTCTTCGACGATATGCGCGAGCGCTGCCCCATCGCCCACAGCGACGCCACGGGTTGGTCGTTCTTCCGCCACCGCGACATCATGCGCGCCCTGCAAGACCCCGAAACGTTCAGCAACGCCGTCTCCCGGCACCTGTCCGTACCCAACGGCATGGATCCACCGGAGCACACTGCCTACCGCGGTATCGTCACCCCGTATTTCGACGACGACGCGATGGCGGTCTTCGAGCTTCCCTTGAGGCAAATCGCCCGCGACCTCGCCGGCGACGTGGTCCGTCACTCCGATGGCGAATTCGTCGAGCGTTTCTGCGCCCCCTTCGCAGCGCGAGCCCAGTGCACCTTCCTGGGTTGGCCCGACAGCCTCGACGCGCAGCTCATCGACTGGGTTCAACGCAACGTGGCCGCGACCCGGGCCCAGGACCGCGATGCACTCGCCGGCATCGCCGCCGAGTTCCGCGAGCTGGTCACGGGGCTGCTTCAGGCGCGTCGTACCGCCGGCGCCGACGCGCCCGACGACAATACGACGCGATTGATGCGCGAGCACGTCAACGGCGCGCCGCTGAGCGATGAGGCACTCGTCAGCATTCTGCGCAACTGGACCATGGGCGAGGTGGGCACGCTGGCAGCATCACTGGGCATCATCGTCGCGTTTCTCGCAGAGCGGCCGGACATTCAGGGTGAGCTGCGGGAGCGCCCGGCAGACATCCCCGATGCCATCGAAGAGATTCTGCGTCTGCACGGCCCGCTACCGAGCAACCGGCGGCGCACGACCCGCGACGTGGAGATCGGCGGACAGCGCATCCCGGCAGACTCACGGATCACCGTGATGTGGGTCGCCGCCAATCGCGACCCGGAAGCCTTCGACGAAGCCACGACCTATCGCCCGGGGCGTGACCAGTCCTCGAACCTGCTCTGGGGACACGGCATTCACGTCTGCCCGGGCGCTCCGCTGGCGCGCCTCGAGCTACGCGTGGCGCTCGAGGAGCTGCTCGCGGCGACGACGCGCATCGAGCTTCACCCCGAGCACGCGCCAACACCGCAGACGTATCCCGCCACGGGTTTCGCGACGCTGCCGCTGAAGCTGCACGGCCGGTAACGCCGCCGAGCGTCAACCCTGCGAATCCGGAAACTGGTGCGAATAGCACACGGGCGAGGACGACTCGTTAGGCTCGTCCTCGACCGCCAGCTCTTCGAGCAGCACCTCCTGCAGCACCACGGCCTGGTTGTGCTCACGATCGCGAGCCGCGAATACCAGGGTCAGCGGGCCCTGGCGCGCGATGGTCATCAACTCCCGGAGGCACTCGGGCACCGCGGCGAGCTCGCTGCGATACCGCTGCCGGAATGCCTCCCATCGCTGCGGATCGTGGCCGAACCATTGACGCAACGCCTTCGACGGTGCCACCTCGCGCAGCCAGCGCGAAATGCGGGCATCCTCCTTGCGCACGCCGCGCGGCCAGATGCCGTCGACCAGTATCCGGGTACCGTCGTCCGGGTCGACCGGATCATAGATACGCTTGGTGCGGATCGTGGCTGTCATGGTCGCGCTCCCCGTCATCACCTCGATGCAGTGTTACTAACCTTTCATGAGGGTCTCCGAGTCCGTCGCAAAGGGGCGCCCGGGGACTCAGCGTTGCGCCGTCGCGAACGGCCGTCCCTTGAGCAGCCACTGCCAGTAGAACCACGGCAGGAAATCGCGCT
>CAZHBN010000205.1:0-1616 GCA_964530405.1 uncultured Ectothiorhodospiraceae bacterium
AACGGCCGTCCCTTGAGCAGCCACTGCCAGTAGAACCACGGCAGGAAATCGCGCTTGAAATGCCACATACTGCGCCGCTCCCGCGTCGGATCCACGGGGAACGTGGGCTTGAGCACGCCGCCATAGCCGAACTCCGCCAGGATCACACGGCCCTTCGCCGTGGTCAGCGGGCAGGCGCCGTAGCCGTCATACCGCGCCGTCGCCTGCCCGCCCGCAATCGCCGCCAGGAGATTGTCCCGAACCACCGGGATCTGTGCGCGCACCGCGGCAGCCGTCTTGGAATTCGGCGTGCCCGCGGAATCGCCCAGCGCGAAAACGGTCTCGTACTCGGGATGCTGGAGTGTTTCGTGGTCGACCGCCACGAACCCCTGCTCGTTAGCGAAGGCGCTATGGCGGATGCAGCCGGGCGCACGCTGTGGGGGCACCGCGTGAAGTAGATCGAACGGTTCGCTGATCTCCGAATGCCCCCCCTCCCCATCGGCGACGCGAAAGTGCGCGATCCGGCGATCGCCGTCCACAGCGACGAGCTCCTTGCGATAACCGACGCGGATACCGTAACGCGCCGCAACCGCCTGCAACGGCTCGACGAAAGCGTCCACGGAAAACAGTTTGTCACCGGCGAGGCAGAACTGGATATCCACGTCGCCGAGCCGCCCCTGCCGACGCAGGCGGTCGGCGGCAAGATAAGCAATCTTCTGGGGCGCACCGGGGCACTTGATGGGCATGACCGGCTGGGTGAACAACGCGCGCTTCCCCTTGAAGTCACGCAGGCACTCACTGGTATAGGCGGCGGTCTGCGGATGATAGTTGCTGGTGACGCCATTGTGGCCCAGAGTCTCCGCCAGTCCCTCGATCGCCGACCAGTCGCACTCCAGTCCCGGGCAGAGAACCAGGTATTCGTAGCCGATCACCTGCCCGTTACCCAGCTCCACGGTACGCGCCCGCGCGTCGAAGGCCGCCGCCGCCTCGCGTAGCCAGGTAACGCCCGCGGGCATCAGCGCTGCCGTTTCCCCCATGGTTTTCTCGAGCGGATAGTAGCCGGCGCCGACCAGCGTCAGAGCCGGCTGATAGCAGTGATCGTCCGAGGGCTCGACCACCGCGATATCCAGTGCCGGGTCACGGCGGTGAAGCGCGGACGCCAGCCCGATACCGGCCGTGCCACCGCCGACGATCACGACGGTGTGGCGGGCGGGAGAGGTGTCGGTCGTCATATGCATATTCCCTTTTAGAATGAAAAATAATTTGCTAGCACCAAAAAAGAATATACATCACCAGGCACTCAACCTTGATCAACATCAACTCATCACGCTGCAACCGGCATCCGGTCGTCGGCGGCGGAATTTGCGATGTCTCAATGCGGTACCGATCGTCGAAAGAGATGATGAGCGGCGAAGATCGCCGTCGCTACGGAGCACCCGAATGCCGCCTTCGCTGCCGCGTCCTGCCTGTCTCGCCGCCCCATTGCGTCTGCTGCCGGCGCCCATCCTCAACGGCATGGCCGCCTGCCTGGCTACGCGGATTTTGCGTCAGGCGCTCGTCGACGGGGATCTCGAGGAACTGGAGGGGAAGGTGGTGGCGATCAGTCTGCGCCGGCCAACGCTGACGCTGCGCGTCAC
>CAZHBN010000205.1:1716-7443 GCA_964530405.1 uncultured Ectothiorhodospiraceae bacterium
GCCGAGCGGGTGCCGTCGATGCCGGAGGGTTGACCCCCACACAACGACGGCATGCATCACGCTCGCGACCCGGCGCACCGGGCGTCAATCGCGCAACGCCACCATTCCGGCATCGCCGTGCCAATAGCCGTTACAGGTTTCGACATCCGCCTCGCCCACTGCTGCGAGGGCGTCGTCATGGCCGCGAAGCGTGCGCGCCAGTGCGGCGAGCAACGCCTGCGTGCCCTGTGACCGGGGGCTGACGCGCAGCACGTCCACGCCGCAGCGCCGGAGCTCCCGCCATTGCGGCAGGAGGTTGCAGACACGCCCTGACTGGGTCTGTATGCCGTTGATCGTAAAAAGATGCTCGCCCTCGCGCGTGTGCACGGGGATGCCTTCCGGATAGTCCAGGCAGCGAAGCCCGCACTGATCCTTGGGAAGATCGTGATAGCGGGCAGTGAAACAGCGCGCCGACCAGGCCAGCGGAAGTCGGCCGTAGGCGAACACCTCGGTTTCCGGGGCATCGTCGCCGGCCTCGGCCAGCAACGCCGCCAGGGTGTCCCGGTCGCATTCAAGGGGCACCAGCCAGCGCTGCATGCCTTCGCGGCGATAGAGCCGCAGGGTCGCCGCGTTGTAGATGTTGAGGAAGGTTCCGCCGACGAACGGCAACCCCATCTCCCTCAGCAACTGGACGGCCGCCACGTCGTTGGCTTCCACCCGAAACTCGCCGTTGTCGCACAGCCGCCTGAGAGCACCGATCTCCGAGCGAGCTTCCAGCAGGGTCAGCGACGACAGCACCACCTCCTTGCCGGCTCCGGCCAGCTCACGCCCCAGAGCGAGCCAGTCGGGTAGGCGCATCTCGCGACGCTTGGAACACACCGTCTCCCCGAGGTAAACGATATCCACGGGGGCGTCGGCGACGCGGGCGTAGAACGCCTCGGTTTCGGCCCGCGGCCAGAAATACATGCAAGGGCCCAGAGCGATGCGCGGTCTATCGGTCATTGCCGCCTCCTCACTGCCAAGGCCGATGGTAGGCGCCGAGCGTGGTCTGCGCCCCTTCCGAGAGCCCTGCGAGCACTTCGTCGGAGCCCGGGTCGACGGCGTAGCCCTGCGGATCGGCGACACAGCAGTCGATGGCGTTCCGCCAGACGCGGACGATCCGCGCCACATAGCCGGGGCTGCGTTGACGCCCCTCGAGCTTGACCGCGGTGATACCGGCACGGCGCAGATCCGGAAGCAACGCCAGGGTATTGAGGCTCACCGGCTCCTCGAGAATGTGGCCGGTATGCTCGCCGACGGTGAACCGCCCTTTGCACAGGGTGGGATAGCCGGCGTGTTCACCGGGGTCGAAGCGGTCGATGAGCACGCCGTTGAGGCGTGACTCGAGTACCCCGTCGGATCGTTCGTTCCAGCGCACGTACGCAGCGGGCGAACAGGCGCCTGCCGTATTGGGCGACTCCCCCGTGGCATAGGACGAGAGCAGGCAGCGCCCCTCGGCCATGATGCACAGGGAGCCGAACCCGAACACTTCGAGCTCCACCGGCGCATCGGCGGCAAGCCTGCAGACCTGGGTGAGCGAGAGCACCCGGGGCAACACCGCGCGACGTATGCCGAAGAGCTCGTGGTAGAAACGCAGCGCCTCGTGGCTGGTCGCCGATCCCTGCACCGAGAGGTGGCGAGGCAGCGTCGGGTGGGTGCGCGCAGCGTAATCGAGCAAGCCCGCGTCCGCGATGATCACACCGTCGGCGCCGAGGTCCGCGGCCTCGTCCACGCACGCCGTCCACTCCCGCCACCCCGAAGGTTGCGGGTAGGTGTTGATCGCCATCAGCACCCGTGTACCCCGGCGATGCGCGTAATCGACCCCCTCACGCAGACGGGCCGCGGTGAAGTTCAGCCCGGGGAAGTTGCGGGCGTTGGTACGGTTGCGTAACCCCGTGTAGACCGTGTCGGCACCACTGTCCACGGCGGCACGCAGCGCCGGCAGACTGCCGGCGGGACAGACCAGCTCCATCGGAATCGTCCTCGTCGTCGCAACACACGGCATCCTGAGCGCTCGAGCGCTGCGACGGCTTTGATTTGCGTCAACCCGCCTGATCACGTGGAGATTACCCTGACCCTGGAACGCTACAATGTGGCGAAACGGACGCCGCGCCGTCGGGGGCAATTCGCGCATGGCATTCGATCCGGGCCACATCGCCGAACGGCTGGGCACGGCCGTGTGGGTGTTCGATATCGAGCGTGAACGGATGGTCTGGGCAAACGCGGCCGCCCTGAAGCTGTGGTGTGCGGATCGCCTGGAAACGCTGACCACCCGGGACTTTTCCAAGGACATGACGACGGCGGTGCGTACCCGGCTCGCCAACTATCTGGCCGACTTCCGGGCGGGCCACGAGATCCGCGAGTCCTGGACGTTCTATCCCCACGGACACCCCGTCTCCGTGGACTGTCGCTGCTCGGGTTACCGGCTCGACGACGGGCGCATCGGCATGCTCGTCGAGGGTGTTCGCGAGGAGCAGACAGCCGATACCCGTACGCTTCGCCATCTGGAGGCATTGCGCCACACCCCCGTGATGATCTCCCTCTATGACGCGACGGGACACATGCTGACCGCCAATCCCGCCGCCGAATCAACAATCGATCGGACCCGCGAGCTGGCCGCACGCCTCCACGACCACCGTCAGTGGGCGCGGATCGAGTCGGCACTGTGGCATGAGGGGCGATGCCTGACCGACGCCTGGACCGATACCCGCCACGGCCCGCGTCTTCATCAACTCGATCTACGCCTGTCGTCGGACCCGGATTCCGGTCAACGCGTGATCGTGGTCAGTGAGATCGACGTCACGCCGCGTCAGAAGGCCCTTGAAGCGCTCGCCGAGAGCGAACGCCGGCTGCTGGAGATCACCGACGTGCTCGCCGACGGCGTTTGCGTCATCGATGAGTGCGCCCGCGTGACATTTCTCAACCCGGCCGCCGCGCGAATGCTCAACACGACACCGCGGGCGGCACTGGGCCGCAGCGTCGACGCCCTCTTCCAGCAGGCGGCGGTGGATCGCCCCCCCGGGAATCCAGCGACACAGGCGATGCGCAACCGCGCGCAACACCGACAATCCGATATACCGCTGCACACCGACGACGGCGGCACACGCGTGGTCTCCGCGATCGCCACGCCGATGCTGCGAGGCAAGCGAGTGATCGGTGCCGTCACCGCGTTGCATGACGTATCGGAACTGCGGAATACCGAAGCCGCCCTGCGTCGCAGCCGCGAACGCCTGGCCAAGGCGCAGCGCGTCGCACGCCTGGGTAGCTGGGAGTGGCGACCGGCGGCCGGCGCCATGACGTGGTCCCGCCAGCTGCGCCGCATCTTCGCGCTGTCCCATGTCGATGTGCCGGCAATGAGCATTCTGCTGGAGCGCGTTCACCCCGAGGATCGCGAGGCCGTCTATCAGGCCCTGCACGGGGCCGAGCAAGCACCGGGTACATTCGATACCGAATTCCGCGTATGCCACCCGTACGGCCTCGTCCATACCGTCTCCATGCGTGGCGAAAGCGTGCACAGCGATGGAGGTGACCTGCTCGTCACGGGCACGGTGCTGGATATAACCGATCACAAGGCCGCGGAACTGGCAGCGAAAACGGCAGAACGTCGACTCGCGACCCTGATCGAGAACCTCGGTGGCGGCGTCCTGGTCGAGGATGAGCGTCGCCGGGTCGTGCTGGTCAACCGGGCTTTCTGCGAGCTCTTCGACATGCCCGCGGAGCCGGAGAGCCTGATCGGCGCCGACTGCACGGATACCGCCGCCGATGTCAAAGCGCTTTTCCGTGACCCCGAGCGCTTCGTCACCGGCATCGAAACCAGTCTGACCCGACAGCAACCCGTCCGCGGCGAAGAGCTCGAAACCGTCGATGGCCGCGTGCTCGAGCGCACGTACACGCCGGTCTTTCTGGAAGGCGAGTATCGGGGACACCTGTGGCAGTACTGGGATATCACCGCACGCAAACGCGCCGAAGCCGCACTGCGTGCGCTCGCCAGCACCGATCCCCTCACGGGGCTGCCCAACCGTCGCGAGCTACTCGCCCAGTCGGCACGGGAAGTGGCCCGCGCGCGACGTGGCGACGCGGCATTGAGCCTGCTGCTCATCGACATCGATCATTTCAAGGCGGTCAACGACCGCTACGGCCACGCGGTGGGCGACCGCGCTCTGCAGACCATTGCGGCGTTGCTGGAAAGCGAATGCCGCGCCGGCGACCTGGCCTGCCGGATCGGCGGCGAGGAGTTCGTGCTGTTGC
The DNA here is from genome assembly GCA_964530405.1 of uncultured Ectothiorhodospiraceae bacterium. GTDB lineage: Bacteria > Pseudomonadota > Gammaproteobacteria > Nitrococcales > Nitrococcaceae > Arhodomonas. The sequence goes on from CAZHBN010000205.1 coordinate 5,983, forward strand.
TGCCGGATGCCGACATCGATTCGGCCACGGCAATCGCCGAGCGGCTGCGGGAATACATCCTGCAAAACCCGGTGGCGGCCGGTGGCGAGGCATTGCGGTTGACCGTCAGCATCGGGGTGACGACGTTCGTCTCTGCGGACGCAGACTTCGAAACCATGCTCGCGCGAGCGGATACGGCAATGTATGCGGCCAAGACCGCGGGCCGAAACCGCGTGGAATCGATAGCCGCCTGATTGCCACGCGACGCCTCGCTCCAACGGGTCCCGGCACTGCCGCGGTGGCCCCCAACCGCAACCCACGGACGCCGGCCATTGGCGTGGCCCTCCGGCCGGTTCCAGAGCCTGCCCGGGAGCGAATACCAGGATTGATCGAGATCAAGCGCACGACAATCGGTGGCATACGCACGCGCCTTCCGATGATAAGATTCATATAAAATGAATGTTCAAACGGCCCAAGCTCGAACCGCGCACAGGGGCCGACACAAGGTACGCTCCCGGGAGTCGATGGCCATGCCCCACTCGCATTTGCTCGCCTATCCATTCCGCGTGTTCTTCATGCTCGCGAGCCTGTTCGCCGGCGGCATCGTACTCGCCTGGCTGGCAATGCTCAGCGGCCGAATGCCCATGCCGGCGGACCTCTCCCCGCTATGGTGGCATGCCCACGAAATGATCTATGGATTCGTTCCGGCAGCCATTGCCGGATTTCTGCTCACCGCCATGGCCAACTGGACGGGACTGGCGCCGCCCAGGGGATGGGCACTGCTTGCTCTCGCCGTCCTCTGGCTCGCCGGCCGACTCGCCTTTGCGCTGACCGCGTGGCTGCCGGCAGTCGCGGTAACCGTCGCCGACCTGGCGTTCCTGCCGGTACTTGCCGCGGTCGCCTGGGACACCCTCCGTCGCGCCGGCAATCGCCGCAACCTGCCGCTGGTGGCAGTGCTCCTGGCGTTCGCGAGTGGCAATGCACTCATGCATATAGCGCTGCTGGGCGGTTCCCCCGCATTCGCGCGCGTCGGGGAGCTGATTGGTCTCGACCTGGCCGCACTGCTCATTGCCGTCATCGCGGGCCGCATCACACCGGCGTTCACAGCGAACTGGCTCGCTCGCCAGGGCGGCGATCCCTCCTGCGTACGCAAGTCGACGAGCATTGACCGCCCCGCACTACTCGCACTGGTGGCGCTGCTCGTCGTCGACCTCGTCGCGCGCGGCAGCGCCGTCGCCGGTGCAATCGCCCTCATCGCCGCCGCCTTGCACGCGCTGCGCCTGTGGGGATGGCGGGGATGGCACACCCTGTCGGATCCCCTGCTCTGGATCCTGCACCTGGGCTACGCCTGGCTGGTGCTCGCGTTGCTGTTGCGGGGAAGCGCGGCATTCACGGCAAGCATAGGCTCCAGCGCCTGGATTCACGCGCTGGGCGTCGGCGCGATCGGTGTCATGATCATCGGCGTGATGACCCGCGTGGCCG
>CAZHBN010000206.1:0-7438 GCA_964530405.1 uncultured Ectothiorhodospiraceae bacterium
CTTGCCGTCACAAGAGAGCGCGCATTATAGGCACCTCAGTTCACACGTCAACACCTCGCTTCAGGGTCACGCGTGCGAAGCGGCGCTTGCCCACCTGTAGCACCAGGATGTCGCCCGCCGACAGCGTGAGCCCTCGATCCTCCACGCGCTCGCCATCGATCCGCACCGCGCCCTGCTTGATCATACGCATGGCCTCCGAGGTGCTCGGAGTGAGACCTGCCTGCTTGAGAGCACTGGTCAGCGGCAAACCGTCTTCACCGTGGACTTCCAGGGTCAGCTCCGGCATATCATCGGGCATTGCCCCCTTCTGGAACTGCGCGACGAACGCCTCACGCGCGGCGCGCGCGCTCGCCTCGTCATGAAAGCGCCCGACGAGCTCCTCCGCGAGCTCGAATTTCACGTCGCGCGGGTTGCGCCCCTCATCGACTTCCCGCCGCATGTGCTCGACCTCGCTCAGGGGGCGGAAACTCAATAGCTCGAAGTATCGCCACATCAGCTCGTCGGAAACCGACATGATCTTGCCGAACATCTCCCGCGCCGGTTCGCGGATGCCCACATAGTTGCCCAGGGACTTGGACATCTTCTGGACACCGTCGAGGCCTTCGAGAATCGGCATCGTAAGGATGATCTGGGCAGACTGCCCGTACTCCCGCTGAATCTCGCGCCCGACCAGAAGATTGAACTTCTGGTCGGTCCCCCCGAGCTCCACGTCCGCCTCCAGCGCCACTGAATCGTAGGCCTGCACGAGCGGGTAGAGGAATTCGTGGACAGCGATGGAGCGATTCTCCGTGTAGCGCTTGTGGAAATCATCGCGTTCGAGCATGCGCGCGACCGTATAGCGGGAAGCAAGCCGAATCATGTCCGCGGCCTTCATCGGCTCCATCCACCGGGAGTTGAACTCCACACGGGTAAGCTCCGGATCCAGGATCTTGAAGATCTGCTCCTCGTATGTGCGCGCGTTGTCGTTTATCTCCTCGGGCGTCAGCGCGGGACGCGTGGCATTCTTGCCGGAAGGATCACCGATCATGCCGGTGAAGTCCCCGATGAGGAATATGACCTCATGACCGAGATCCTGGAACTGCCGCAGTTTGTTGATGAGCACGGTGTGCCCCAGGTGCAGATCCGGTGCCGTTGGGTCGAACCCCGCCTTGATCCGCAGACGCCGCCCTTCACGCAGGCGCTCGCGCAAATCGTCTTCCGGCAGGATCTCGTCTACGCCGCGACGCAGGATTTCCAGAGCTTCCTCGGTCGTGCTCATGCCCCTCTCCGAATAGTGAACGTCCAGTGCGCCAAAAATCGCCGCCCGGACTGGCCGTGACCGTCCATCCCGGGCAACAATGGCAGGTGGGCGCCCATATTAAGGAGCCGTCAGGTGATTCGCCACCGCCATGCCGACCACTCCGACACACCGCAACGCGTTGACCACCCCGGGCCTTCCGGCTAAGGTTCCGAGCCAATAAGCAGAGGTCGTGCCCATGAAAGGACACTCCCGCCGCAACAGCATCGACGGCTCATCACGTCGCAAACGCCTAGGCCGCACCCATCACGTGCTCGCGCTGACCGTCGCCGCCGCCACGGGTGGGTTCATGTTGTTCGGTACCAATGACGACGGCGCCAATGCCACCTTGCCCACGCCGGGCAATAACGGTGAAAGCGTTCAGCGCCTGACACTGCCCGACGCCAGTGGCGGCGCCACGCGGCCGCTCGGCCGCGAGCCGATCGCCGCGCTGAGCGCCACGCACGCCCCCGAGCTCGTCACGCCGGGCGAGTCGCAGGGTGGCACATCCGCGTCACCCACGCACGAAACCGCAGCCAACGATGTACCGTCACCTGTCATGGCGCCGGTGGCCGCGGACATCCCCCCGGTGCCGAAGGACAAGCCGGCAACGACCGCCACCGCCGGGGCGACGCAAGGCACCACCCAGGCCGCACCCTGGCAAACGTTCGAGGTGCAGGATGGGGATTCCCTGGCTGCCGTGTTCGCGCGTGCGGAGCTCACACCGCGTGATGTCTACGACGTGGTCAACGCGGGCGAGCCGGCGAATGCCCTGACGCGGATTTTCCCGGGGGACGAGCTGGCCCTTCGCGTGAACGGCGACGGTGAGCTCCAGGCGGTTCGCTACGAGATGTCCGAGACGGAAACGCTGTTCGTGCGCCGCGGGGAGGACGGTTACGAGCCCAAGGTCGTCACCAACCCGCTGAAGGCCCAGCGCGCAAGCACTCAAGGCACCATTACCAGCTCGCTGTACGCGGCAGCGCTCGGGGCCGGCCTCGACGACCGCCAGATCATGCAGCTCGCACACATCTTCGGCTGGGACATCGACTTCGCTCTCGACTTGCGCAAGGGTGATCATTTCCGCGTCGTATATGAAGAGCTTTACCGCGACGGCGAGAAAGTGCGCAATGGCGACATACTGGCGGCGGAATTCGTCAACCGCGGCGAACGCTTCCGCGCCGTACGCTTTACGTTCCCGGACGGTGATAACGAATACTTCACGCCGGAAGGCAAAAGCATGCGCAAGGCCTTCCTGCGTACGCCGGTGAATTTCACCCGGGTGAGCTCCGAGTTCAACCCGGAACGCCTCCACCCGGTACTCGGTTACAAGCGCCCGCACATGGGCACGGACTACGCCGCACCGCCCGGCACGCCGATCAAGGCGGCGGGGGACGGCAAGGTCATCCATGCCGGGCGCAAAGGGGGATACGGCAACGTCGTGATCATCCGGCACGGCAGCCGATACTCGACCCTTTACGGGCACATGAAAGGCTTCCGCAGGGGGCTGTCCACCGGCGATCGCGTCAAACAGGGCGAGGTCATCGGCTACGTGGGGAGCTCCGGCCTCGCGACGGGACCGCACTTGCACTACGAATTTCGCATCGACGGCAAACACCGCAACCCGCGGACCGTCAAGCTACCGGAAGCGGAGCCGATTCCCGCGGAGTACCGCCAGGCGTTCAACGAACGGACAACACCGCTGCTGGCGGCGCTGGATGAATCGTCCAATACGCAACTCGCGCGCAGCGACGCCGCCGGCGACGAGCCCGCCGAAGCGGAGCAGTAGTCAGCGGTGCGGCACTTCATCGGCTTGATGGCGGGCACGAGCCTGGACGCCGTGGACGCCGCGCTGGTGCGGATCGCCGGGGACGGAACCGTCTCGGTGGCGCACGCGTACTCCCGCCCGATACCGCCGGCGCTGCGCTCGGAGCTGGCGACTATCGGGCCGGACACACGCCTCGAAGCAGTGGTCGACGCGGACGAACGGGTCGCCGAGCTGTTCGCCGGCACGGTCGATGACCTGCTCGCACGCGCGGACATAACGGCCGATTGCATCACAGCGATCGGCAGCCACGGCCAGACGGTGTGGCACCGGCCGGGCGCGCCCGCCGCCGCCACCGTGCAGATCGGCAACCCCCATCGCATCGCTGAAGCAACGGGCATCCGAGTGGTCGCCGATTTCCGTCGCCGGGATATCGCCGCCGGCGGTGAAGGCGCTCCGCTCGCTCCGGCATTTCACCTGGCATTGCTCGACCAGCATGGGCAGACCGGGGCTGCCCTCAATCTCGGCGGCATCGCGAACTTAACCATCACGGGCACCACAGCGCCTGTCGGGTTCGACTGCGGCCCCGCCAATACACTACTCGACGGTTGGGCCGGTAGACACCTCGGCGTCGCTTACGATGATCGCGGCCGATGGGGCGCGACGGGACATACGGATGACGCGCTGCTGGCAGAGCTGCTTGCCGACGAATTCTTCACGGCATCGCCACCGAAGAGCACCGGACCAGAACACTTCAACCTCGCCTGGCTCGAGGCGCGCCTAACGCGCCACCCCGCGCTTTCGGCGGAGGATGTGCAAGCCACACTGACCGAGCTCACCGCGCGCAGCGTCGCGGATGCGCTCGAGCGTACCAGCCCTGCGCCAAGCCGGCTGCTCGTTTGCGGAGGCGGTGTGCACAACGATTACCTGATGACGCGACTGCGCGCCGCCCTCCCGGAATGGCGCGTGGAAACCACTGCCGTTCTGGGCGTCGACCCGGATTACGTGGAAGCCGCAGCCTTCGGCTGGCTGGCTGCTCGTACGCTCGATGGTCTGGCGGGCAATGTACCGTCGGTTACGGGCGCCGCCCAGCCAGTCGTGCTGGGCGGCGTGTATGCGGGGTCGCTATAGGAGGCTCGTGAACGCTATCAGACGCCGAACGAGGAACCACAACCGCAGGTCGTGGTTGCGTTGGGGTTGCGGATCACGAACTGGGCACCTTCAATGCCTTCCACGTAATCGATCTCGGCGCCCTCCAGGTAGGCGCCGCTCATCGGATCCACCAGCAGCGTGACACCGTTCTTCTCGATTACCGTGTCCCCGGCCTCCTCGTTCTCGTCGAACATGAAGCCATACTGGAACCCGGAACAGCCCCCTCCGCTGATGTACACGCGCAGCTTCAGCCCGGTGTTCTCTTCCTCATCGAGAAGCTCCCGCACCTTGGCCGCCGCGCTGTCGGTGAAGTGGAGCAACGCCTCCTCTTCAACAATCTCGGTCATTGTCTGCAAGCCTCCATCGGCCTGATCTCACGGATACCATGATGGTGGGGGTCCGCCCCCGCCGAGTCAATCACGGCAGCAAGGCCACATCGTTCAGTCCGGCAGTCTCGTCGAAACCGAACATCAGATTCATGTTCTGCACGGCTTGCCCCGCGGCGCCCTTGACTAGGTTATCCTCCACCGCCAACACCAGCGCCATGTCGCTATAGGGTTGGCGATGCACGGCAATCCGACAGGTGTTGATTCCCCGCACGGAGCGGGTCTCCGGGTGACTGCCCGGCGGTAGCACGTCAACGAACGGCTCGTCTGCAAAACGGGCCTCGTACACCGCCTGCAAATCCACGCCGGTATCCAGCAGGCGACCGTAGAGCGTCGCGTGGATGCCACGCACCATCGGAATGAGGTGCGGCGTAAAGGTCAGGCCCACCGGCCTGCCCGCTGCCTCCATGAGCCCCTGGCGGATCTCCGGCAGGTGGCGGTGTCCGGACGCCCCGTAGGCGCGGAAGTTCTCCGAAGCCTCCCCCAGCAGGGTGTGCTGCTTGGGTTGACGCCCGGCACCGCTGGCGCCGGACTTGGCGTCGGCGATCAGGGTGTCGAGATCGACGAGCCCCTGCTCGACAAGCGGCAGGAATCCGAGCTGCACCGACGTGGGATAGCACCCGGGGTTGGCCACCAGGCGTGCTTGCCGAATCTCGGCCCGATGACGTTCCGGCAGACCGTAAACGGCCTCCGCGGCGACCTCGGGGCAGGCGTGTTCCATGCCGTACCACTGCGACCACAGCTCGAGGTCGCGGATGCGGAAATCCGCGCCCAGATCGATCACACGGACACCCGCCTCCAGCAGTGCGGGCACGGTCTGCATTGCCGTGCCGTTGGGCGTGGCGAAGAACACCACATCGCACGCGGCGAGCCGCTCCGCATCAGGTTCGCAGAAGCGCAGGTCGAGATGGCCGCGGAGATTGGGGAAGAGCTCGTCGACACGACGCCCCGCCTCGCCGCGAGAGGTGATCACCGAGGGACGGGCCTGCGGATGCCGCGCAAGCAGCCGCAGGAGCTCGACCCCGGTGTAACCGGTACCACCGACGATGCCCACGTTCAACATCAGGCGAATCCCCGCTTACGTCTGCCTCATCAAACGATAGGGTACCGCCCGGGACCGGCGCCGTCATCCGGCGTGGGCACCAGCAGCCGATTTGCGCGACACGCCATGATCACAAACAATGTGACTCCGCGCATACACGCGAATGATTGGCATCCTAAGGGTTTAACCAAATGGCAGCAGACGAGACCAAGGAGCATTCGCCGACGGACTCGCAACCCCGGGCCCAGGCGCGACCGCTCCCGGATCTCGTCCTATTCGTGCTGGCACTGGCGATCGGTGTGGTCGGTGGCGTCGGCGGCATCGCCTTCAGCGCCGCGATCAGCCTGATCCACAACCTTTTCTTCAACGCCCAGATCTCTCTTGACTACGCGACCGACGCTCATATCGCCCCAAGCGTACTCGGTGCCGCGGTCATCCTCGTTCCGGTCATCGGCAGCCTGATAGTGACCTGGATCGTGAACACGCTGGCGCCGGAAGCGCGTGGCCACGGCGTCCCCGAAGTCCTCAACGCGATCTACTACCAGGGCGGGCGCATCCATCCCGTGGTGGCGCTCGCCAAGGCACTTGCCTCCGCGGTCTCCATCGGCACCGGCGGCTCCGTGGGTCGCGAAGGGCCCATCGTCCAGATAGGCGCCACATTCGGCTCCGTGCTCGGACAACTCGTGCGTATGCCGGCGCGCCAGCGCGTGGTACTGATCGGTGCGGGTGCGGCGGCGGGCATCGCCGCGACATTCAACGCGCCTATCGGGGGCCTGGCGTTCGCCGTGGAGTTGCTGCTGGTATCCATCAGCGCGCGCACGGTCGCCACCGTGGCGATCGCCACCGTCACCGCGACCTATATCGGGCGCCTGTACGCTGGGGTCGGGCCGTCATTCAACGTGCCGGAGCTCACTGTGTTCTCCGACCACGCAATGGGGCTGCTCGCGCTCGCATTGTGCGTCCCCTTGGGGATCATCCTCGGCGTCGCGTCCGCCGGGTTCATCCGGTCGCTTTACGCGATGGAGGATCTGTTCGACCGCTTCATTCCAAACACCTACCTGCGCCACGCGACCGGCATGCTCGGCGTCGGCGTCCTGCTCTACGCCCTCCTGCTCTATACCGGGCACTATTACGTCGCCGGCGTGGGCTACGCGACGGTCATCGACGCGCTGAGCGGCGCTCTGCGGGACCCGACGTTCCTGGCACTGCTATTCGCCGCGAAGCTCCTTGCCACCGGCCTGACCATCGGCTCGGGCGCATCGGGCGGCATTTTCTCGCCGTCCCTGTTCCTGGGCGCCACCCTCGGGGCTGCATTCGGGCAACTCATGGCCGTTGCGTTTCCGCAGGCCGCCATAACCCCGGCGATGTTCGCAGTCGCGGGGATGGCCGCTATGGTCGGGGGCACCACCGGCGCCGTCGTCACAGCGATCACCATGATCTTCGAGCAAACGCGTGATTACGGGGCCATGCTTCCCATCATCACCTGTGTATCGCTGGCCTACGTCGTACGCATGCGCCTGACGCCCGAGAGCATTTACACGCTCAAGCTCGCCCGCCGCGGCGTAAACGTTCCCCAGGGCCTGCAGGCGGCAGTCGCAGCCGTGCACACCGCGCGCACCGTAATGAGCCGGGACTTCGATATCGTCGACGTCAACGAGCTGGCCAACTGGCAACGCCATTTCCACCCGGACGAGGCAGCACGGTACACGGTCGTCACTCGCGGTGACGAGGTACTCGGTCTCGCCCGCCCGGAGCTACTCTACCTGCTACCGGACCGCGACCCCGAAACCGTGATCGACCGCAATGTCTTCCCGGTAATC
>CAZHBN010000207.1:0-7406 GCA_964530405.1 uncultured Ectothiorhodospiraceae bacterium
GGAAGAAGTTGACCATGGCGAAGAACACCAGCCACACCGACGCCGAGAAATCGGCCTGCACGTGGTGGTAGAAGAACAGGGTCAGGCCGCCCGCGGACAGAATCGTGACCCAGGCGGCGCGCTCCACGTCGTGGTTGCGGCGAAGGTCGGCGAGGGCCGCGAGGACGATGAGCAGAACCACGAACTCTGCCGTGGCCAGAATCGTATTATCGAAATGGAGCAGGTTGACCAGGCCGAACGTGAGAGCGATCGCCGCGAGGGTCGCGAGGAAGAAGTTGCAGAGCCGGGCTCGCCTGTCGTCGCGCTCGGTCTCGCAACCGCCGAAGCGCCGCCCGCCCCCGCCAGTGTCAAAATACCGCGCCATCGTGCCCGTGACCCGCTTTCATTCGTCATGGGCGTCTGCACGCCCGTCCCCCGCCTGGGACGCATGTTACAGGTTAGTGCGGCGTGATGGGCGACCTTTCGGCCCGAACAGCCGCGTGGTGGCGTATTCCGCTTATGGGCGTCCCGGTGCGGTGCACGACCCCGTGGGAGAGCCGTCGTCGCGCGTTGATCCGGCGACGGCGGCCGGGGCGTGGAATACGACGTAAGCGTCGGGCGTTGCATCGATCGTCGTAGCCATTAGCCAGCGGCGCAGGCGACCGACCTTTTCCAAAGGAAAGAACTGCCAGGTATCAGGGGTCGTGTGTGCCGTCGTGCGCTTCGACAGGTCGTCGCGGAATTCCGAGTCACCTCCCTCTATGGTCAGTGGCGCGAGCGAGGTTGACGAGGGTGCCAACGGTATCGAGGCGGCATATGGCGCGGCCAAACATCAACGGCTCGCGGCGCTCAAAGCGCGTTACCACCCGGAGAACCTTTTTCGCATGAATCAGAGCATCCGCCCCGCACGCTGATTGCGTCTGTGCACCGGCGCGTTCCGCGCTCAACACCTGGGGTTCCGGTAGAGCATCCATTCGGCGGCACGCGCCACGGCTCGCCAGATCCGTGCGCCGTCGGCGTCCCCATCGTGGCTTGCCGATGCGGCGTGCGCTCTCGCGCGTTGGGGGGCCTCGTGCCCGTAGCGCTCGACCATGGCCCGGGCAGCGCGCCACAGGCAGATGTCTTCGACCATCGTGTGGGTCTCGCTGTCGTCGGCCACCGGTCGGGGGCTGGCCCAGCGTGCGTCGGTGACCGGCGGCTGCGTGGCCCGTTCCCGGGGCGGGACATGCTTGGCGTCGTTGCCGGCGGCGAGGTCGCCCACCACGGGCTCGACGAACTCGTCGAGCCCGCGCGATGCCTCGTCTGCGACGACAGGTATAGCGTGGCGCTTGAGAGGGAGGCGGGTAAGAGCAAGACTCGTCGGTATCGGTCCGAATCCGTCACGGAGGCGGCCATGACCGCACAACGGCAGCCGATCCACGTGAGCGTGGCGGGCATTCCGGGCTCGCTGTCTCTGCCCGTCACGGGGCTTTTCGAGGTGCTCTCGGCGTTTCCTATGCTGTGCAACCTCTACGAGGGGGTGCCGGATACGCCGCCCTTCGAGGTCGAGATCGTGGCCTGTGACAAGACGCAGACCACATCACCGGCGGGTCTGACCTTCAGCGTTCAGCGGGCGATCTCCGAAATACAGCGCACGGACATCGTCATCGTGCCGTCCATGGCGGGTCCGGACGGCTGGGACTGGCACACGGGGCAGCATCGAGAGTTCGTGGAGTGGATGGTGCGGATGCACGAACGCGGGGCCATGTTGTGCTCGGCCTGTTCCGGCGTGCTGGTGCTTGCGGAGACCGGTCTTCTCGATGGACGGCGCGCGACCATTCACTGGGCGTTCGCCCCCGCTTTCCGGCGCAACTTCCCGGCGGTGACGCTCTGTGTCGACGAAGCCCTGGTCGTCGCCGGTGAGCGCGACGAACTCGTCATGTCGGGGGCGACCGCGTCATGGCAGGACCTCGTGCTGTACCTGATCACGCGCCTGGTGAGCGCCGCCGCGGCCCAGGCCATGGCCAAATTCATGCTGCTGGACTGGCATGCCGAGGGGCAGGCGCCCTATGTCCCGTTCACGGGGAGCCCGGATCACGGCGATGCCGTCGTGAAGGGATTGCAGGAGTGGCTGCGGACGCATTACACCGTCGCCAGGCCCGTCGAAGAGATGGCGCGACGTGCCGCGCTTTCCCGCCGCACGTTCGAACGACGGTTCAAGCGCGCGACCGGCTACTCGCCCATCGATTACGTGCAGCGGTTGCGGGTGGAAGAAGCGCGGCGAAGGCTGGAGCGCACGGACACGGCCATCGACGAGATCGGCTGGGAGGTGGGCTATGAGGATGCCGCGGCGTTTCGTCGTCTGTTCAAGCGGGTCACCCGCCTGACCCCGGGCGCATACCGGCGAAAGTTCCGGATGCCGGAGCTCACCTGACGCTCGCCGGCCGGTGCGAAACCGGGGAACCCGGCACGGCGGTGTGTCGACCGAAACCTGTTGTAGGTCGGCTGCTCTAGGCAGCCGACGTTCTGCGTCCGGCTTGTCGACCAGCGCGGTCGCGGCGGCGACGTCTTCGAAGTATCCGTGGGTTCAGCGCCGGTCCGGCTGGTTGGCAAGGCCGTAAACTTTCGGCAGGCGCAGTATTGTCCATGGCAGTGCCGGGGCCCGCGTTACCGCGTGCTCGGCGAGTATTGTCTCGTAGTCGCGTGGGAAGGTGCCCGACTCCGGTTCCTTGCCGCGGTAGGGATAGCGCGTTACTGGACCAGCATCGCGATCGTCCCGGCCAGGGGCGCCAGCAGCAGGCTCACCAGCCATCGCCGCCAGACGAAGGACCAGCCCATCATGGGCAGCTCGAACGCCAGCACGCGATGCAGCGCCAGCACCGACCACGCCGTGATCAACGCGACCATCTGCGGCGTGCCGGCGCCGGCACGGAAGAGCACCAGTACCAGGGGAAAGGAAACGGACGGCCCCCCGGGAAGCAAGCCGCCGAGCAGGGACGCCGCGAGGATGCCGGTAATCCCGGAAGCGGAGCCCAGCACGGTCGCGAACCATGCCTGCGGCAGGAGCTCGGCCAGGAAGCTCGCCGCTACCAGCGCCACTGGCAGGCGCACGAGCAGCGGCCGGAGCTGGTGCCAGCCGAGGGTCCAGACCTGGCGGTGCGCCACCTCGGGATGGCGGTGCCCGGCGAGCGCTGTCGCCATGAGCAGCACGACAACGGTCAGGTAGGCGATCAGCATGCACTCATCCGCGCATGCGCTGCATTGCCAGCGTGGCCGCGATGCCCGCGATCAACGGCAGCGGTATCGAGACCAGTAGCCGCAGGAAGGCGAAATGGGCGCCCAGGAAGGGGACTTCCCAGACCAGCACCCGTTGGAGGCCGAGTACGGACCAGGCGGTGAGATAGGTGATGCACACCGGCATCGACGCGCCGGCGCCGCGCAGGCCCACCACCAGGGGAAACGCGGAAAACGGCCCGCCGGGCGTCAGCGCCCCGGCGGCGGTGGCTAGGAGCAGCCCGCGCATGCCGCTGCCGTCGCCGAGCCAACGCTCTGCCAGGCGCAGGGGCAGTAGCCGCTGCACATAGGCGGCCATGAGCACGGCCAGCACGACCAGGGGTAGTATGGTGGCCAGCAGCCCACCGGCGTGCCCCAGTGCTGCGGATACCGCATCGATGCCTTGTCGCCACCACAGTGCGAGGCCCGCAACGATGGCCACCGCCGCGAAGAACCGTGTTATGCCGTCTACCGCGGGAACGCGGCGGTCGGATCCGGACATGGCGTTACTCACTCGCCCGGCGGGCAGTGTGTTTCCGTGGCGTTTTCGTGCATCGACTCTACTACTAACCTTTTCGAAAGTATTGCCAGGTCTCAGCGCCACCGCGCGGTGCTTCGGCACAGCGTGGAAGCGCCGGCGTGGCGGGGCTCACGTCAAGCGAGCGCAACGCCACACACGGCCATTGAGGCCCGGTAATGCGTCCGGGAAGGCTAGTCAGGTCGCCGGCCGCGGGACGGGGCGCGGCCGGCGCATCCCGGGCTTACTCGGCGACCGCTACGGTATCGACCGGTGCGCGAGGCGCGCCTGCCAGGGCGCGGTAGACATCCACCATGGCCAGGGTCGCCGACATGCGGCTACGCACGGTGGCCTCACGGGTGGTGGAGAGCGTCTGTTCCGCGTCGAGCACCTCGAAGTAGGCGATCAGGCCGCGTTCGTAGCGCGTGCGGGCCAGCTCGACCGCTTGCCGGGCATCCCTTTCCGCCCGCCGTAACCGTCGGACCCGTTGTCGCGCTCGATGGTAGCGTTCCAGCCGGGTTTCGGTCTCCTCCAGGGCGGTGAGAACCGTTTGCCGGTAGTCGGCCAGCGCTTCCCGGCTCTGCGCGCCGGCGGCGTCGATGCGGGCGCGCACCCTGGCGCGATCGAGGAATGTCCAGTCGACCCCCAGGGCGATGCGCCTTGATTCCGCCGGGCCGGAGAACAGGTCGCCGGTATTCGCGGCGACCGAGCCCAGCAACCCGCCCAGCGTGAAGCGTGGAAACAGGTCTGCCGTCGCTACGCCGATGCGGGCCGTTGCCGCCGCCAGCCGCCGCTCGGCGGCGGCGATATCCGGGCGGCGGCGCAGGACGTCACCGGGGCTGTCCACCGGGATGGTGGGGAGGCGGGCCGGCAGTGGCTTCCGCTCAGACAGGATCCCGATCAGGGCCGCCGGTGGCCGGCCGGTGAGAACCGCTATGCGGTGCATGGCCGCGCGGATGTCCGCTTGCAGGGTGGGTAACTCCGCACGGGTGCGTTCCAGTTGCGCCCGGGCACGTACCCGGTCGAACGCCGTTCCGCGGCCCGCCTGCACGCGAGCATCCACGATTTCCAGGGAGGTCGCCTGCAAGGCGACGTTCTGCTCGGTCACCCTGTACTGCGCCTGCAGGCCCCGCAGTCGGAAGTAGCTGCTGGCCACTTGTCCGGTCAGGGCGATTTGCAGCGCGCTCAGGTCGGCGCCGGCGGCGGTCAGTTCCGCCCGTTGCGCCTGGGTGGCCCGTCGCAAGCGGCCGAAGAAGTCCAGCTCCCACGTGGCGGCTACACCGGTTCGATAGGTCTCCACGCGTTCCGGGCCGGACCCCGCGGGCGTGCGTTCCACCGCCGCCGGGTGTGTCTCGGCGGCGGTGGCGCTGGCGGTGACACTGGGCCATCGGTCCCGCTCGGTACCCTCGAGCAGGGCGGCAGCCCGCTCATAGCGGGCTATTGCGCCTTTCAGGGTCTGGTTGGCGTCCAGGGTCCGGTGGATCAGCCGGGCGAGCAGCGGGTCGTCGAAGCCTTCCCAGAAACGTTGCTCGGCCTCGTCGAAGTCGCCGTCGCGATGTGGGGCGTTGAAGCCCGCCGGCTCCGGCGCGGCCGGTTTCTGGTAGTCCGGCCCTACGGCACAGCCGGTGAGAACGGTCAGTGCGCCGATCGCGATCATTCGTTTACGCATGACTCTCTCCCGGCTGTACGTGATGGGCTTCGCCTTCCATCGTGGAGGCATGGTGGCTGGCGGGTCGCCGGCCGCCGGCGAGCTTGCGCAGGGCCACGTAGAACACCGGCGTGAGGAACAGCCCGAACAGGGTCACGCCCAGCATGCCCGCGAACACGGCAATGCCCAGCGCCTGGCGCACTTCGGCGCCGGCTCCGGTACCCAGCATCAACGGCACCACCGCCGCGGTGAAGGTGATCGAGGTCATGATGATCGGGCGCAGCCGCAGGCGGCACGCCTCGAGCGCTGCCTCGACGGTGCCCCGCCCCTGCAGCTCCAGCTCCCGGGCGAACTCCACGATCAGAATGGCGTTCTTGCAGGCTAGAGCGATCAGCACCACCAGACCCACCTGTACGAAAATGTTGTTGTCGCCACCGCCGTACCAGACGCCGACGAGCGCCGAGAGCATGCACATGGGCACGATCAGGATCACCGCCAGCGGCAGCGTCCAACTCTCGTACAGGGCCGCCAGGACCAGGAACACCAGCAGGACCGACAGCGGGAAGACGATCAGCGCGGCATTGCTCTGGGTGGCCTGCTGGTAGCTGAGGTCGGTCCATTCGAAGGTCATGCCGTTGGGCAGGGCCTGGTCGCCGATGGCTTGTAATGCGTCCATCGCCTGGGCGGATGACAGCACGGTCGGGTCGTATTCCCCGGCCAGGTCCGCCGCCGGGTAGCCGTTGTAGCGCAGCACCGGATCGGGCCCGAAGCTCTGGCGGATATCCACCATGGAGCCGATGGGCACCATCTCGCCCCGGGCGTTGCGGGTACGCAGCCGGGCGATGTCTTCGACACTGTCGCGGTAGGGCGCGTCTGCCTGGGCGATGACCTGCCAGGTACGGCCGAAGCGGTTGAAGTCGTTCACGTAGGTGGATCCGAGGTACGTCTGAAGGGTGCTGAACAACTCCGTGAGCGGCACGCCCTGGGCTTTCGCCTTGAGCCGGTCGACCTCCGCATCCAGCTGCGGCACGTTGGCCTGGTAGCTGGTGATGGGGAAGCTCAGCCCCGGTGTCTGGGCCACCGCGCCCTGGAAGGCATGCACCGCTTCCTGAAGCTCACCGTAGCCCCGGTTGCCCCGATCCTCGATGAACAACTGGTAGCCGGAACCGTTGCCCAGGCCGAGTATCGGCGGCGGCATGAACGAAAAGGCCATGCCCCCTTTCAGGCTGGAAATCTTGCGGTTTATCTCGGCGTTGATGGCTTTGGCACTGGTGGTGCGTTCCTCGAAGGGCTCGAGGGGGAAGAACACCACCCCGGTGTTGGAGGTGTTGGTCTGCTGCAGGGCGTTGAGGCCGGGGAAGGCCACCGCATGGGCCACACCCTCGGTGTCCATGGCGATGTCGGTGACTTTCTGCAGCAGCTCGTCGGTACGTTGCAGCGACGAGCCCTCCGGCAGCTTCACGCCGGCCATCAGGTACATCTTGTCCTGAATGGGGATGAAGCCCGGCGGCACCACCCGGAACATCACGCCGGTGGCGGCGAGCAGCAGCGCGTAGACCAGGAACACGGCTCCGCGCCGGCGCAGGGTACGCGACACCGTGCCCTGATAGCCGCGCGAGCTGGCGTTGAAGAAGCGGTTGAAGGGCCGGAAGATCCAGCCGAACAGCCAGTCGATGATGCGCGTCAGCCGGTCCCGAGGCGCATCATGAGCCTTGAGCAGCTTGGCCGCCAGCGCCGGTGACAGGGTCAGCGAGTTGATCGTGGATATCACCGTGGAAATGGCGATGGTCACCGCGAACTGCCGGTAGAACTGTCCGGTGACGCCGGAGAGAAACGCCATGGGCACGAATACCGCGCAGAGCACCAGGCCGATGGCGACGATGGGCCCGGAGACCTCCTTCATGGCCTGGTGGGCGGCGGCCAGCGGCGTAAGCCCTTCCTCGATGTTCCGTTCCACGTTCTCCACCACCACGATGGCGTCGTCCACCACGATGCCGATGGCGAGCACCA
>CAZHBN010000208.1:0-7383 GCA_964530405.1 uncultured Ectothiorhodospiraceae bacterium
TTCTCCAACCTGCTCGCGGCAGGCCTGGCCGTCTACGGCACGTGCTTGATGCTCGGCGCCCCATGGGCGCCGTGACAGAAGGTGCGACGACTTACGCGCGCCTCGGCCGTGGGGTGACAGGCGATGACGTACCGACCCGGTCATTGGTCTTGCCCCGTGTCACAGCGTTTGCGCGCCTTGCGGCCGAGCCGCACAGGCGCTGTAACACGGGGCATTACCTGTGACCGAATTAGTATGCCGGCGCCCCGGCCGGATTCGCCGCCGCGAAGCGCTCCACGGCAAACGGCGCGATGGGTAACGCCGGCTCGCGCCCGGTGACCAGGTCCCGCACGATCTCGCCGGTGATCGCGCCGAGCTGGAAGCCATGCGCCGAGAAGCCGAAGCAATGGACGACGTCCGGGGCGACGGCGCTGCGCCCGATCACCGGAATGCCGTCGGGCATGACCCCTTCCACACCGGCCCAGGTCCGCACGATCCGTACCCGCGCCATGAACGGAAACAGATCGGTGACCGTACGCGCGTTGGCCGCGAGGCCGTCAAGCCGCGGGTGGGCGAGCCCCTGTTCGACCCGGCCGCGGATGCCGCCGCCGATGAGCACGGTGCCGTTGGGAAACTGCTTGAACGACAGCGGCCGATGGGTCGCCCCCACAACCGGCTCGAGAAACGGCGCCAGACGCTCGGTGATCATGAGCATGGGCGCCTCGGCCTGTACCGGCACGCGCTCGCCGAACATCCGGCAAACCTCGCCTGCCCAGGCGCCGGCGCAATTCACGACCACGTCCGCCGTCCATGCCCTCTCGCGCGAGACCACGCGCCAACCGTCGGCGAGGCGTTCGACGCCCGTCACCCGTTCGCCGTGGTAGCAGGCAGCACCGGCGGCCTGCGCTGCGCGGCGCCAGGCGGTCACCGTGCGATAAGGGCTCGCGTAGCCGTCGCCGTCGCAGACCAGGGCCCCGCGACAGTGGGCGCCGATGGCCGGCACCCGTCGTCGAAGCTCGCCAGGGGCGATGAGATACTCGTGCCCGAAACCCAGCGCCCGCACCTCGGCGACCCGGGCTTCGAGTGCGTCCATGTCCGCATCCGACTCCGCGACCCTGACCTGGCCGCAGGGCACGAAACCGCAGTCCCCGCCCACCAGCTCGCCCATTCGCCGCCAACGCTCCGCTGCAGCCAGGGCTAGCGGAATCTCGGCGGTATGGCGACCGAGCCGGCGCACGCCGCCGGCGTTCACGCCGGAGGCGTGGCGGCCGGCGTAGTCCTTCTCCACGACGCTCACGCGGTGGCCGGCGCGAGCGAGGTGCAACGCCGCGGCAAAACCGTGGAGGCCGCCGCCGATGACGACAATCCGCGCGGGCACTACGCCGCCTCGTCGTCGTCAGCGGCAGCCGCCGCGAGCTGCGCCAGCGTGATCGGCTTGAGCGGCGGACGGATGCGGTAATAGCCGGTCGCCGCGACACTCTCGGCGTTCGCTTCGGCGAGGAGCTCGGCCACGGTGAGCCCGCACATCCGGCCCTGGCACGGGCCCATGCCGCAGCGTGAAAACGATTTCGCCTGATTCGGTCCGCTGCAGCCGAGTGCCGCGATCCGGCGAATCTCGCCAGCGCTCACCTCCTCGCAGCGGCACACCGTGACGTCGTCGTCCGGACGCAGCCAGTGCTCGGCGGGGCGGTAGCGCACGTCGAGAAAGGCGCGCACGGCAAGCTCCCGCACGAGCGCCCGGCGCACCGGCGCGAGCTCGGCGTCCCGCCCGCGACGGTCCACCGCCCCCAGCGCGTGGGCCGCGGCGAGAGCGGCGATGCGGCCCTGATGCTCCGAGGCCCGCGCGCCCACGATCCCGCCCCCATCGCCGGCGACGGCGATACCCGGGGCATCGGTCGTCAGATCCTCGTCGAGTTGCGGCCGCCACGAGCGCTGGCGCGGGTCCCAGACGTGCTCGCAACCCAGTGCCCGGGTCATCTGCACGTTGGGCACCACACCGTGATGGAGCAACGCGGTGGTCGCGGCCACCCGCTCCCAGCGCCCGGCCCGACGCCACGCCACTGCCGTAACGCGGTCGTCGCCTTCGACGCGCAGCGCCTCGACGCCGCGCACATGGCGGACGCCGCCCCGACGCAGCTCGGCGAGCAGCGCAAGGCCCTTGCGCAGATACCCATGCCCGCGCAGCGCACTGGGGAGATGGCGCAGCGCCGCCCAACGATGGCGGGGTGCGGTGGTCTCCAGAACCGCCGCCACGTTGGCGCCGGCGCGCAGGTACTGGACCGCCACGAGAAACAGCAGCGGACCGGTGCCGGCAATCACCACGGGCCCCTCGGGCACCAGACCGGAGGTCTTCAGCAGCACCTGACCGGCACCCGCCCCCATTACCCCCGGCAGGGTCCAGCCGGGCACGGGGAAGGGCCGTTCCTGGGCGCCGGTGGCGATGATCACGCGCTCGGCCTGGATCAATGCGGCACGCCCTTGCCGCACGACACCGACCTCGCGCTCCCGGGTTAGTTGCCACACGGTCGAGCCAGGGCGGTAGTCCACGTCGGCGTGCCGCAGCGGCTCGGTCAGCGTGCGGCCGTGCCGATAGTCGGCACCGAGCAGCTCACCGCGGGTGGGGGGGACCTGGTCGACACCCCGGTAGATCTGCCCGCCCGGCGCGGGCTGCTCGTCGAGCAGTACCGGGCGAATACCGTGACGGGCCACGGTGGTTGCCGCCGCCATGCCCGCCGGCCCGGCGCCGATGATCACCAGGGGCTGCCGCTCGCTCATGCGTCCACCTCCCGCGCGCCCCGCTGGCGGGCCACCCGCATCCCCGGGCGGACCGGTTCCTGGCAGGCCTGCCGGTTGGGCTCGCCGTCGATCACCACCAGGCACTCGTAGCACACGCCCATCATGCAGTACGGCGCCCGTGGCGCCGCGCTCACCGGGGTGGCACGACAGGCGAGCACGTCGTTCGCCAGCAGCGCCGCAGCGACGGTGTCGCCCGCCCGGGCGTCGATGGGCCGGCCCTCGAACTCGAAGGTGACCGGCCCCCGGCGGTCGTCAGGCAGCCGTTTGTACATCGAATCTCTCCGCGGTGAAGGGGTGGATGTCCGCGGGCGCCGTCTCGCCGGCGATCCACGGCGCGAGCCGCTCGGCGTGCGCCGCGGCAAGGGTCACGCCGCTGTGGCACGCCGCGACAAACGCCCCAGGGCAGTCGCGCGACTGCTCGTAGAGGGGGAAGCCGTCGGGGGTCATCACCCGCAACGCGCCCCAGCTGCGCACCACGCGCACACCGCGCAGGCGCGGAAAGGCAGTGACCGCACGACGCGCGATCGCCGCGAGCACCTCGGTACGGGTGCCGTCGTCGAAGCCCACGTCCTCGTGGGAGTCGCCGAGCAGGATCGAGCCCTCGCCGGTCTGACGCATATAGGTGGTAGGACCATCGAGGAGCGGCGCGACGCGCTCCGTGACGAGAATCTGACCGCGATTGGGCACCAACGGTGCTGCGAGCCCCACCTGCGGTGCCAGCGCACGATTGCCGAGCCCGGCGGCGAGCACCACGCGGCCTGCCTCGACGGAGGCGGCGGCGCGTTCGATGTGGAAACCGCCCTTCACCGACCGGATACGCTCGACCGGCGCACCCGTCAGGTAGCAGCCACCGTGGTGGACCAGGCCCGCATGCAAGGCGCGCAGCAGGTAGAGCGGGTTGGCGTGGCCATCGAGGTCGGACCAGGACGCGCCCGTGACCGCGGGCGAGACACCCGGCAGACGGCGCGCAAGCGCCCCGTGGTCGAGCATCCGATAATGAAAGCGTCCTTCGGTCTCCCGGGCGAGGCCGGCGAGCGCGGCCTCGCGGACCTCGTACTCGTGCTCGCCGAGGCACAGATGGAGGCCCCCGGGGCGATGGTGCTGCACGTCGATGCCGGTGTTCTCCGCCAGCTCCGCGGCGAACGCCGGCCAGCGATCCGCCGAGCTACGGGTCCAGTGGGCGTAGGCCGGCATGCCGATGCCCTTGCCCTGGACCCAGACAAGGCCGAAGTTGCCCCGCGAGGCGCGGTAGGCGACGTCGCCTTCGTCGAGCACCGCGACACGATGCCCGGCCCGTGCCAGGCCATAGCCGATGGCGCTGCCCACCAGTCCGCCACCGACGATCGCAATATCGTAGTCCGTCATGATCACCCCTTGCCGACGAGAACCCGATCGAGCCCGTACACCCGGTCGAGCACCACCATGAACACCGCCGTCATGACGATGAGCACGGTGGAGACCGAGGCAATGAGGGGATCGATGGTGTGGGCGATGTGGTTGTACATCTTCACCGGCAGCGTGGTGGTGCTCGGCGAAGCGACGAAGATGGTCATGGACAGCTCGTCGAAGCTGGTGATGAACGCCAGCACCCAGCCACCGGTCACCCCCGGCAGGATCAGCGGCAGCGTGATCCGCCGGAACACGGTCCAGCGCGAGGCACCGAGAGAGCAGGCCGCGCGTTCGGCCTCGCGATCCATGCCCGTGACTGCGGCAAGCACCAGGCGCAGGGTGTAGGGCATGATGATGATCACGTGCGCGCAGACCAGCCCGACGAAGGTGCCGGAAAGCCCCGCCTGGGCGAAGAAGCGCAGGAAGGCGACGCCGAGCACCACGTGGGGGATCATCAGCGGCGAGAGGAACAGCCCAGTCAGCCAGTCGCGGGCGGCAAACTGATAGCGGGCGATGGCGAGCGCCGCGGGCACTGCCAGCACCACCGCCAGGGTCGCCGCCGCGACCGCCAGGTAAAGGCTGTTCCAGAACGCATCAATGAACGACGGATTGTCGAGGATCGCCCGGAACCAGCGCAGGGACAGGCCGCTGGTGGGGTAGGACAGGTGCCCCTGCGGCGTGAAGGCGACCAGCACCACAAGCACCAGCGGCAGCAACAGGAAGACCACGAACACGGCGTGGAAGATCAGCGCGAGAGGGCCGTTGCGTGCCATCGTTCAGCCCCCCTCGCCCATGATCCGGCGGTAGCGCCGCTCGACCAGTCGGTTGTAGCTCATCACCACGGTGACGTTCGCCACCAGCAGCAGGATCGCGATGGCCGCACCCAGCGGCCAGTTCATGGTATTGAGGTACTCATCGTAGGCGGCGGTGGCCACCACCTTCAGCCGGCGCCCGCCGATGATCGCTGGCGTGGCGAAGGCGCTGGCGGCCAGCGCGAAAACGATTAGGCTGCCGGAGAGGATGCCCGGCAGGACCTGGGGCAGCACCACGCGGCGAATCACCGTCAACGGGCTCGCGCCGAGGGACAGCCCGGCGTCCTGCACCGCCGGGTCGAGCTTCTGTAGCGACGCCCATACCGAGATCACCATGAACGGCACGAGCACGTGCACCAGCGCGATCACCATGCCGGCGTTGGTGTACATCAGACTGGCGCCTTCGTCGGTCAGACCAAGGGCCGCGAGCGCATTGCCCATCGCGCCGTTGCCGCCGATCAGCAATACCCAGCCGAGGGTTCGTACCACCACCGAGATCAGCAGCGGCGCCAGAGTCACCACCAGGAACAGCGAGCGCCAGGGGTTGCCCATACGCGCGAGGATGTACGCTTCCGGGGCGCCGATGAGCACGCAGATGGCGGTGACGCCGATGCCGATGGCAAAGGTGCGCAGGAAGATCTCGTGGAAGTACGGGTCGGTCACCACCTCCAGGTAATTCGCGAGGGTGACGGTCTCCACAATGCCGCGACCGTAGTCGAAGCTGTAGAGGCTGAGCAGTGCGGTCATCAACAGGGGCACGCCGAGCAGCGCCAGGAAGAACAGCGCCCCGGGCGCGCTCAGCAGCCACGGTGCGAACCGCTGGGCGCCGGCAGACCGCACACCGGCCGTGGTGGCGGCAAGGGTCGCGGTGTCAGTCATCGCCGGCCTCCTCGGTCACCACCCGCACCCCCTCGGCAGGCCAGCGCACGCCGACGGTTTCACCCACCCGCACGCCACTGCCGCCCTGGTTGGGCCGCGTGGCAAGCAGCTCGCCCACGGAGCTGTCGAGCTGGTAGAGCCAGTGATCGCCGAGAAACAGGCGCGTGCGTACCTGCGCGGCGATCGTCCCTGCCCCGGGTTCGGTGAGCTCCAGACGCTCAGGGCGGATCGAGATGTGGAAATCGCCCTGCGCCGGCAGCTCGACCCCGGGGAGCTCCAGCTCACTTTCGCCGATACACACCCGGGGCACGCCGTTGACCGCCTCCGGACGGCTGGCCGGGAACAGATTGGTCTTGCCGACGAAGCGCGAGACGAAGGCACTGGACGGCGCCTCGTAAGCACGGAACGGCTCGTCCACCTGAACGATCCGCCCGCGGTTCATGACCACGACGCGATCGCTCATGGACAGCGCCTCGCCCTGGTCGTGGGTCACCATGATCGTGGTCGTGCCCACGCGCTGCTGGATACTGCGCAACTCCAGCTGCATCTCCTCGCGCAGCTTCGCGTCCAGGTTCGACAGGGGTTCGTCGAGCAGCAGCAGCGGCGGCCGTATGACCAGCGCCCGCGCCAGCGCCACCCGCTGGCGCTGGCCGCCGGAGAGCTCGCGCGGATAACGCTCGTCGAGGCCGGTCAGGCGCACGAGCTCGAGCGCCTCGCCCACCCGTGCGGCACGTTCGGCGCGAGGAATGCGGCGCATCTCCAGTCCGAAGCCCACGTTCTCGGCCACGGTCATGTGCGGGAACAGCGCGTAGCTCTGGAAAACAATGCCAATGCCCCGGTGGTGCGCCTTCACCGCGGTGAGATCGCGACCGTCCATGACGATGCGCCCGGTACTGGGGTCAGCAAAGCCCGCGATCATCTGCAGCGTCGTGGTCTTGCCACAGCCCGAAGGGCCGAGCAGGGAGACGAACTCGCCCTGCTCCACCCCCAGCTCGAAGCCCTCGACGGCGGTGAACTCGCCGAAGCGCTTGGTCAAAGATTGCAGGTGCAGAAAGCTCATCATTGCTCTCCCGCGCGGCGGGCGGCGTGGCGCCCGCCGCGCCTGCGGTGACTAGCGTTCGACCCGCCGGTTCCAGCGATTCGTCCACTCGAGCCGGTGCTCGTTGATCACGTCCCAGTCGACCGTGACGAGCTGGTCGATCTTCTCGCCGTAGGGGAGGCTGTCCGCCAGTGCCGGAGGAAGCTCGGCGGTGCGGTTGGTAGGCCCCCAGCCCTGACGCTCGGCGAGCACCTGCTGGACCTCCGGCGAAAGCAGGTGCGCGATGAACGCGCGGGAGAGCTCCGGCACATTACTACCGGCCACCGGACAGGCGCCGACCATCAGCGCCACGGCGCCTTCTTCGGGATACGCGAACGCACCGGGAAAGCCAGTGTCAGCGAGTGCCTTGAGCCGCCCGCTGCCCCAGACCGACAGCGCGATCTCGCCGCTCTGGAAGAGCTCCGACATCTTGCCGGCAGAGGGCTCGAA
>CAZHBN010000209.1:0-7362 GCA_964530405.1 uncultured Ectothiorhodospiraceae bacterium
ACCCTGAGATCCCCACGAAAGCCTGAAACCGTCCACCAGAGCGGGGCAACTTCAGCACGTTCTTGCACCGGAAGCGCGTTTACCTCGTCGATTAGATCCTTCACGCCCATCTCGCTGCCTCAAGCGGTATCTGTCGCTCTGCACTATGACATCCTGCCCCCGGCCAGGCACTCCAGCGCAAGCGGGGCCGGTGACTTTAGGTGTCGCTGCGGGGCACCGCCGCCTGCGGCCTCGCTGTCTATCCGGTGACTACGCCACATCATTCTGCCCGGCGAGCCTTGTTTCCGGGCCGAGTGTCTACAGGTCAAGGGGCCACCCGGCTCAGGTGCAGCGCGGCCCGCGGGTGATCGACGCGGGCATGGCGCATGCCCTGGCGTATGTCTGTATCGCTCCTTGTCGTGGGTCGGGCATCATGTGTGCCCGGCTTCTGATAATCGCAAGGACAACGGAGACTCGGATGGACGACGTCGGCATCCTACTCGACTTCGACGGCACTTTGGTGGACTCGGAGAGCGCGCACCTGCGCGTCTGGAACGAGGTGCTCGCCGAGTTCGGTGTAGCCATCGAGCCCGCCCAGTACAAGGCGGATCACACCGGTGTACCTGCGCCGCAGTCGGCCCGGCATCTCGTGGATGCCCACGGGCTCCCCGTGACCCCGGAAGAGCTCACCGACCGCAAAAGCGCCCTTACGCAGCGCTTCCTGCGGGAGAACCGTACCCCCTTGCGCCCGAATGTACTGGAGACACTGGAGTGGTTCCGGGAGCGCTCCGTTCCCATGGCGCTCGTCACCGGCAGCCCCCGCGAAGAGATAACGCACACCATGCGCCACTGGGGATTGGAACCGTTCTTTGTGTCCGTCACCACGCGGGACGACGTTCGCCACAGCAAACCCCATCCGGAAAGCTACCGTCGCGCGCTCGCCACCCTGGACCTGACCCCTGAGCGCGCCGTCGCATTCGAGGATACCAGCACGGGCGTGGAGTCCGCCGTCGCTGCCGGTGTGGCTTGCGTGGCCATTCCCAACGAGTATTCCGACGGGCAGGATTTCTCAGCGGCGACCCATGTCGCCCGGAGCCTCCACGAGGCGCGCGTCTGGACAGAAGCGATGTTCGGTCTATAGCCAGCGGCGCACTGACCCAAGCACGCAATAGGCGCAGCCCGCGAAAGCCGGGTGTCCGGTGGTTCAGGCACGGACGTTTCCTTGTGCTGGTCCTTGAACCGGCATGTAGCCGTATCGAAATCCCAGTGCGTGTCGGAGCTCGTTCTCAACACGGCTATGGAGACGGTCGAACGATTTTTACGGTCTGGGGTGCGCCGAAGGCACGACTTCCATTGAGCCATGCCGCAGTCCCGACCATCGACGAGCATGCGCGCGCCGTCCTTCTCGTCAGGGAAGCCATATTCCGCATGGCCTGACACAAATCCACTGGGTGGTATCATCTGTGTATACGCAAAGGGCGGACGGGAAGCCGCCCCCATGGGGGCAAGCACGCCATGGCAGAGCTCATTGGACACGGCATCTACAGCATCCCCGAAGCGGCGCGCCTCGCAGGCATCGCGCCGACCAAGGTTCGTCGCTGGGTTTTCGGCTTCACCGCGAAGCAACAGAACGGCTCGCGTGCCCACTATGCAGGCCTGTGGGATCCGGAATACCGAGACGAAGACGAGCACGCGCTCAGTTTCCGGGACCTGTTGGAAGTCCGCTTCGTACATGCGTTCCGCAAGCATGGTGTCAGCCTCCAGGCAATTCGGCAGGCGGCTTCCCACGCCCGTGAGCTACTTGACACCAAGTATCCGTTCACGTGTCGACAGTTCCGCACCGATGGGCGTTCGGTATTTGCCGCCGTGGCTCCAGAAGTCTCCGATTATGAGGACCGAGAACGTCTGCTGGATTTGGCGAAGCGCCAATACGTTTTCCGGGAAGTGATCTCGCCCTCGCTCTACGCCGGTATCGAATACGACCAAACGGGAGACGCGGAACGCTGGTATCCGCTACCCGAGACTCGCGCCATCGTGCTCGACCCGCAGCGAGCTTTCGGCAAGCCGATACTCGACGACTATCGTGTGCCGACAGAAGCGCTCGCCGCCGCGGTTAAGGTTGAAGGTGATACCACGATCGTGGCGCGACTCTACGAAATCCCCGAGGATCAGGTCAGGATGGCCGTAAAATTCGAGCAAGGGATGGCTCAACGTGCGAGTGCTCATTGACGAG
Organism: uncultured Ectothiorhodospiraceae bacterium; assembly: GCA_964530405.1. Lineage (GTDB taxonomy): Bacteria > Pseudomonadota > Gammaproteobacteria > Nitrococcales > Nitrococcaceae > Arhodomonas. The sequence continues at coordinate 2,213 of CAZHBN010000209.1, forward strand.
AACCTACCCGCAGCTCTCGCCCGCGCGCTTAACGACCTGAGCCTGCATCGCGAGCAAATCCCGGTCACCCATCCCACGCAGCGGTTCGATCGCGGCACTGTCGACGTTGACTGGATACATACTCTCGGTGAGGAGGGCGATTGGGTCATCGTCTCGCAGGACCGCTTTCGCAAGAGCAAACTGGAGAAGGAAGCGTTGCAACGGTCCGGCATCGCGGCGTTCGTCCTCGAGCGTGCCTGGACGAACCACGCGTTCTGGGAGAAAGCTCAAAACCTGGTTCGCTGGTGGCCCGTAATCCTGCAGCGGGCGCGATCCTGCTCTGGTAGCACTGTCCACCTTGTGCCTTGGCGAATTAGCGGCAACGGCACATTCAAGGCCATTTGATCGAATCACGCAATGGCTCGCCGGCATCGAGTCTGTCACTGACACAACTGCCAATCTTTGTCAGCGTGACTACCAAGAATACCGACAGCCCCGTTGTCTGAGCCGTTTCTACGTTGTTGATCCAATTTCGAAGGGATTACGACACGTTAGCCGCGCCCGGTGAGCTCTTCCGGCCTTGCTCGACCTCCGGGCTCACCTGCCCGTTAGCAGGGTCAATCTCCCCTGTCATCAGCCAGGTCGTGAACTGAGGGAACAACGCCAGGATAGCCGCACCTTCGGAGAGGCGGGGTTCTACCTTGCCGTTCTTGACGCCCGACCACCGGTTGGCGCCTATCCCTGTGGCGGCGGCGAGGCGGTCGTACGTCCAGCCCTGGGACTGGGCATACCCGATGAGCGATACCATACGCTGGCGCGTTGACATGAAATTATTACCTGCTATATTTGCAGGCAATAGATTCGCGGTAGTTCTGCGCGGTCTATTGCTGTGACTCACTGTGCAGGAATTGAGGATATGGAAGACCTCCAAGCCCGGCAAGCTATCGTCTGGCCGCTGGTTACGAAGGAGCGCTTCGCGGAGATCACCGGGCTTTCCTTCGACCAGGTTCGCGGCATGATCAATCGCCGCCAGCTCCCCACCCGCAAGGTCGGCCGGCATCGTCTGGTGAACCTGGCCCGCGTGACCCGGGCATGTCTGGATGGGGAGGCATGGGAATGACCGCGCAGAGCTCTCCGGTGGTCCAGCGCCTTTGCACCGCGGTCGCCAATGCGCCCTGCGAGCTCGATACGGCCTGGGAGGCGGTTTTTCAGGCACTGCTCCACGACGATGCGGTCACGGTGGAAGCGCTGGAGCGTTGCGCGTCGCGTCTGGAGTGGAGCGCGGTTGGTACCGGGCGTTCAGACACCCGTTCCGAGGCAAGGCGAGCGGGTTTGCGTGTTTCGGGGGCCGGGCGGAAGGAATGATCGATCACAGTATCCGGATACCGGCGGCGTGAATGACGCCTTCGCTGCCCTGACCTCGACCACCTTTTGTCACGGCTGGTGACTGTCACTCGTTACGCCGAATCGGGCCGGCACGGTACAGAAAACACGCATACGCGCGGGCTGCAGTGTATCCCGGCCCAAACGAGCCTGCCCTGTGATCGACGTGAAGGGACGAATTGTCCGGGCGGCCGGCTTGAAAGCTTACTGGCCCGCTGCGCGCTCGCCGCCCGTTTCGGGCATCCCCGACCGGCCAGCGTGTCGTGGCCACCATACATTCAAAAAGCGCGCCGTACTCCCCTTGAACCGCAACATGGGCCGTTCGATTCCGTACCAGGAGGCCGCCGCAATCGGGGTTACGACCAGCAACGATACGAGGCAGGTCAGCCAGGGGCCCGGGTTATCGAGTTGATGGATCACGGTCTGCTGGACCGGGAAAGCGTACACGTACGTCCCGTAAGAGAAATCCCCGACCCGGTCCATGTTCGGTAGCCGCAGGGACGGGTGGAATGAAACGAGAAGGAATGCGTAGGCCAGCGCACCCGCCCCCAGCAACGGATACGCCGGGCTTTTGAACGCCGCCCACGCCGCGAACAGGAACAACGCCAACGCCATTGGGCTCAGCCGCACGACTCCCGCATTGATATAGACGAAAGCACCCAGCAGGAAAAAGATGCCGAGACGCTCGAACTTCACGCCTGTCAAATCGGGAAGCCCGATATCCAGTCCGTAAGCGCAAAGCGTCGCGACGAAGAGCACGTTAAACAGCCAGCGGCGCCGGAGTATCGTCTACACGCCCAGCGTCGCCGCGCAGAGGTACATCCATACCTCGTAGGGCAAGGTCCAGAGGCTGCCATTGATCCCCTTGAATGGCAGATCGGCGAACAACCCCGGAAGCCAGAAATCGATGCCGGCCACGAGCGTGGTATTGTGGATCAGATAGCTTTGCGTCGACGGGTGGCCGAGATAATGCTCGGCAGGCAGGGTCGTTTGCACCAGGCCTATTCCGAGAACGCAGATCCCCACGCACACGATCAACGCCGGATAAAGCCGCAATATGCGCGCTTCCAGAAAATCCCTAAGGTTGCCCCGTTGCAGGTAACTGCGGGTAATGAGCAGACCGCTCAGGAAAAAGAACATGGACACGGCTATACCGGGCACGCCGAGATGCCAGGGGAGGATCGGGCGCGTAAGCTCGGAAACCGGGTCGTGGGGCCCCCTGCCCAGCGCCAATGGCCAGCTATGACCGATGAGCACCAGATAGGCGGCAACGAGGCGCAGGAGCGTCAGGTTGTTCTGCCTCTCGGAAAGGCATGCGGAAAGCGAGGGCCCTACGAGAAGCGACTTCCAGAAGGAGGAGACCTGTTTCGCTGGGGCACGGTTGCTGGAGGGCGCCATGCAGCATCCTTTCCCGATGGCTGAATCGATTTTCACAGGTGGAAGGCGTGCCTCGCGAGGGTGCCGCCTCCCTGCGAACCAGCGCCCGGAAGCTACCAGTACCCGACGGGATGCGCAAAACTACGCCCGCGCGTCCGCCTCGGAACCCCCTCCAGTGTGGCACCCGATTGCACACCCCATCGCGTTACGGCAACGGCGGCCAATACGGCTGGCACCCCATCGCCGGTGCCACGCGGCGGTACGGCGCGCATCATCGCACAATGGGGTATCGACTGAACGCCATCGTCACGCGGCATGAACACGGTCAGACGTCATGGGTGTGACGAACGCCCGGTGTTGGTTGATGCGTTAGGTTAGGGTGAATTCGACGCAAGGAAACGACTACCCGCGAACAGGGAGGTGCGCAAATGCTGCACTTGATTCGTAGCCCGAAAAAACAGGGCATTGTCATCGAACTCAACGGGCAACCCATCCATCTCTGGTTCGATGCAGGGCCGGTGCGTGGCGGCAAGCAAGTGAAGGTGTCCGTCGAAGCGCCCCGGGAGATTCCCGTCGTGCGCGAGGAGCTGCTCAAGCGGGGCAACGACGACTCCGGCGAATAACGCTTCCCGCCCCGGATTCGCTTCCCCGGCCGACGCGGCGCGGGGAGGCGTATCAACATGCGCAGAGCACGACGCCCTGAAGCCATCACCGCATTTCGCTCGCTGACCGACGCCCCCTGCGTCCTTCCCTGAGTCACGAAGACGTCACAACCGCTTCAAAAAGCTCGTTCAGGCTTCGCGCTCCTTCTCCAATCTGAGAGTGTTTACGATGAAACCTGGCCAATCGAGCCTGCCGGTTCCGGCATGGCGCAGCATCCTGTCGAGCGTGTTGGTGGCGTTCGCACTGGCTGCCTGTGGCGGCGGCGGTGACAGTGACAGTGAATCCGAGGACACCGGCTCGCTACCCGACACAGGCGACCCGGACGCGACGCAGTCATTCACCCTCGCTGTAGTGCCGGATACCCAGAAGTACTCGCGGTACTCCCCGGAGCGCTTCACGAGCCAGACGCGGTGGATTGCGGGGAACTACGAGCGCGAGGACATTGCCTTCACAGTCCATCTGGGTGACGTGGTGGATCGCGCCGACGAGCCTGGTGAATGGACTGCGGCGCGCCAGGCATTGCAGATCCTCGAGGCCAACCCGGAGACGCCCTACAGTGTGCTAGCCGGCAATCACGACGTGCTCGACAGCGCCCTGAAGGACGCGGAGCGAGACCCGGCGACGGCGCCGTTTCTCCAGTACTTTCCGGCGCACCTTCAAGCAGCGAATTCCACCACCTTCGGGGGCACGGACGACACCGGCTTCAACAGTTACCACGTCTTCGAGGCCGACGGCCGGGAATTCCTCGTACTCGCCATGGACTGGCGCCCCTCGGGGGCGAGCCTGGAGTGGGCCCAGGGCGTTCTGGATGCACATCCGGAAACCCCCACCATTCTCACCACCCACCAGTTACTTAACATCGCGAGTGACGGTGAAACGGCAATTTTCACGGATATGGGCGCCACGTTCTGGGAGACACTCATCCGTCGCAACGACCAGATCTTCCTCACTCTCAATGGCCACCACCACGGCGAAGCCATGATGGTGGCGAAAAACGATTACGGCCGCGACGTGGTGATGCTGGTGGTGGACTACCAGTCGGGATTCTGGGGCGGCAATGGAATGATGCAGCTCATCACCTTCGATGAGGCGGACGCCGAGCTGGAGTTCCGGTCATTCTCGCCATGGGTGGCGAGCATCCCGGAGGCTCAGCGCCAGCCCCAGGACGAGCTCGAGCGCTGGCGGTTCAGCCTGCCCCTCGACTTCGAGTCACGCTTCACGGGCTTCAACGAGGGCAGCGTGGACGACGCCCCGGGTAACATCGACGGTACCCTGGCGTACTGGGTGCTGGATGACGACCATCGCCTGACCAGTACGGACGGCACAGTCACTTTCCGCGATGCGTCGGGTAACGGCAACAGCCTGACACTCACCGCGACGGAAGGCACCCCCGACAACCGGGAGGCCTTCTTCCACCTCACCGACGCGATGCCACCCTTCGGGTATGCCGAAGGCTCGGCGCGCTTCAATGGGGGTAGCAGCCGGGGTGGCTACTTCCTGACCACCAATGCCGCAGGCATCGAGTTCGACGACAGCGCCGCCGGCAAAGACGGCTTTCTGCCCACCTACACGGTGGAGGCGATCGTGCGGCTGCCGGAAGCCTGGACGCCGGCGGAGCATTCCTGGTCGGCGATTCTCAACCACCAGCCGAGCATCACCACAGTCTGTGAGTACCACGAGCTGGACTGCAGTGGTGGCGACCCATCCCTGGGGCTCAATGTCTCCTCGCTCAAGGAGTTCCAGTGGAT
>CAZHBN010000210.1:0-7292 GCA_964530405.1 uncultured Ectothiorhodospiraceae bacterium
GGCCATGAACGAGCAAGCGCAACAGACCAACGGCCAGTGGCAGTTCTGGATCGACCGCGGCGGCACCTTCACCGATGTGATCGGCCGCCGCCCCGACGGCGAGACCGTCACCTGCAAGGTCCTCTCCGACAACCCCGAGCGCTACCGCGATGCCGCCCTGCAGGGCATCCGCGAGCTGCTGGGGCTGGCGAGCGACGCCCCCATCCCCGCCGAGCAGCTCGAGCACGTGAAGATGGGCACCACCGTCGCCACCAACGCGCTGCTGGAGCGTGACGGCGAACGCACCCTGCTCGCCGTCACCCGCGGCTTCAGGGACGCCCTGCGCATCGGCTACCAGTCCCGGCCGGACATCTTCGCCCAGCGCATCGACCTGCCGGAGGTTCTCTACGAACGCGTGGTGGAAATCGACGAACGCCTCGCCGCCGACGGCGAAGTGCTGACGCCCCTGGACGAGACCGCCGCCCGGAAGGCTCTGCAAGCCGCCCATGACGACGGCATCCGCGCGGTAGCCATCTGTCTCGTCCACGGTTACCGCTACACCGACCACGAGGCGCGACTGGCCACCATCGCCCGCGAAATCGGCTTCACCCAGGTCTCCACCTCCCACGAGGTGAGCCCGCTCATGCGCCTGGTGGGCCGCGGCGACACCACCGTGGTGGACGCCTACCTCTCGCCGATCCTGCGCCGCTACGCCGACCAGGTTGCCGGGGAGCTCGGCGACACCCGGCTGATGTTCATGAAATCCGACGGCGGGCTTACCGAGCACCGATTCTTCGCCGGCAAGGACGCCATCCTCTCCGGCCCGGCGGGCGGTATCGTGGGTTGCGTGCGCACCGCCGAGATGGCCGGCTTCGATCGCGTGATCGGCTTCGACATGGGCGGCACGTCCACCGACGTCTCCCATTACGCCGGCGAGTTCGAGCGCAGCTTCGAGACCGTCATCGCCGGCGTGCGCATGCGCGTGCCCATGATGCAGATCCACACCGTCGCCGCCGGCGGCGGCTCCATCTGCCACTTCGACGGCAGCCGCTACCGCGTCGGCCCCGACTCCGCCGGCGCCAACCCGGGCCCCGCCTGCTACCGCCGCGGCGGCCCGCTCACCGTGACCGACTGCAACGTCATGCTCGGCAAGCTCCAGCCCAACTTCTTCCCGCGGGTCTTCGGCCCTGACGCGGACCAGCCGCTGGACCCGGAGGTAGTGCACGAGCGTTTCGCGGCGCTGACCGACGAGATCCGCGCGGCCACCGGTGACGAACGCAGCCCCGCGGAAGTCGCCGAAGGCTTCCTGCGCATCGCCGTGGAGAACATGGCCAATGCCATCAAGGAGATATCGGTTCAGCGCGGACACGACGTAACCGCCTACACGCTCAACTGCTTCGGCGGCGCCGGAGGCCAGCACGCCTGCCTGGTCGCCGACGCCCTGGGTATGGAGCGGGTACTCATCCACCCTCACGCCGGCGTGCTGTCCGCTTACGGCATGGGTCTCGCGGAGCTCTCCACGATGCGGGAAGCCCCCGTGGACGAGGTCCTCGACGACGCGCTCGTCACCCGGCTCAGTGAAACCCTCGACAGCCTCACCGGCGACGCCCGCGACGAGCTGACCGCCCAGGGCTGCCCGCGCGAGCGGATGCACGTGCGCCGTCGGTTGCACCTCAAGTACGAGGGCACCGACACCGCGCTGGAGGTCGACTTCGATAACGCCGACGCCGCGCGTACCGCCTTCGAGGCCGAGCACCGCCAGCAGTTCGGCTTCGTGATGCCCCACAAGCGCCTGGTGGTCGGCGCCGCCACAGTGGAGCTCACCGGGGAGAGCGGCGCCCTTGCCGACGAGCCGGCATTACCGGCCCGTGCCACGGGCGAGCCCACCGAGCTCGCCCGGGTAACTGCGCACATGGCCGGTGAAGCACGGGAAACACCGGTTTACGACCGCGAAGACCTCCAGCCCGGCGATCGACTGTCGGGGGCGGCGATCATCCGTGACCCGGGCTCCACCATCGTGGTGGAGCCGGGATGGGCGACCGAGCTCACGCCGCGCAACCACCTGGTCCTGCAACGCGTCGAGGCACGCCCGCAACGCCTGGCCGTGGGCACGGACGTGGACCCGGTGATGCTCGAGGTGTTCAACAACCTGTTCATGTCCGTCGCCGAGCAGATGGGCGTGACCCTGCGCAAGACCGCCTACTCCGCCAACATCAAGGAGCGGCTGGACTTCTCCTGCGCGGTGTTCGACCCGGACGCCAACCTGGTGGCCAATGCCCCCCACGTGCCCGTGCACCTGGGCTCCATGGGCGAGAGCGTGCGCGCCGTGGTCGAGCGCCGGCACGGCAGCATGCGTCCCGGCGACGTGTTCATGCTCAACGACCCCTACAACGGCGGCACCCACCTGCCGGACATCACCGTGATCACCCCGGTGTTCGACGACGCCGGCAAGCGCGTGCTCTTCTACATTGCGAGCCGCGCCCACCACGCCGACGTGGGCGGCATCACCCCCGGCTCCATGCCGCCGGACAGCACACGCATCGAGCAGGAAGGCGTGCTCATCGACAACTTCCACCTGGTGGATGCCGGCACCTTCCGCGAGGAGGCCGTGCGCGAGCTCTTCACCGGCGGCGACTATCCGGTGCGGGACATCGAGCAGAACCTCAACGACCTGCGCGCCCAGATCGCCGCCAACGAGAAGGGGGCCCGCGAGCTGCGCGGCATGATCGGCCAGTTCGGCCTGGACGTGGTTCATGCCTACATGCGCCACGTCCAGGACAACGCCGAGGAGCAGGTTCGCCGGGTCATCGACGTTCTCGACGACTGCGACTACCGCCTGCCCATGGACAGCGGCGCCGAAATCCGTGTGGCCGTCACCGTGGACCGCACGCAGCGGCGCGCCCGAGTGGACTTCACCGGCACCAGCGCCGAGCAGGCGAGCAACTTCAACGCCCCGGTGGCCGTCACCCGCGCCGCGGTGCTCTACGTGCTGCGCACCCTGGTGGCCGACGACATTCCCCTGAATGACGGCTGCCTGGTGCCCGTGGAGCTCGTCGTACCCGAGGGCTGCATGCTCAACCCCCGCTATCCGGCGGCGGTGGTGGCGGGCAACGTGGAGACCAGCCAGGTGGTCACCAATGCGCTCTACCTGGCACTCGGCCGCCAGGCCGCCTCCCAGGGCACCATGAACAACGTCACATTCGGCAACGAGCGTTACCAGCACTACGAGACCCTGTGCGGCGGCACCGGCGCCGGCCCGGATTTCGACGGGGCGAGCGCGGTGCACTCGCACATGACCAACAGCCGTCTCACCGACCCCGAGGTACTGGAGTGGCGCTTTCCGGTGCTGCTGGAATCCTTCGGCATCCGCACCGGCTCCGGGGGTGCCGGCCGACACCACGGCGGCGACGGTGCCCGCCGGCACATCCGCTTCCTCGAGCCCATGACCGTGGCGATCCTCTCCAACTCCCGCCGCGTGGCCCCGCCGGGGCTCGCCGACGGCGGCGACGGCGCGGTGGGCCGCCAGTGGGTGAAACGCGCCGACGGCCGCGACGAGCCGCTCGCCGGCACCGACCGCACGGACGTCGACGCCGGCGACGCGATTATCGTGGAAACCCCGGGCGGCGGCGGCTACGGCGGTTGACCACCGCCGGCCCGCCATCGGCGGGATCATCACGCCGCCACCGCGGCCGGATGCGGTGGCGGCGTTGCCCACGCTTGCCTTGACCCGGCTACGCCGACGCGAACACGCTCTCCCCCGGACCGCTCAGGCAGCCTGACGCAGGACAATACGTCCGAGACGATCAGCCACCGCCCCACACGGGTTGCGAGGAGCGGTCAGCCGCCACTCCGCACCGCCAGGCAAACGCGCTCGATCCGCCACAATGCGCCCCCCAGCGGAGTGCGGCAGACTGCGCCGCCAACGATCACACCCAGGGCATTGGCGAGGCTATCGGCCCACTCGAACATCCGGCTGCCGCCGAGCCCCTGCGCGACCTCCAGCCCCAACCCCACGGACACCAGCATCACCGCCACCAGCCAGGCGTATCGCCTTGGCCACGCCTGTACGAACCAGCCGGCAAGAAACGCGTAACCGATAAAGTGCCGCGCCTTGTCCCAGCCCGGCATCCCGGGGACCGACGGCGGCGACGGTGTGAGCGAGAACCAGACCACCATTGCGAGCCACAGCGCACCCAAGCCCCGCCATAGCCACGGATAGGTCAGAATCCACCGCTCGTTCAGGTCATTGTTCAATCGCGATCACCTCTCACAGCCATTCACCGAGGCCTTCCGAGCACCCGCCGAGGCAGCACTGTACGCCCGCGTTGTCCACGTGGCGAAACAGGGGCTGGCCCCACCCCCTGTGCCGTAGCACAATGCGGGATCGTTAACGCAGCCTGGGGGCGGCATGGCCGACAAGAGCGAGGAGATCCTCACCTACTGGTTCGGCGAGCAAGCGTCGGGACGGGACGACGGTGACATCGCGCGCGAGCGCCAGCGCCTGTGGTTCAGCGCCGACGACACCGTGGACGCCGATATCGAGGCCCGCTTCGGGCAGCTGCTCGTCAGCGCCGCGCGCGGCGAGCTCGAGCGCTGGAGCGAGACCGCACGCGGGCGCCTGGCGCTGATCATCCTGCTCGATCAATTCTCGCGCAATATCTACCGCGGCACGCCGGACGCCTTCGCCAACGATCGCGTGGCGCTCGCACACAGCCTGGAAGGTCAGACCCGGGGTCAGGACCGGGAGCTGCGCCCGGTGGAGCGCATATTCTTCTACATGCCCATGATGCACGCCGAGGCCCTGCCGGTGCAGGACGAAGCAGTGCAACGATTCCAGGCGCTCGCCGACGCCGTCGCCCCGGGGGCGCGCGATGCATTCCAGCCGTCGGTGGATGCCGCGCAGCAGCACCGCGACGTCATTCTGCGTTTCGATCGGTTTCCGCACCGCAACCGTATACTCGGCCGCGATTCCACACCGGCGGAGCTGGCTTTCCTGGAGACTCCGGGCTCGTCATTTGCCTAGGGACTCAGGATGACACCCCCAGGCGTTGCACCAGTGCTGCCAGTACCTCGCCGCAGGAGCCGGTAACGCGGAACGCGAGCTCGCGCTCGCCGCGGGTGCGCCCCAGACCGACACAGACCACGGGCGTTCCCGCCGCCGCGGCGGCACGTACGAACCGGTAGCCGGACCAGACCATGAGCGACGAGCCGACCACCAGCAGCACGTCGGCCCGGTGCAGCGCGCGCGTTGCCGCCGCCACGCGTGCCTGGGGCACGCACTCCCCGAAGAAGACGACCGCCGGCTTGAGCACACCACCGCAGTGCTCACAGCCGGGCACCTGGAAGTGCGCATAGTCAACGCCGTCCAGGTCGGCATCGCCGTCGGGCGCCTCGCGCGCGGCGAGATCCGCCCAGCCGGGGTTCGTCGCCTCCAGCGCGAGCTGAAACCGCGCACGGTCGACCACCGCCTGGCACTGCAGGCACTCCACCGCGTCCAGACGCCCGTGCAGATCGATGACGCCACGGCTGCCGGCACGCTGGTGGAGCCCGTCGACATTCTGCGTCACAACGCCGGCAAGCAATCCCGCCGCTTCCAGACGCGCCAGGGCATGATGCGCCCTGCCGGGCCGTGCCGCCGCCACGCGCCGCCACCCCACCAGACTCCGGGCCCAATAACGCCGGCGGCCATGATCGCTGGAGACGAACTCCTGGAACTGCATCGGCCGGTGGCGTTTCCATTGCCCGCCGGCGTCACGATAGTCCGGAATGCCCGAATCCGTGCTGCACCCGGCTCCGCTTAGGACCAGCGTGCGCCGCCCGGCCAACAGGGCCGCGAGCGTGCCCACCGTTGCCTCGCGGGCGAGCGGCGGCAACTCCCCTGGACGCGTCGGACGCCCAACCAACGCCTGTGCTGCGTCCGCCATGCGGTTCCCTCCCACGCCTGCCGCAAACCGATCACACCCCGCCCGATGGAAAGCCACATATTCCCCCGGGGACAATGACTTGTGCTGTACGGCGATTTGCGGTCACTCGCTAACAATTTATACTACAATCATCTTGCGGCCACTGCCCGCAATCCCAACATCATTGCCTATCCGGCCGTGTGTCCACCACGCCACAACGGCCGACAGCCCATATCGAGGAACCGCCCATGACGCGCAACGGATTGGTCGGCGGCGCGGGCTTGATCGCCATACTCGGCCTGCTCACCGCCTTCGGCCCCATGTCCATCGATCTGTACCTGCCCGGTCTGCCGGCAATGGCCGACGAGCTCGGTGTTTCCTCCGCGGCGGCACAGCAGAGCCTGAGCCTGTTCTTCATCGGACTGGCGGCCGGACAACTGGTCTATGGGCCGTTTTCCGACCGCTACGGCCGCCGACCCGTGCTGGTGGTGAGCATCCTCCTCTATCTCGTCTCCAGCATCATGTGCGTGCTCGCGCCCACATTGCCCGTGCTGCTCGGCGGCCGCTTCCTCCAGGGGCTGGGCGCGGCGGCGGGGCCGGTCGTCGCCCGCGCGGTCATTCGCGATGTCTACCACGGCAGCCGGGCGGCGCGAATGCTTTCGTTCGTCATCCTCGTGATGGCCGTCGCCCCGCTGGTGGCGCCGCTGCTCGGTGGTCAGATCGTGTCCTCCCTGGGCTGGCGCGGCATCTTCGCCGTGCTCGCCGGCTTTTCCGTGCTGTGCCTGGCGGTGGTCGGCTTCGCACTCGGGGAGACCAATCCGCCCCAGCGGCGTTCCGGACAGCGCCTGGGGCCGCTTTTCACCGCGTATGGCACGTTGCTGCGCGACCGCGAGGCGCTGGCCTTCCTGACCGCCGGCGGCATGGCCTTCGGTGCGCTTTTCGCCTACGTGAGCAGCAGCTCGTTCATCTATATCCAGGTCTACGGCGTCAGCCCCGAGGCCTTCGGCGGGTATTTCGCCCTCAACGTCATGGGCCTCGTAACCGCCAACGTGGTCAACGGCCAGCTCGTGGAGCGTTTCGGCTATCGCCGCCTGCTGCGCATCGGCGCGACGGTGACCCTGCTCGGCAGCCTGGTGCTCGCCGTCACCACGACCACCGGCTTCGGCGGACTGGCCGGACTGGCGGTGCCGCTGTTCTTCGCCGTGGGCAACGTCGGCCTGGTGGGCGCGAACACCGTGACCGGACTCCTGGACGGCTATCCCGACAACGCCGGTGGCGCCTCCGCGCTGTTCGGGTTCTTCCAGTTCGGCATCGGCGCTCTCGCCGGCGCGCTGGTAGGCGTGGTAAATATCTCGCCGGCGGTGGACATGGCCGTGATCATGTCCGGCTGTGCGGCGGTGAGCTTCACCG
>CAZHBN010000211.1:0-7262 GCA_964530405.1 uncultured Ectothiorhodospiraceae bacterium
GCGTATCGAGCACGGTGGCATAGTCTTCGACGCGCCCCCAGGCCTCGCCGAGCAGGCCCAGCTCGTAGTCCAGGAAGCCCACGTCGAAGGGCGCGTTGTGAATCACCAGCCGGGCATCACGGATGAACTCCAGGAACGCCTGGGCGATGTCGGCGAAGCGCGGCTTGTCCGCCAGGAATTCGTTGGTGATGCCGTGCACCTCGACGGCTCCCGCATCCACCTCGCGGTCGGGATTGACATAGTAGTGGAACGTCCGGCCGGTGGGGCGGCGGTAGTTCAGCTCGTAGCAGCCAATCTCGATGATGCGGTGCCCTTCGGAGGTCTCGAGACCCGTGGTCTCGGTATCCAGCACGATCTCTCGCATGGGTGGTCGGGTTCCGTAATCGATGGTCCGTCGGTGCGGCGGCTGCCGCGCGTTCTCAGGCGCGCTCGGACTCGCTCGCGAGCTCGTCGATACCGCGGTTGGCGAGCGCATCGGCGCGTTCGTTCTCGGCGTGGCCGGCATGCCCCCTGACCCAGTGCCAGCGCACGGTGTGCCACGTGGCCAGCTCATCGAGCCGCTGCCACAAATCTGCGTTCTTTACCGGTTTGCGCGCGCTGGTGCGCCAGCCGTTGCGTTTCCAGTTGTGCATCCACTCGGTCACACCCTTGCGCACATACTGGGAGTCGGTGGTGAGATCCACCTCGCACGCCTGATTCAGGCATTCCAGCGCACGTATCGCAGCGGTCAACTCCATGCGGTTGTTCGTTGTCTCGGGTTCACCGCCCCAGAGTTCGCGCTCGTGCTCGCCGGAGCGCAGCAGCGCCCCCCAGCCGCCGGGGCCCGGATTGCCCCGGCAGGCCCCGTCGGTATAGATCTCCACTCGATGCAACGATCAGTCTCCCGTAGTCCGAGATTGCCGCGTGGTGCCGCTGCGTTCGGCCACGCGCGAAGCGCTCGCCAGCCCGCCGTGGACGACGCGAAGGCGCGGCCGCCAGCGTTCGGCCAGAGGTGTCATGCCGGCGACGCGCTTGTGAGCAACGGTGAGAGCGACGCCGCCTACACCGCGGGCGTAGCGTTCGCTCAGCCGCTCCATCGGCGCAAGCATGCTCAACAGCGCACGCCGGTCCACCGGCGGACGGCAGAACAGCCCCTCCCGGCGCTGGACCTCGAGGCCGAGCAGCTTCAACCAGTCATACAGCCGGAACCGCCCGAAATAGTGACCGCTCCACGGCGCGCCGGTCCCATGGAAACCCGCGAGCATGCGACGAACGCCCCACAGACTCAATGGCTTGAATCCGAGCACGAAAAGCCGGCCCTCGGGCGCGAGCACGCGTTCGGCCTCGCGCAGCACCTGGTGTGGGTACGGATGGAACTCCAGCTGGTGAATGAGCACCACGGCGTCCACCGCCTCACTGGCCAGCGGCATCTCCGCCGCATCGGCAGCCACGTCCACCGGACCGCCGGGCCAGTCGTCCACCAGCCACTGGCGGACGTCACCGAACAGCGCCGGCCGCTCGCCAGCGCCATATGCGCCGACCTGAAGAACACTGCGGTGATTGAACGCCGCCAGTCGGCGGCTGAGCAGCCGGCACTCGACTTCCATCAGGGTCCGGCCGAGGGGCGTATTGAACCAGCGATGGATGGAGCTTGCCACGGCCTGCCTCCGTCGGACGACATCCGCCCGTACCTGTTCGGTGTAGCGCCGAGCGGATCCGCGGCCGGCCACCCCGTTCCGGCGGCTGCTGAAACGAGGTGCTCGGCGCCATCACGCGAGCCCGCGTGATCTTAGAGCATAACGCGCCCGCCCGGTTCCGTCACGGCACGTACCGGCCCGGCAACTTGGACGTTTCCCGCGCGAACGGTTAGCATCTGCCGGCTATGAAGGATGTGTTCGCTCTCGGGGCTTTTTCGGACAATTACATCTGGGTTCTCCCGGACACCGGGAACACCCGCGCGCTGGTCGTGGATCCCGGCGACGCCACACCCGTCGTCGAAGGGCTCCGCGCCCGCGGCCTGGAGCTTGCGGGTATACTCGTCACCCACCACCACGGCGATCATTGCGGGGGCGTGCGGGAGCTGCTCCGCGAGCGTGACGTGCCCGTCTACGGGCCCGCCCACGAGCGGATTCCGGGACGCACCCATGCCCTCGAAGACGGCGACACGGTGGCGCCGGACGGCTTCGACCTGAGCCTCACCGTCATCGACTGCCCGGGCCATACCGCGGGCCACATCGCCTACTTCGGCGGCGGTATGCTCTTCTGCGGCGACACGCTGTTCGCCGGCGGCTGCGGGCGGCTGTTCGAGGGCACGCCGGCGCAGATGCACGCAACGCTGGCGCGTTTCGCGGCATTGCCCGGGGAAACGCGTGTCTACTGCGGCCACGAGTACACCCAGGCGAACCTGACGTTCGCCATCGAAGCGGAGCCGGACAACGACGAGCTGCGCACACGCCTGGAGCGGGTGCGCGCCCAGCGCAGGGATGGCATGATCACACTGCCGTCCACCATCGCAGAGGAACGTGCGACCAATCCTTTCCTGCGCAGCGACAGCGCATCCGTGCGCGCCCACGCACAACAGCATGCCGGGCGCACGCTAACCGACCCCGTAGACGTCTTCGCCGCAGTGCGCGCCTGGAAGGACTCCTTCTAGGCTGCGCGCGCGGGCACTGAGCAAAGCCGAGGAGGGAGGCTTGCGCTCGAATATCGCTTTATACCTGGCGGCGGGCATCGCGCTGAATGCCTGCACAATCGCCCCACAACGCAGTGCGGGAACCGATGGCGCACCAGTCCATGAGCACACCGGCTCGATGCTGGCCACCGCCGACGAGCTCATCGTTCCCAGTGGGTTCGCCGCAATACCCGAACCCGCCCCCGCCCCGGAGGCGAAAGACGGCGCTTCCCCCGACAATGTATGGGACCGGGTGCGCGATGGCTTTACGCTTCCCACCGCCGACAAGGCCGCCATCGAGCGGGAAGCGGCCACCTACACGAGCAACCCGGATTACCTCGGGCGCGTCGGCGAACGGGCGCGGCCATTCCTGGGCTACATCGTCGATGCACTGGACGCTCGTGACCTGCCCACGGAGCTCGCCCTGATCCCGGTGGTCGAGAGCGCGTACCGGCCGTTCGCCTATTCCAACGGTCACGCAGCGGGGCTTTGGCAGTTCGTGCCCGCCACCGGGCGTCACTATGGCCTTCGCCAGGACTGGTGGTATGACGGCCGACGTGACTTCGTCGCCGCCACGGAGGCAGCCCTCGATTATTTCGCCTATCTGCATGAATTCTTCGACGGCGACTGGCTGCTCGCCATTGCCGCCTACAATGCCGGCGAAGGCACGGTGCAGCGTGCCGTCGAGCGCAATCGCCGACGCGGTGAGCCCACGGACTTCTGGCACCTGGACCTGCCAGCCCAGACCGAGGCCTACGTGCCCCGCCTGCTGGCATTGCGCGACATCGTCGCGGCACCGGCCGTCAACGGCATCACGCTACCCGACATCCCGAACGAGCGCGCAATTGGCGTGGTACAAGTCGACGGCCAGATCGATCTGGCCCTCGCCGCCGACCTGGCGGGCATCACTACCGAGCGCCTCTATCGGCTCAACCCCGGCTACAATCGCTGGGCGACCCCGCCGGAGGGCCCGCATCGGCTGGTACTGCCGGCAGACCGCACCGCACGCTTCCGCGAAGGGCTCGCCGCGACTGCCCCCAGCGAGCGCATGCGCTGGCAGCGCCACCGCGTGGCGCAGGGCGATACCCTCGGGCAGATCGCCGATCAGTACCACACCAGCGTCAGCGTGCTGCGCGACGTCAACGATCTCAACGGCAACCTCATCCGCGCAGGCGAACAGCTGGTCGTGCCCGTATCCGGTCGACCCACGGATGCCTCGGCCATCGCCGCCCGCAATTCGTCGAACGCCGGTGCCCGGCGGCACACCGTTCAGTCCGGCGAGAGCCTCTGGGCGATCGCCCAGCGCTACGACGTGAACATCGACGCCCTCGCCGCCTGGAACGGACTGTCGAAGAACGCCACTCTCCACCCCGGGGATACACTCACGGTCCGCCGCAACGGCGCGGCACCGGTTTCCGGCGGCCCCGGGCGCGACCGCATTCAGTCGGTGTCCTACACCGTGCGCCGCGGCGATTCTCTCTATCGCATCGCCCGCCGGTTCAACGTCCAGGTGGCCGACCTACGCCGCTGGAACGACCTGCCGGGCGACTATCTGCGCCCGGGCCAACGCCTGGAGCTCAAGGTGGACGTCACCCGCCCCGGCGGGTGACCCTGCTCCCCGGGCAGGCCACACCCGGCAGCGTCACCGCCCGGCGGTGGCCTGTCGGCTGTCCTCCGGGAGCGTGACGTTGAGCTCGAGGACATCGCAATTGCCCTCGTGCTCCACCTCCATGCGCACGGCGTCATCGCTGACCTGCACGTACTTGCGGATCACCGCGAGCAGCTCTTCCTGCAGCCGCGGCAGGTAGTCAGGGCCATCGCGGCCCGAGCGCTCCCGGGCGACGATGATCTGGAGCCGCTCCTTGGCAACCGAGGCAGACTTCCTCTTCTGCGAGCGGAAGTAATCCAGGAAGCTCATGCCCTATCCCCCGAAGAGTCGCCCAAGGAAGCCCTTCTTCTCACCGAGAAAGCGATGCTCGCGATCCTCGCCGAGGAAACGGGCCACTGCGTCCTCATAGGCCTGCCCGGCATCGGTGCGATCCTCGAGGATGACGGGCACACCCGCGTTCGAGGCGTTGAGCACAGCGGTGGACTCGGGGATCACACCGAGCAGGTCGATAGCGAGGATCTCGCGCACGTCCTCCACGCTCAGCATCTCGCCCTTACCCACCCGGGACGGCGCATAACGGGTGATCAGCAGGTGCTCCTTGACCGGATCGCCACCCTGCTCGGCCCGGCGGGTCTTGCTGGCAAGCAGACCGAGCACGCGGTCGGAATCACGCACGGAGGAAACCTCCGGGTTGGTCACCACGATGGCATCGTCCGCGTAATACATCGCCAGATGCGCGCCCCGCTCGATACCCGCCGGGGAATCGCAGACGATATAGTCGAACTGCTCCGAGAGCTCGCCGAGCACCCGCTCGACCCCGTCGGCGGTCAGCGCCTCCTTGTCCCGGGTCTGCGAGGCCGGAAGGATGTAGAGATCATCCACGCGCTTGTCGCGGATCAACGCCTGGTTGAGATTCGCCTCGCCATTGATGACGTTGACGAAGTCATAGACCACCCGCCGTTCGCAGCCCATGACGAGGTCCAGATTACGCAGGCCCACGTCGAAATCGACCACCACCGTCTTGTGGCCGTGGCGCGCGAGGCCGGTGCTGAGCGCCGCACTGGAGGTGGTCTTGCCCACGCCTCCCTTGCCGGATGTCACGACGACGATTTTCGCCACGCTGAATCCTCCAAATCTTGTATTCGTGCTACCTAGACGCCCCACGCGTAGCGGCGTCCCGTCCACCCCGTCAGGCGTTGCCCAGCGGCTCGATACTCAGCGTTTCACCGTCGAGACGAACCTGAACGCTACCCCCTCGATCCGATTCGTCGAAATGCTCACTCACCTGGTAGCAGCCGGCGATCGCGATCAGCTCCGCGTTCAGCTGCTGACAGAATATGCGCGCGTCGGCGTCGCCCTGCACACCGGCGAGCGCCCTGCCACGCAGGTTGCCGTAGACATGCACGTTACCGTCGGCAAGCACCTCCGCTCCCGGGCTGACCGGTGCGAGCACCACCAGATCACCGCCACGGGCGTAGACCTGCTGGCCGGAACGCACTGGCTGGGTCACCACACGCGCGGCGGCTTTGGTTGGCTCACTGGCCGACGCCGGCGTGGTGTCCACGTCGCGGGCGGCACCGCCACCACCGGGCTGGCGCATGACGCCGAGCCCCGCCCCCTGGGCGAGCGACTCGATACGGCTGTCACCGGCCGCGACGGCGACAGGCGCCAGGCCATGCTGCCAGAGATGATGGGCGAGCTCGCTCAGCCAGACGTCGTCGACGCCGGCATCCGCCACTCCAGCCAGATCGAGAATCACGGGCATGCCGTCGAAGAACGCCGGCGCCTCGCCGATGCGGGCCTCCAGGTCGGTGAGGAAGCGTTCCAGATCCGCATCCAGTAAACGCAGGATGGTTAGAGTGAGCATGCGGCCCTTGAGCTCGAAAGCGGGACCGGACTGAGCGGAACGCACCTGTGAGGTCATGCCTCTCCTGCTGGCCGAGCCCCCATTTGGGGTGTGCTTAAACGACGCGTCCCCGACCCGGTCCCGACGCTGGTGCCATGCACACTCACGGTCCGCGGAACCGACGTCGGGGACGTCCCCGGAATTGCTTGCCGCCTTTATATCGTGCGACCACGGGTCTATCAATAGGCGAACCGCCATGCCGCGACGAACGCCTCACCGAAAAGGTTCGATTATGGAACCCGGAGTAAGATTCGCAAGAAGAGTGGACGCAAAGACGCGAAGGAGAACGAAAAGGCACAAATAGAGAAATTGAAAGGAAAAAACGGCAACAACGCAGCACGAGTGCCCCTCGGCGACTGCCGGACCGGTCGGCGCGGGTGGTCGCCCTCCTAATTCGAGCACCACATACGGCACGGCTAATCGTCTGTAACTAGAGCAAGCTCCCCGGGAACAGCCAACGCTATACGTCAAGCGCCCGCAGCAACTGCTGGCCGAAGGGGACGGTGGACTGGCGGTGGCGGCACCCGATCATGCGCAAGCGCAGGTGCCAGGGAGCTGACGTCCGAATAGCGCAAGCGAGCTCTCTGGCCAGACGGCGAAGCTCATCGAAGCTCGCCGGGTCGAGGGCGGCACGCGCGGCTTCGACAGCGATGGCGCAACGGGCAATGAAGTGATCGACGTCATCCGGCCGGAGCGCCTTGAGCTGACCGACGGACTCCCGGAGCGCATCGTCGGCGATCTGCGCCAGGGTCGAGCCGGGATCCCGGTCAACGATGGCACCCAAGTGATCGCAATAGACCTGCACCTGCCGCGCATGCATTCGACCACGCTGGTCGAGATACACGGCGAGCAGGGAGAGAAATGGCAGGCGGATCAGTGCCTGCCATTTCTCGTAGCTGATCCGGTCAAGACCCGCCATGCGGTACTCTGGCAGCTACTCAATTCTCCAGCTGATAGGCAAGGCGAATGGGCTGATCGCCTGTTCCGGTAAGGCCGTGGCTGGCGAACTGGTTGTTGAGGAACTCGAACATATCGTCCATCAAGCCTGACAGCTCCGTGCGGTCATCGGGCGTGTAACTGTCATCCTCGATCCAGAC
>CAZHBN010000212.1:0-7259 GCA_964530405.1 uncultured Ectothiorhodospiraceae bacterium
TCTCGATGCCCTCGAAACCCGCTTCCCGCGCCTCGGCCAGGCAGGTCTCCAGCGGCGTATCCCCGCCCAGCGAGGGCATATCGTCGTTACTCCAGGTAATCGGGTTGATGCCGAGACGTACGGTCATTTCTGACTCCCGGGTGTGAGTTGCGTGTTGCGGGTTTCGGGTCGCGCGGGCGACCGTAGTCCGTTCTTTGGCCGCGGAGCTGCAAGCCGAAGGTTTCAAGTTGCAAGTCAAAAGCAGCGCGGCCCCGTTCAGCGGGCCGCCACCACCGAACGGCCGTTCCTGGCAACGTTCGACTTGCCGCTTGCCGCTCAACTACGGTCTTTGCCGGCGTTTGTTCGCCTCGTAGCCTTGCCGCGCCTCCGTCACCTCTCGACGCTCGGAGCGTTCAGGGACGGGTACGTCCCACCAGGCGCCGCCCTCGGCGGTACTCGGCCCCGGATCGGTGGCAAGGCTGATGACGTAGGTACGCTTCGCCGCACGGGCACGCTCCAGGGCTGCTTCCAAAGCGGCGATCCCCTCCACGTGCTCGGCCTCGGCGCCGAGGGCCCGGGCGTGGGCGGCGAAATCCACCGGTGGCGCGCCTTCGCCGGCATGCCAGGTGTCGGCGAGGAGGTTGTTGAACGGTGCCCCGCCGCAGGCCTGTTGGAGGCGGTTGATGCAGCCGAAGCCGCGATTGTCGAGCACGACCACAATGAGCTTCGCCCCCATGGCGACCGAGGTGGCGAGCTCGGAGTTAAGCATGAGATAGCTGCCGTCGCCGACGAGCACGAACACCTCGCGTTCGGGCTGAGCCAGCTTGACACCGATGCCGCCGGCGATCTCGTAGCCCATGCAGGAATAGCCGTACTCCAGGTGATAGCCGCCCGGCGACTTCACCCGCCAGAGCTTGTGGAGCTCACCGGGCAAACCGCCGGCGGCGCAGACCACCACGCCATCCTCGCGGCTGAAACGGTTCACCGCCCCGAGCACCTGCATGTCGGTGGGTTGCGTGCAGCCGTCGTCGGCGGTGACGTTGTCGATCACCCGCGACCACTCATCCCAGGCACGGTGGGCACGCTCGCTCCATTCTGTCGGCGCGCGGTGCCCGCCCAGTGCTTCGCCCAGCGCCGCCAGGCCCACATCGGCATCGGTGACCAGCGGCACGGCGTCATGCTTGGCCGCGTCGAAGCGCTGAACGTTGAGGCCGATGAGCTGCAAGTCCGGGGCCTGGAAGACCGAACGGGAAGCAGTCGGAAAATCAGCCAGGCGCGTACCCACCGCCAGCACCACGTCCGCCTCGGCGGCCAGGGCGTTGGCTGCCGCTGTACCTGTCACCCCGACGGCGCCGACGTTCGCCGGGTGCTCCGCGGTGAGCGCCCCTTTGCCGGCCTGGGTCTCCGCAACGGGGATACCGTGGCGCTCGGCGAACTCACCGAGACGTTCTCGGGCGCCCGCGTAGTGCACACCACCACCGGCGACGATGAGCGGGCGTTCGGCCGAGCGCAGCCGCGCCACCGCCTCGGCGAGCTCATCGGCGTCCGCCTGCTGACGGCGTGGGCTGTGAACACGGGGGCGGAAGAAGTCTTCCGGGTAATCGTAGGCCTCGGCCTGCACGTCCTGGGGCAGCGCGATGGTGACCGGCCCGCAGTCGGCGGGATCGGTGAGCGTCGCCACCGCCTGGGGGAGGCTACGCAGCAGCTGCTCCGGCCGAGTGATGCGGTCCCAGTAACGAGAGACCGGTCGGAAACAGTCATTGACCGTGATCGTCGGGTCATCGAAATGCTCGACCTGTTGGAGCACTGGATCAGGGGCGCGCGTGGCGAATGTGTCCCCCGGCAACAGCAGTACCGGCAGGCGGTTGACGTGCGCGAGCGCCGCCGCGGTGACCAGGTTGGTGGCCCCCGGGCCGATGGAGGTGGTGCACGCCATCATGCGCCGGCGGTCGTGCGCCTTGGCGTAGGCGATTGCCGTGTGCGCCATCGCCTGCTCGTTGTGAGCACGGAACGTGGGCAGCGCCTCGCGGGCGTGGTAAAGCGCCTCGCCCAGGCCGGCGACGTTGCCGTGGCCGAAGATCGCGAACACGCCGGCGACGAGCGGCACCCGCTCGCCGTCGACCTCGGTGTACTGGTTGGCGAGATAGCGTACCAACGCCTGCGCCATTGTGAGTCGAACCGTGGACATCGCCCTCTCCTTATCGATGATCCGGCTATGCCTGTTCCCGCGGGGGCACCGTCACGCTCGTGCGAGCCTGCCGCCACAGGTCGACGATCTCGCGGTAGCGTTCGGCAACCTCGGCGACCACGCGCTCGTCGTCGATCTCACCGGCAAGCCACCGCCGCGAGGGATCGGCGAAAATGCTGCGCCCCACTGCGAACCCTTTGCACCATGGCTGCGCGGCGGCAGCACGGAAACCGGCGGCGAGTTCTTCGGCCGGGGCCTCCAGCCCTAACAGCAACACGCCCCGGCAGTGCGGGTCGCGCGCCTCGATCACTGCCGTGATGTGGTCCCAGGCCGCCTCGCTCGGGGCCTCCAGCTTCCACCAGTCGGGGTAGACACCGAGCGCGTAGATACGCTCCAGAGCCCGCGCGACCGTGCGGTCGTCCCGGCCGGCATCGGCCGGCGGAATGATCTCCAGCAGTAGCTCGTGGCCAGTGGCGACACACGCTTCATAGAGAGCGCTCACCCTCGCCTCCTGCGCCACACGCAAACCGGGTTCGTCGTCCGGGTGATAGAACACCAGGCACTTGACCACCTGCTCCTGGGGCCAGCGTGCGATTTCGAGCCCGACATTCGCGCCCGCCTCGAAGGTGAGCGGCCGCGAGCCCGGCTGCTCCACCGGCCGACCGATCCACACGCCTTCACCGGTGAGCGACTCGAGCGCGTGCTCGCCGTAACGGCCATCGACGAGCACGCCGGCATTACCGTCAAGCCCCGCCTGCGCCGCCGCCTCCCGGGCACCGCGAGCGATGAGCGCCTTAAGCGCGGGCAACCGGGAGACGTCGGCGCCGCATTCGTCAGCCATGTCCTCGAGCTGTACGCGGTGATCGAAGGCGAGCGCGCAGACTTCCGGCCAGGCCCGACGCCGGGTGGTGACCCTGTGAAGGTGATTCAACCGCGCGTCGCGGTCGGGCCGGGGCACCTGCTCGGCGCGGGCGAGATAGTCGTCGAGCTCGGCCTTGCTCGGCATCGCGGGCGTGCAGCCGTGGCGGGACACCACCAGCGCTCCGCAGGCATTGGCATAACGTCCGCAGCTCCCCCAGTCCTCGCCGTTGAGATACCCCCGCAGAAAGCCCGCCATGAAAGCGTCACCGGCACCGAGAACGTTCAGAACCTCGACCGCCACGCCGGGCACGGTAATCCCGTCATCGAGGCGTTCGGGAATCGCTCCGGGGAAGATGCTGCACCCGGTGGGGCCGCGCTTGACCACGATGGCCGCGTCGGTGAGCTCCCGCAGCCGCCGCAGCGCAGCGATGGTATCGGTGCTGCCACCGGCGATATGGATTTCCTCCTCGGTGCCGACGACGAGATCGAACAACCCCACGATCCCCTGCAAGTGCTCGGTCACGCTCCGGGAGGCCACGAAGCGCTCTTCCCCCGCGCCGTGACCGGTTAGCCCCCAGAGGACCGGGCGATAGTCGATATCGAGCACGCACCGCCCGTTCGCGGCTTTCATGTACTCGATGGCCCGACGACTCGTACGGTCCACCTGCCCGGTGGAGAAATGCGTGCCGGTGATGAGCAGCGCACGCGCCGAAGCGATGAACGCTTCATCGAAATCCGCCACGTCCACCGCCATGTCCGCACAGTTCTCGCGATAGAAAATCAGCGGGAAGGTGTCACGGTCCTTGATGCCGAGCAGCACCAGCCCCGTGAGCCGTTCCGGATCCGTGATCACGTGGCTCGTATCCACCCCTTCGGCGACCAGCGTCTCGCGAACGAAGCGGCCCATGTGCTCGTCGCCCACTCGGGTAAGCATGGCCGAGCGCAGGCCCTGTCGCGCACCGCCGGTGGCGATGTTCAGTGACGAGCCGCCCACGTACTTGCGGAACGAGCTCATGTCCTCCAGACGGCTGCCGAGCTGATCCCCGTAGAGATCCACCACTGCCCGGCCGAGACAGATCACGTCGAGTGGTTTGTCGGTCATGTCAGGCAAATCTCCGTTTCGGCGCGCCACGCCCGCGCCAGTGCATTCGGGTCAAGCCGCCGGCAGCGCCTGCCAGACGCGTTCGGCAGCCGAGTGTTCGATGGCCTCGATGAGCCGCGAGACGCGTGCGGCTTCGCGGAAGTCCGGCGCGGCGCTGATGCCGTCGCGCACGGCGTTCACCAGATCTCGCGCTTCCACGATTTTCTGGTCGTTGTAACCCAGCCCGTGACCCGGCGCCGGCGAAAACGCCGCGTAGTCCGGATGGTCGGGCCCCAGCAGGATGGTGCGGTAGCCCTGACGACCACGGGGATCGGATCCCGAGTACAGACGGATCTCGCTCATGCGTTCCTGGTCAAACGCAATCGCCCCCCGGCTTCCGGTGATCTCGTAGGTGAGGCCCATCTTGCGACCCACTGCCACACGACTGGTCTCGATAACCCCGGTGGCACCGCCGGCGAAACGCATCAGACAGGAGGCCTGATCATCGTTCTCCACGGCGCGCGTCCGGGCGGGATTCTCGGCAAGCGGGCGCTCGCGGATGACCGTGTGCAGGTCGCCACAGACCTCCACCACCGGCCCGACCAGATAACGTGCCAGGTGCAGAATGTGCGCGCCCACGTCGCCGAGCGCGCCGCTGCCGGAGAGCGTTCTATCGCAGCGCCAATTGAACGGCGCCGACGGGTCGGCGAGGTAATCCTCGTTGTGGGTGCCGCGAAAATGCACCACTTCCCCGATCTCGCCGCTGGTGACGATTTCGCGAACCAACGCCGTCGCGGGATTCTTCGCATAATTGAAGCCGACCAGGGTGACCACGCCGGCAGCCTCTGCGGCATCGGCCATGGCCTCGGCATCGGCGGCAGTGAGCGCAAGTGGCTTCTCGCAATAGACGTGCTTGCCGGCCTCGATCGCCGCGAGAGCCATGGGCTTATGCAGATGGTTGGGAGAGCACACGTCCACGATGTCGACAGCGGGGTCGCTGATCAGCGTTCGCCAGTCGCCGCTGGCACGGGAAAAGCCCAACCGTTGCGCCGCAGCCCGGGCGCTCGCCTCGTCGGCATCGGCAAGCATTACGAGGTTCACCCCCGCCGACTCCGGAAATACCGCCGGCAACGCCCGGTAGGCTATCGTGTGGGCCTTGCCCATGAACCCGGAGCCGATCAGTCCGATCCCCAGCTCGTTCATTGCACTTCAATCCACGGTCTGCGGTGGTCGTCTCGAGCAGCCTGCCCCGGCCCGAAGGCCGGGGCATGAAGGCCATCAGCGCACGCGGCCTGCCAGCTTCTTGACCAGGTCAACGTTCTCCTTGGTCACGAAACCGGGTCCGGAGCGGATATTGTTGGCGGGCATCAGGCCGTAGCGGTTGTACAGCGCCAGCGTGACCACCGGCATGTAGCCCTGGAGGTAGGGCTGTTGATCGATGGCGAAGTCGATCACGCCCGCCTGGATCGCCGCCGCGATGGGATCGCTCAAGTCGAAGGTGGCAAAGTGAACCTTGCCGGCGACGCCGAGATCCTTGAGGGCACGAATCGTCGGATGGGCGGAATTGGGACCCAACGCCAGAATGCCGTTGGTGTCCGGGTTCTGACGCAGATAGGCAGCCACCTTTTTCTGCACCTCAGTGGGATCGATACCCGCGTCGATCATCTGGTCGCCG
Organism: uncultured Ectothiorhodospiraceae bacterium; assembly: GCA_964530405.1. Lineage (GTDB taxonomy): Bacteria > Pseudomonadota > Gammaproteobacteria > Nitrococcales > Nitrococcaceae > Arhodomonas. Next base: position 5,785 of record CAZHBN010000212.1, read on the forward strand.
AGCTCAACGCCCAGACCCTCGGCATACCCCCGGCAACGCTCCACGGACGCGGGGTTGGTGATGTAGTGATTGACGCAGACGAAGCGAGTCACCCCGGCTTCCTTGGCGCGTTCGCCAGCCTTCAGGCCGGCATAGTGCTCCGGTTGCCCGACGTGCATGCTGGCGCCGAGCTCCGCGCTCTGCTCCTCGGTTCCGGAATTGATCGTGATCACCGGAATTCCCCGTTGGACAGCCTCGCGAATCGGATCCTTGAGCACGTCGTAGTCCGCGATCGTCGTTATCAATCCGTCCGGTCGGGATGCCACCGCCTGCTCGATAATGCGTGCCATGTTGGCCAAGTCACCATTGGGCGGATTGCGGTACTCGACCTCCGCATTCACACGCTCGCCGGCTTCGTTGATGGCATTGCGGACGGTGTTCCACCACGAGTCCCCATTGGGGGCGTGGCTGACGAGCACGAATCTCAACTCCTCGTTGTTCTGCTGAGCCGCCACCGGCCCCGCCACGAGCCCCAGTGCGGCCGCGCCTACCGCGGCCATCGCCGACAGTCCAATCTTCCGCAACACGTTTTTCATCGTCTCTTCTCCTCCATTTGAGGGCCGTCCGGCCCCTTACCGGTAAAGCGCATTCGTTCTATCGCGCCGCAGTCTGGTCCGTGGTCGCGGCATCATTGCGGGCGGCATCGGCGCGCTGGAATTCCGCCAGCTCCACCTCCAGCTCGTCGAGGACGGCACCGCCGGCCATCATTTCCAGCACTTCCTCGCGGCTGACGTCGCCCTTGGCGAAAGTGCCGAGGCTCTGACCGCGGTTGAGCAGCGTGAAGCGGTCGGCCACCGGGTAGGCGTGATGCACGTTGTGCGTGATGAGGATCACAGCGATGCCCTCGGCGCGCGCCTTGGCCACCGTCTTCATGACGTTGGCCGACTGTTTCACACCGAGCGCCGCAGTGGGCTCATCGAGGATGAGCACTCGCGCACCGAAGTGGATCGCCCGGGCAATCGCCAGGCTCTGACGCTCGCCGCCGGACATGGTGCCGATGGCCTGGCCCGGATCGCGCACCTCGATACCCATGCGGGCCAACCCTTCGCAGGCAATGACATCGGCGCGCTCGATGTCGAAGCGCTTGAACGGTCCCCAGCCCTTCGTAATCTCGCGACCCATGAAGAAGTTGCGGGTAACGCTCATCAACGGCACCAGCGCCAGATCCTGGTATACGGTGGCGATGCCGCGGTCGAGCGCCTCGCGGGGCGAACCAAGCGTCACGGGTTCGCCATCGATGCGGTATTCGCCGTCACTCGGCTGATGGACACCCGCGAGGGTCTTGATCAGCGTCGATTTACCGGCGCCGTTATCCCCCAACAGGCAGTGCACTTCCGAGGGCTTCACTTCGAATGAGACGTCCTGCAACGCAATCACCGACCCGAAGAAGCGGGAGACCTTGCGCAGTTCGAGGATGTTCTCGCTCATGGCTGCTC
>CAZHBN010000213.1:0-7228 GCA_964530405.1 uncultured Ectothiorhodospiraceae bacterium
GCAATATACCGAATTCGCGCGCCTCGAAGGGTGACGTTGCGGCACAGGTATTGTGCCGCTCACCCGGACGCCGGCGGCACGCTCTCTGGGGCTTCGAACCGCAACACCGGACGCCCGTCGTGAGCATCCTCGACGAAGCGCGCACGCACGCCGAACACGCTATGTAGCCGCTCCCGGGACAGCGTCGCCTCCGGCGCGCCAAGTGCCACGAGCTGCCCGCGGTCCATGACAGCGACCCGATCGCAATCCATGACCTGATTGAGATCGTGCAGCGCGATCACGACCGTCATCGGCAGCCGTTGCACCAGCGCGAGGATCGAGAGCTGGTGACGGATATCGAGGTGGTTGGTGGGCTCGTCGAGTAGCAGGATGTCCGGCTGCTGGGCCAGTGCCCGGGCGAGGTGGGCGCGTTGGCGCTCGCCGCCGGAGAGCGTGTGCCAGCGCCGTTCGGCCAACGGCGACAGCCCGGTTTGACACAGGGCCTCATCGACGATCGCTGCATCGGCCTCCGTGAAAGGCGCGAAAGGCCCGAGCCAGGGCGTACGGCCCAACTCCACGGCCTGGCGCACGGTCAGACGCTCCCCGGTCTCGGCCTGCTGGGCGACCAGGGCGATTCGCCGCGCGACCGTGCGCCGTGGCATTCGTGCCAGGTTTTCCCCATCCAGAGTCACCTGCCCCTCGGACGGTCGGCGCAAACCGGCGAGCATGTGCAGCAGGGTCGACTTGCCGGAGCCGTTCGGCCCGACGATCCCCAGCAGCTCTCCTTGTCGCACGTCCAGGTCGAGGTCGCGAACGAGCTGGGTGCGACCGACACGCCATCCGAGGTTGCGCGACGACAGGCTCATCGGGCCCCCACCGGGCCGCGTACGAGAATCAACGCGAATGCCGGAGCGCCCACCAAGGCGGTGACCACGCCAATGGGCAGAACCTGGCCCTGGACCATGGTGCGCGAGAGGACGTCGGCGAAGATCATGAAAACGGCGCCGACCAGCGCGCTCACCGGCGTGAGATGCCCATGACGCGGGCCGACGAGAAAACGCGCGGCATGGGGGATCACCAGACCCACGAAACCGATGGCCCCGACGATACTGACCATGACCGAGGTCGCCAGGGCGGCCACGCCGATCAGGATCGCCCGTGTCCGGAATACCGGCACCCCCATGGACGCCGCCGCATCGGTGCCAAAGGCGAAGGCATCGAGTGCCCGGGCATGTAGTGTGCACACGAGAAGGCAAATGAACGCTACCGGCGCAGCCAGCCACACGTCCGGCCAGCGCACGCCGCTCAGATTGCCCAGCAGCCAGAACATGATCCCACGCGCCTGATCCGCGTTGGCGGAGCGGGCGATCACGAAGGCGGTCAGTGCGCTGAAAAGCTGCGAGCCAGCGACGCCGGCGAGAACGATCTGTGCCGTGCCGCTTCCGGCAAAGCTGCCCGCCGCGCGCGCCAGCCCCACCACCACCGCGAACGCCACCAGTGCGCCCGCGAAGGCACCCACCGACAACGAGACCACACCGGCGCCGATTCCCGCGATCGCCACGGCGACCGCGCCCGTGGAGGCGCCCGCGGAGATACCCAGTATGTAAGGGTCGGCGAGCGCGTTACGCAAAAGCGTCTGCAGCACGAGTCCGGACAGCGCCAATCCCGCCCCGCAAGCGGCAGCCACAATGGCGCGGCTCAAGCGGTAGTTCCAGACGATCCCTTGCTCGATGGGATCGAGCGCATAGGCCGCTCCGAACACCTTGTTGGCCAGCGTCTGCACGATCACGGCCGGTGGAATCGGCGTCTCGCCAATGGCCGCGCCCGCGACCACGGCGAGCGCGAGGATACCGAGCCACGCGCCCGCGGTTACCCCGCCACGCTGCAGCACGCGCAGGTGCATTAACCGGAGAGATCGAGCTGCTCGAGCTCGGCCGCCAGCGTCTCGAGCGCTTGGATATTGCGAATCGAGGGATCCATGGCGTGAGCGTCCATGATGACGATGCGATCGTTTTCCACGGCATCGAGCTGGCTTGCCACCGGATCGGTGTGCAAGAACTCGAGCTTCTTCTCCACGTCGTCCGCCGGGAAGCGGCGGCGGTCCATCTTCGCGATGACGATCAGGTCGGGATTGGCCTGTGCAATGGTCTCCCAGCCCACCGTCGGCCATTCCTCGTCGGATTCGACGATATTGCGGATGCCGAGCTTGTCCATCATATAGCCGGGCACGCCCTTGCGGCCGGCCACATAAGGGGCGACGTCCATCTCGGCGGAGGAGAACCAGAACACGGCGGAGACGTCACCGAGGTCGAGCGAGGCGGCCTTGTCGATTGCCGCTGCCTCACGCGCTTTCAGGTCCTCCACCAGGGTCGTGCCCGCCTCGGCCACGTCGTGCATGCGGGCGAGCTCGCGGATCGCGCGGTAAAGCGCGCCGGTATCGTACATCGCGCTCCGGGTGCCGTCAGCCCCCACCGAATTGTCTTTGTTGGCGCAGTCAGGCGGCAGGACATAAGTCGCCACCCCGAGATCGTGAAACATCTCCCGGGTACCGACCGTCCCCTTTGGACCGATGTACCACTCATACTGAGCGGCGACCAGGTCAGGGCGCTTCGCGACCACGCTCTCGAAGCTGGGCGCGTTGTCGGCGAGTCGCTCGATACCGTCGTTGACCGTCTCGAACTCGTCGAGCACGGCATTGAACCAGACGGAAGTGCCTACCACGCGATCGTCGAGCCCCAGGGCGTACAGAATCTCGGTCGCCGCCTGGCCGACGGTGACGTCGCGTTGCGGCGCGGCATCGAACGTCACTGTCCGGCCACAGTTCTCCAGCGTCAGCGGATACGTGGTCGGCTGAGCCGATGCGGCGGAGACGAAGACAGCGGAGAAGACCGCAGCAACGAAGAATCGAGGGAACATGAGCAGGTCCTTTCACACTCGGGCGAAGCGGACGAAGGACATGCGGGACAGGCCGCCCGCCACCGTGTGACGAGCACGCAAGGCAAACGGACGATCGAGGCCGGTCATCTTGCTCCTTTCCCGGGGCACCCCGCCCGGTCAATGGGTGACAACGCCGGCAGGTCTCCTGACTGGCGAGTCCTCAACCCTGCCCGGCCTTCCCAGCGCGTATCCGCGCCAGTGGCCCTTGAATTCGGGCAGGCTCTCGTCGCCTACAGTTGCGGGGGCAGTTCTGTTTGGCGCCGCGTGGCGCTCCAGATTCCCTTTTCATTCCCGATGGAAACCGGCGAAGGGACGGTATGGAGCCTAACCGCGGCTGTCAAGTGGGGGACACGGCAGCCATCGCGGCGGTGCGCCGGGCCAGATTGCCGCGCCACGCCCCATCCCACGGTGCGCCGGAGCCGCTAGGCACTCCCGCGAAGTCGGGTCACTTCGGCCTCCAGGGCCCTGATCCGCTCGTCGCGCTCGGCAAGCAACGCGTCGACATCATCCGCATCGATGCGCCGCGGAATATGCTGCGGGCAATTCACGTCCCAGGCCGCCACGGTGAACAGGATCACCTGCTCGGGTCGCGCCCTGTAGCCTTCCGGCATCAGCGATTCCATCAGCCCGGCATCGTCCTCGACCACCCGCGCCTCGCCCCAGATCTTGACGCGCTGGCGATGGGCATAATCGATCAGGAAGAGATAGGCCTTCGGATTGTCCGCCAGATTGCCGAGCGTGATGTACTGCCGGTTCCCGGCGAAATCCGCGAACCCGATGGTCTCGTCATCGAGCACGCGCAGGAACCCGGGCGGGCCACCACGGTGCTGGATATACGGCTGCCCCTCCCGGTTGGCCGTCCCCAGAAAGACGCTCGTCTGCGCCGCGATGAAGCCAGCGAGATCGGGGGTAATACGGGTCTGCCACGATCCTCTCTCCTCCATGCGTTCATACGCGCGGCGCGAGCCCTTGCGGGCCTGCACCGCCTTGACGGTAGGAGTGAACGCAATGTCGCTGGGATACGTTGAAGTCATGCTCCCTCCCGTCTCGTCACGGGCCAGGTCCGTTCAGTGACCATCGATCGCTGAGACTATCCCGAATGCTAATCGCTTCCGTGTTTCGGGATAATCCTGTAAATATTGAAAACACCCTCTCGAATAACGGAAATAGTGATGGATCGCCTGCAGTCCATGTCCATCCTGATGACGGTCGTCGAGTCCGGCAGCCTGTCCGAGGCGGCTCGTCGGCTCGGCATGCCGCTCGCAACGGTCAGTCGCAAAGTCTCGGATCTCGAAAAGCACCTCGGCGCGCGGCTACTCCACCGCTCCACCCGCAAACTGACGCTGACCGATACCGGGCAAACCTATGTCACGGCATGCCGGCACATCCTCGAAGCGGTCGATGAGGCCGAACGCACCGCCGCGGGCGAGTACCGTGCACCGAAAGGTCACCTTACCGTCACGGCCCCCATCGTCTTCGGCCGACTGCACGTACTGCCCGTGGTGGTGGAATTCCTCGAGGCTTACCCGGACATCGATATCCGGGTCGAGCTGACCGACCGGGTGGCCAATTTTCTGGAGGATGCCGTCGATCTGGCCATTCGCATCGGTCCGTTGCCCGATAGCAACCTGGTGGCACGCCGACTCGGGAGAATCCGCCGCGTTGTATGCGCTAGCCCGTCCTATTGCGAAGAGCGTGGCATGCCGGCGAGCCCGGACGAGCTCGGCTGGCACGATTGCATCACCTTCGAAGGGCTGGCGTCCCCCAGGACGTGGACATTCGCGAACGGAAAGTCGGAAACCGGCGTATCGATACATTCGCGGCTCGCCGTCAACACGGCAGAAGCCGCCATTGACGCAGCGGTGGCCGGCCTCGGCATCACCCGCGTGCTCAGTTACCAGATCTCGGACGCAGTGAGCGCGGGCAAGCTCGTCATCGGCCTCGAAAAATTCGAACCACTACCCTGGCCGGTGAACCTCGTCCATACCGGCCAGGGCTTCATGCCACAGAAGCTACGCGCCTTTCTGGACTTCGCCGCGCCCCGCCTGAAGGCGCGGCTGGCGGCGGTTTTGCCCTAGTATCCTGAATCAGGATTTCGTTGTTACTAAGCTCCCGACAACCACGCCAAGCAGGACACAGGAGCCCACCGCATGGCCCGTTTCAAGGACATCATGTTCATGAGCCGGGTGCAGGCCGAGCGGCACGAGCCCGACGCGGGGGTCGCTCTGATCTCCATTCGCGACCCGGGCACGGCCCGCCCGAATCTGGCCGGCACCTGGGACGCCGTGTTGCCGGTGGCGTTTCATGACATCGACCCGGCGCACGGGCACGACGACGATGCGATACCCTTCGACGCATCGATGGCCGACGAAATCATCGATTTCATTGAAGCGCTGCCAGACGGGGTGCGGGTGCTGGCCGTCCACTGCCACGCCGGCGTAAGCCGATCAGCGGGCGTCGCGTTTTTCGCCGCCGAGACATTCGGCTGCGAGACCGCATTCCCGTTTTCCTACGAGCTCTACAACCGCCACGTGCGCGCGGTGTTGACGCACCGATACCGCGAGCGCGCCTACCGAGCCGGGCCGGATCCCGCCGGATGAGCACGCATTGCCACGGCATCGGGGCCATGGATGCGCGTCTCGGCGCAACCCGCTCAAGGCAGCGATTTGATGAGGTCGCGGTATTCCGTCTCGGCGAATGCTTTGAGCGAGGTCGAGCGGACATTGCCGCCCGAACCGATAGCCAGCGCGAAACGCGCCGCCGCGCTGTCGTCATCCGCCTCGACCACGGCCACCATGTCGTAGTCGCCCATGGTGAGGTAGAAATCCCTGAGCTCCACGCCAAGTGTGCTGGCGAGCTGCCGTGCGGCGTCGAGCCGGTTGGGGGACTCCTTGACGTTGCGGATGCCCTGATCCGTCCAGTTCAACAGGATGATGTAGGCAGACATGTCGATGCCTCCCCATTACTGGGTCACAGCCCCGTGTCCCATTCCGCTCCAGGATGGCAGATAAAGATTAGCCGGTGGACGTAACCGCACATCTACCGGCTATCGGAATCGCCGGCCACGATTTCGTGGAACAAGCGATCGTTCCGTCATATGGATCTGCGATCATCGGGCTTCACAGAAGCCTGCGACGTGGAGTTACGCGGCATGCGGACAGCGACGCGCGTTATCACCTTCAGCCTGTTGGTTCTTGCATCGATGATTGTCGCCCCGGGCATGGCCGGGGCCGCACCACCGGCCTGCGATCGGACGGTGCCGGTCGCAGAGAGCCTCCAGGGGGTGCTCCATTCCCTGCCACGCGACGGCAGCCACGTCACCGTGTGCCTCGCGCCCGGCGTGCACGAGGTCTCGGACCTCATCGCCATCGAGCGCAGTCACGTGACACTGCGCAGCGCCGGGCCGCCGGCCACCCTGAAGATGGCACCGGGTGTGTCCAGCCCGGTGGTGGTCATCGGCGACGCGGAGCCCCGGGAGCCGACATTTCGAGTCTCCGACGTGACGATCGAGCGGCTGAAGATCGTCGGCAGTGACAGTGAACGCGAGTTCTACCCGCACCTGCCCTATCTCAGCAACAGCGCGGTGGTGGTCCGATCGGGCGATCGCATCGAGCTGCGGGAGCTGACCGTGACCGGGTGCCGGAGCGCCTGCCTGCTGACCGAATACGGCAGCCACAACGTCACGATCGCGCACAATACGATCTCGAACGCGACCTGGGACGGCGTTTCACTGAACCGCGCCGGGCCGACCCGCATCATCGGTAACGTCGTCCGTGACAACACCGCCGCCGGCATCACCGTCGAGCACCTGCACGACGGTGAGATCATCGGCAACCGGATCGAGGGCAACGGCTCCCACGGCATTTACCTTGCAGACGCGCAGAACAACGTCTTCCGGGACAACGCGTTCGAGAACAACCACCTGGCGGGCGTATTCCTCACCTGCTCGGTGCGTTACCGCGCCCCGGTGCAATGCTGGCGCGACAGCTTCAGCCATGACAACCTTTTCACGCGCAATCGCTTCGAAAGCAACCGCTTCGCCTACCAGATAGCGGTGGACGACGCGGCCAACTGCCTCGGCCGCAGGGGGCCGGTCAACACGTCCCGGGGCGATTCGTTCACCGAGAGCCGAATCGAGCACCCGTCCCGGGAACGCTTTGGTGACTGCCTGCTGATCGAGGGTGCTGCGCTCGAGCAAGGCGGAACGGGAAATCCCGCGTCCACTTAGCGGGTTGCGAGTTATTCAGGGCCGATTGTTAACCTTCTCGAAAGCCCTGCCCCGCCGTGCGGCGGCGCGCTGTCGTGTACCTGA
>CAZHBN010000214.1:0-5124 GCA_964530405.1 uncultured Ectothiorhodospiraceae bacterium
TGGTTCAGCCCGCAGAGCGAGTACCGGCCGACCGAGTATCTGCAGGCCTGGGTGGCGTTCTGGTTCGAGGCGTCACAGCGCCTCGAGGCCGCACGGCGCTTCCAGTGGGCGCGGCTGCAGCGGATACGCGAGAACTGGCTGGATAACCGGGCGCTTACGGACGCGGGCTTCGAGGTGGCACGTGAGCCGCTGACGCATCTGGTGGAGCGTACGGAAGCGGCGGTGGCCGCGGCAGCGGATACGGTGGAGCTGCTGACGCTGGAGGCGCGGCTCACCAAGCAGCTGTTCGCGATGGCCGCCGGTGCGGTGGACTACGGCGAGTTCGCCCGGGCGAAGCGCGGCAGCGGCACGGACCCGGCGAACCGGTTCCTGGATCACGGCAACTACCTGGCCTACGGGCTCGGTGCGACCGCCACCTGGGTGCTGGGGCTGCCTCACGGCCTGTCGGTCCTCCACGGCAAGACCCGGCGGGGCGGGCTCGTCTTCGACGTGGCCGACCTCGTCAAGGACGCGGTCATCCTCCCGCAGGCGTTCATCTCCGCCATGCGCGGCGACGAGGAGCAGGAGTTCCGTCAGGCCTGTATCGAGCAGCTCACCCGTACGGAGTCCCTGGACTTCATGATCGATACGCTGAAATCCGTGGCCGTGACACTCGGGACGCCCGCCCGATGAACGTGCTGCTCGTCTCCCAGTGCAGCAAGAACGCCCTGAAGGAGACGCGGCGGATCCTCGACCAGTTCGCGGAGCGCCGTGGCGAGCGTACCTGGCAGACGCCCATCACCCAGGCGGGGCTGGATACCCTGCGCCGCCTGCTCCGGCGCAGTGCGCGTAAGAACACTGCCGTGGCCTGCCACTGGATACGCGGGCGCGATCACAGCGAGCTGCTGTGGATCGTCGGCGATGCCGGGCGATTCAATGCGCGTGGCGCGGTGCCCACGGAGACCACCCGCCGGGATATCCTGCGGCGGGCGGACGAGAACGACTGGCACACCGGCGAGGACATCCTCCTGCTGGCCAGCCTGGCGGCCCTGCTGCACGACCTGGGCAAGGCCTGCGCCGCCTTCCAGCAGCGCCTGCACGACCCCGCCGGCGCGAGCCGCAACCTCTACCGGCACGAATGGATCAGCCTGCGGCTGTTCGAGGCGTTCGTCGCCGGTGACGACGACGCCACGTGGCTCGCCCGGTTGGCCGAGCTGGGCGCGGACGATGCCTCCTGGCTGGAACGGCTGGTGCGGGACGGCCTGGACGACGGCCCCGCCTCACCGTTTTCCTCGCTGCCGCCGCTGGCGGCCGCCGTGGGCTGGCTCATCGTCACCCATCACCGCCTGCCGGTGATACCGCGATCCGCCGACGACGGCGGTTTCCAGGCCGCACAGCTGCGGGATCTGCCAACGCTCATTACCGCGGACTGGAACGACGACGTCCCGAACGGGCGCGATCCCCGCGAGCTTCCCGGTTACTGGCGGTTCGATCACCCGTTGCCGGTGACCACCCAAAAGTGGCGCAACCGCGCCGCGCACCTGGCGAGCCGCCTGGTCCGTCGTCTCGATCACTACCGCCAGTCCTGGCTGGACAATCCCTACGTCATGCACCTCGCCCGGCTGAGCCTGATGCTGGCGGACCACCACTACTCCAGCCTGGAGGATCCCGGTCAGCGTACGCGCGGCGAACGGGGTTATCCCCTCTACGCCAATACCGTGCGTCGCACCGGCGCTCTGAACCAGCCCCTCGATGAGCACCTCCTCGGCGTGGAGGCCGGGGCGCGCCGGGTCAGCGGCACGCTGCCCGGTGTCGAGCGCTACCTGCCGCGGCTGGCCCGCCACCGCGGATTCCGCCGCCGCAGCGCCGACCCGCGCTTCCGCTGGCAGGACCGCGCCTACGACCTCGCGGCTTCCCTGCGTGAACGCACGCAGGCGCAGGGGTTCTTCGGCGTCAACATGGCGTCGACGGGGTGCGGGAAGACCCTGGCCAACGGCCGGATCCTGTATGCCCTCGCAGACCCGGACAGTGGCGCGCGATTCTCGATCGCCCTCGGCCTGCGCACGCTCACGCTGCAGACCGGGCGTGCGTATCGGACGCTGCTGAACCTCGGCGACGACGAGCTCGCCGTGCGCACCGGCGGGTCGGCGAGCCGTGCGCTGTTCGAGCACTTCGAGGCGGAGGCGGACGCCAGCGGCTCGGCCTCCAGCCAGCGCCTCATGGAGGAGGACGCCCATGTCTATTTCGAGGGCGATTTCGGCAACCATCCCCTGCTGCGCCAGCTCGCCCATGACCCGGGCATGCGTGCGCTGATCGCCGCGCCGATCCTCGTTTCCACCGTGGATCACCTCGTGCCCGCCACCGACGGACTTCGCGGCGGGCGCCAGATCGCCCCTATGCTGCGGCTGCTCAGCGGCGACCTCGTGCTCGACGAGGTGGACGACTTCGACCTGAACGACCTCCCCGCGCTGACGCGCCTGGTCAACTGGGCCGGCATGCTCGGCACGCGGGTGCTGCTCTCCTCGGCCACCCTGGCGCCGTCGCTTGTGGAGGGGCTGTTCCAGGCCTACCGGACGGGCCGGGCCGTGTATCAGCGCAACCGAGGTGAGCCGGGGCGGGCGGTGAACATCACCTGTGCCTGGTTCGACGAGAGCGACCGCCGGCACGCGGACTGCCCGGATGCCGAGTCCTTCACCGCCGCCCATGAGGCATTCGCCGGCCGGCGTCGGGCGCGTCTGGCCGAGGCGGCGGTGAGGCGCCGGGCGGCGCTGGTCCCTGTTGTGGCATCGCGGGAGCGCGGGGCGCCAACCATCGCCGAGCAGCTGGCGTGGGAAATGCGCTGGCAGGCGCTCGACCTCCACCAGCGGCACCACAGTATCGACCCTCGCAGCGGCAGGCGGGTGAGCTTCGGACTGATCCGCATGGCGAACATCGAGCCCCTGGTGCAGGTCGCCCGGGCGCTGCTGGCAGCCGGTGCGCCGGAGGGCTGCCGCATTCACCTGTGCGTGTATCACGCACAGTTCCCGCTGGTCATGCGCTCGACCATCGAGCGTCATCTGGACGGTGCCCTCGGCCGCCGTGACGAGATGGCCGTGTTCGAACGCCCGGACATACGGGCCTGCATCGACGGTGCCGACGAGCCGGACCAGCTGTTCGTCGTTCTGGGCTCGCCGGTGACGGAGGTCGGCCGGGACCACGACTACGACTGGGCGGTGGTCGAGCCCTCGTCGATGCGCTCCCTCATCCAGCTCGCCGGCCGGGTGCGGCGGCACCGGGTCACCCCCTGCGAGACCCCGAACATCGCCTTGCTGGCCGGCAACTACAAGGCCGTGGAAGCGCCCGGCAACGTCGCCTTCACGCGCCCCGGCTTCGAAGGCGACGGGCCATGGCGGCTCAGGAGCCACGACCTGCACGACCTGCTCGAGCCCGACGAGTACGAGGTGGTGGACGCCCGGCCGCGCATCACCGAGCGCGGCGAGCTGTGTCCCCGCGACAGCCTGGTGGACCTGGAGCACGCCCGCCTGCGTGCCGCCCTGCTGCCCGGGGAGTCGGGGCCGGGGCGTGCCATGACGGCGCGGGAGCGGCGTGCCATGAAGTCACCACCCGCACCACCGCTCAACGCCGCGAGCTGGTACGGCCTCCCGCGCGCGGACCTCAGCGGCGTGCTCCAGCGCAAACAGCCGTTCCGGCAGCAGACCCGGGAGGAGGTCGAGCTGGTACTGATGCCCGACGACGCCGGCGAGCACTGGCACCTCAAAGAGCTGTGGCACGAGCCCGGCAAGCGGGGCGTCCCCCTCTATCTGGAGGCGGACGGCCGGCTGGAACGCACAGCCCTGGAGGGCGTGCCGGGTGAGCGCATCGCACCCTGGATCGGCACCGGCTACCTCGACACCCTCGCGGCCCTGGCGGAGGACCTGGATCAGCCGCTGGAGGCGTGCGCGCGTCAGTTCGGAGTCGTGACGGTGCCGCGGAATGATCAGGGCTGGTGTTACCACGAGCTGCTGGGGTTCACGAAACGCCGCTGATGGCCCGGACCGTTGCCGGAGGCAAGGAGAAAGGCACCCATGGAGAGAACGATGCCGGACGACACCGACAGCACCCTTCGCGACACCGTGGAGGCGTTCATAGACGAGCGATGTCAGTCGAAGCTCGATAAGCTCCGGCAGGACGATGACGGCTACCACGAAAAGCGTGCGGCGCTCGTCGAACATCATCGCCGGGAAAACTGGCTCGCGGACGCCACGCGGCGCGTCGCCCAGCTGCAGGTGGTCACCCACGCGCTCAAGGCCACGCACCCGGACGCCCGGGGCACGAGCCTGTTCGCCCCGCCGGAGACGTTGCCGGCGCATCCCGCCGTGGGCACCCACGTCCTCGGTGACGGGGCGCCGCGGGACGTTGTGGGCAACGCCGCGGCGCTCGACGTCTACAAGTTCCTCCAGACCGAGCACGACGGCCGGTCCATGCTGGATCGTGCCCTGGCCGGCGAGAAAACCTTTGCAGCGGCCCTGAGCGACGACCCGGCGCAGGGGCAGGCATGGATGGACGCCTTCGCCGGCATCACCCGGGCCGGTCACGACCAGGCCAGCCATACACGCGCCAAGCAGGTCTACTGGCTCGTCGGCGACGACCCCACCGACGACCGGGGATTTCACCTGCTGGCGCCGCTGTATGCCACGAGCCTCGCGCATGCGGTCTTTCGCGCGATCAACGAGGATCGCTTCAGCGACGCGGCGAAGGCGGCACGGATGGCCCGGCGTGAACGGCGTTACAGCGCCGTCGAGTCCCGCGAGTATCCGAAGCTGGCCGTGCAGAAATTCGGCGGGACCAAGCCCCAGAACATCTCCCAGCTCAACAGCGAGCGGCGCGGCAGCAATTACCTACTGGCCTCGCTGCCGCCGGAGTGGCGTTCCGCGGACGTACGGGCACCGCTCCATACCGACTCGGTATTCCCGCTCTTCGGCCGCCGCCTGCCCGTGCGCGCGGCGGTGAACGCGCTGCTGCGCTTCCTGCGCTCGGAGCCGAAGCCGAACGTCGCGACCCGCCGCCACCGGGACGAGCTGCTCGCCGAGCTCACCGACGCGCTCCTGGTCTTCGCCGCCGAGCTGTCGGCACTGCGACCGGGCTGGAGCGCCCACGCCGACTGTC
>CAZHBN010000214.1:5224-7196 GCA_964530405.1 uncultured Ectothiorhodospiraceae bacterium
ATGACCTGGGGATTCCCGGCGATGACCGCGTTCGTGGGCCTGATGCATCTGCTCGAACGCCGCCTTGCCGAGCGGGACGTCCCGCTTCTGTTCGAAGGGGTCGGCGTGGTGTGTCACCACTGCGAGCCCCAGGCGAGCCATCGCGGCTATACCCACGCCTTTCATCTGACGCGCAACCCGGTGGACAAGGACGGCGACACCGCCGCCATCGTCGAGGAGGGGCGCGTGCACCTGGACGTGAGCCTGGTCTTCGCGGTGCGCGGCGATGCCTGCGCGGCACCGGCGGAGGAGCGTGCCGCGGTCGCCCGGGCGGTCGGCGAGCGCCTGCTCACCCTGCGGGTGGCCGGCGGCACGGTGCTGCCGGACTCGTTCCGGGGGCGCCGCTGGAACGGCCCCGAGCTGATCCCCCTGGACGAGCGCGAGGATGCGCGCCGCCGGCAGTGCAAGCGCCTGCTTCGGCGGTGGCTGCCCGGCTTCGCCCTCGTCTGCCGGGACGACCTGCTCCACGAACGGCACGCCGAGATGCGTGCGGACGACCCGGACACCACGCTGCTGGATGCCTGGCTCGACCTCTCGCGGCTGAACATGACCTGCCGCGGCGGGGAAGACGACGGCGAGGAGACGATTCGCTGGGAGGCGCGCCGCCGGCCGGGATGGCTGGTGCCGATCCCCGTGGGATACGGCGCCCTCGGGCCGCTGCAGGCGGGCGGCGACGTCCGCCGGACCCGGGACGGGGCCACCCCGCTACGCTTCGTCGAGAGCCTGTACAGCATCGGTCAGTGGGTGAGCCCCCATCGGCTGGACAGCCCGGAGAGGCTGCTCTGGTACGTCGACAACCGGCTCGACGAGGGCCGCTACCGACTGCGCAACGACTACATCGACAACGCCGCCGAATTCGTCTGACCTGCACCAGGAAGGAGCCTGAACCATGGCCAAGACCGCCGAGCTCAAGACCGCTTCCGTCCTCGCCTTCGAGCGCAAGCTCGATCCCTCCGACGCCCTCATGTTCGCCGGCCACTGGAGCGAGCGTGACAGCGCCGCGCAGTGGCCCGGCATCGCCATTCGTGCGAAGTCCGTCCGCGGCACCATCTCCAACCGGCTCAAGACGAAAGACCAAGACCCCGCCAAGATCGACGCCGCGATCCACAATCCCAACCTCCAGACCGTGGACGTCGCGGCCCTGCCCACGGATGCCGATACCCTGCTGACGCACTTCACGCTCAAGGTGCTGGGCGGCGCCGGCGAGCCCTCCGCCTGCAACAGCGCGGCCTATCACGACAGGCTCCGGGCAGCGGTGGACGCCTACGAAACCGAGCACGGCTTCGACGAGCTGGCCCGGCGCTACGCCCACAACCTCGCGAACGGGCGGTTCCTCTGGCGCAACCGCGTCGGCGCGGAGGCCGTCGAGGTCCGGGTGAGTCACCGCGAGCACGGCGAGCTCGCGGCGAGCTGGACGTTCGACGCCCTCGATCTCTCGCTGCGCGATTTCGAGCCCGCCGCCGGTGCCCGGGACGATCTTGCCGGCCTCGCTGCACTCATCCGCCAGGGGCTCGCCGGCGAGCGTCTGGTGCTCCTGGAGGTGAGCGCATTCGCCCGGATGGGCGCCGGTCAGGAGGTCTTCCCCTCCCAGGAGCTCATTCTGGAGCGGGGGCGGAACGACAAGAGCAAGACGCTCTACAGCGTCAACGGCGTCGCCGGCATCCACTCCCAGAAGCTGGGCAACGCGATCCGCACCATCGATACCTGGTATCCGGAGGCGGAGAGCGCCGGCATCGGGCCCATCGCCGTCGAACCCTACGGCTCCGTAACCACGCGGGGGACCGCGTACCGCCAGCCCCGGCAGAAGGTCGACTTCTACTCGCTGCTGGACGACTGGCTGCTCAGGGATCGCAAGCCGGCGGTCACCGATCAGCACTACGTCATGGCCACCCTCATCCGCGGCGGCGTGTTCGGCGACAAGGCGGAGTGAGGC
>CAZHBN010000215.1:0-5792 GCA_964530405.1 uncultured Ectothiorhodospiraceae bacterium
GGCGGGCGGAACGTGTCCTCGGCCACCATCCAGCGCGGCGGGAAGATCACGAAGTCCACGTTGGCGGTGCCAGGGGTGTCCGTCGGCGCGGTCAGCACGGTGAAAATCGACGGATCGGGGTGGTCGAAGCTCACGGTGTTAATGGTGTTGAAGCGCGCCAGGTCGTATTTGCACGGGTGATAGTTGCCGTGCCAGGCGACCACGTCCAGCGGCGAATGGTCGAGTTGTGCGGCCCATAGGTGTCCCCCGAACTTGGCCACCAGCTCACAGTCGGCCTGACGCTGCTCGTAGGCGGCCACCGGCGTGAGGAAGTCCCGCGGATTGGCGAGCCCGTTGGCGCCGATGGGACCAAGATCCGGCAGGCGGAACACCGCACCGTAGTTCTCGCAGATGTAGCCGCGTGCCGAGTCATCGAGCGGCCGCACCTGATACTTCATGCCGCGTGGCAGCAGGGCGATTTCGCCGGGAGCGACCGACATCACACCCATCTCCGTGGCGATTTCCAGTCGCCCGAGCTGCGGCACGATGAGCCACTCACCGTCGGCGCTGTAGAAGAAGCGGTTGGCCATGGAGCGGTTGCAGGTGTACAGCAATACGCCGCAACCCGTCTGCGCCTGCCAATCACCGTTACCCGCGAGCGAGAACAGCCCCTCGACGAAGTCGGTGGGTGCCTCGGGCAGCGGGGGTGCGCTCCAGCGCATCTGGTTCGGGTCGGCGGGTGTCTGTCGTGGTGCCTGCATGCGACCGATGTCCACGCGTTCGTAAGGTGATTGCACCACCGACGGCTGGATGCGATACAGCCAGCTGCGCAGATTCTCCCCCCTCGGTGCCGTGAATGCCGAGCCGCTGAACTGCTCGGCATAGAGGTCGTAAGGGCAGCGCTGGGGAGAGTTGCGTCCTACGGGCAGGGCGCCCGGTTCGGCTTCACTCTCGAAATGATTGCGGAAGCCGCTGAGATAGTGCTGCTCGCTGCGCGCCATGGCGTGCTCCTCCTCGAGGTCGAATTCGATGGCGACTGCCCGGCTGCAAGCCGAAATCCGATCCCGGCCTTATGGGCCGGCATCGCGAGCTGCCGGGGCCGACGGCTGCACAGGCTGTCATGCCGTTCGTGCACCGGGCGGTACAGGCCTAGTGAATGGATCATAACGCCGTTTAGTTTTGAGCGAAACCATTGACCGACCTTCGGAGTTCATGCGCGGTTCCTTGACTTTAGTTTTGTATGCAACTAGTTTCGCGGGCCGAGTCAGTGCATCCGCGGGCGGCTATCCTGCTCGTGTAGAAGCATTTTCTACCCAACGCGAATTGCCCCGACCGGGGCTGATGAGGAGGCGACATGAAGCTGGCTTCCCTGAACGAGGGGCGCGACGGCGCTCTCGTTGTCGTATCCCGCGACTTGAGCCGCGCGGTCAAGGTACCCGAGGTAGCGTCCACCCTTCAGGCGGCACTGGATAACTGGCAGGAGGCGGAGCCACGGCTTCAGGCCGTTTATCGGGCTCTGAATGATGGCGAAGCGGGAGGCGCCTTCGACCTGGATATGGCGACCCTCGCTTCGCCGTTGCCCCGTGCCTATCAGTGGGCGGACGGCAGTGCGTACGTGAACCACGTGGAGCTGGTGCGCAGGGCCCGCGGTGCGGAGATGCCGGAGAGCTTCTGGGAAGACCCGTTGATGTACCAGGGCGGCTCCGACTCGTTCGTCGGGCCCCGTGACCCGATACTCGCGGCGAGCGAAGACTGGGGAATCGACTTCGAGGCCGAGCTCGCCGTGATCACCGATGACGTGCCCATGGGAACGTCACCGCAGCAGGCGGGGGATCACATCAAGCTGTTGATGCTCGTCAACGATGTCTCGCTGCGTAACCTGATTCCCGGAGAACTCGCCAAGGGCTTCGGCTTCTTCCAGTCCAAGCCTGCCAGTGCCTTTTCGCCGGTGGCGGTCACGCCGGATGAGCTGGGCGATGCCTGGGACGGCACGAAGGTGCATCTGCCCATGGTCGTGCACCTCAACGGCGAGCTTTTCGGACGTCCCAACACGGGTGTCGACATGACTTTCGATTTCGCCCGGCTGGTGAGTCACGTCACGAAGACCCGCGAGATGGAGGCAGGGAGCATCGTTGGCTCGGGCACTATCTCCAACTATGACCGCAGCCTTGGTTCCTGCTGTCTCGCCGAACGGCGCATGCTGGAGAAGCTCGAGCACGGTGAGCCGAAGACGCCGTTCCTGCGTTTCGGCGATACCGTGCGCATAGAGATGAACGATGCCAGCGGCGCCAGCATCTTCGGCACCATCGAGCAGACCGTCGTGGAGTACCGCGGCACATGAGGCTCTTCGACTACTTCCGTTCGACGGCGGCCTACCGGGTGCGGATCGCCCTCAACGTAAAGGGCATCGATTACGAGTCGGTGCCGGTCAATCTGCGTGACGGCGAGCAGGGCGGTGAGGCCTACGGCGCCGTGAACCCGCAGCGCCTGGTTCCGGTGCTCGAGCACGAGGGGCGGCGGCTGACCCAGTCGCTCGCCATTTGTGAATACCTCGACGACGTCCAGCCGACCCCGGCGCTGTTGCCGGCCGATCCGGCCGAGCGTGCGCGGGTGCGGGCCATCGCCCAGAGCATCGCCTGCGACATTCATCCCATCGACAATCTGCGGGTGCTGAAATATCTCACCGGTCGCCTCGGCGTCAGCGAGGATGACAAGCTCGCCTGGTACCACCACTGGATCCACGAGGGATTCCGGGCCATCGAGGCCATGCTCGCCGATGCCCCGGAGACCGGCACATACTGCCACGGCGATAGCGTGACCCTGGCGGATGTCTGCCTGGTCCCGCAGGTGTACAACGCGAACCGCTTCGAGGTGGATCTGAGCCCGTATCCGATGATCCGTCGAATCAACGACGCATGTCTGGAGCTCACGGTGTTCGATCGCGCCCGTCCGGAGCGCCAGCCCGATGCGCCATCCTGAAACATCGGATTGTGACGCGAGTCAGCTTTTGCGCTAAACATTCATAGGAAGGGGGTGAAACCGGAGCGACCCACCGCACCGGTTTCCCGCTGCATATGACTGTCGCGAATCAGCGCAGGAGGTGACCATGGCCGACTACGATCCGACCCATGCTCGCCGGTTGATTCCCGGGCTCAGCGGCCTCTACGACGGGCTCGCGCCGTACATGTGGCCACTCATCCGCTTCATCGCCGGCGCGTCGCTCGTACCCCACGGCTGGGACAAGATAGTCGGCGGCGGTGTGGCCGGCACCGCCGGGTTCATGGCCTCCCTCGGCATGGAACCGGCAATGCTCTGGGCGTGGTATATCGCGCTGCTGGAGCTCATCGGCGGGACGTTGCTCGCCATCGGGTTCCTCACGCGGCTATGGGCGATCCTCGTGGTGGGCTTCATGGCTGTGGCGGTATTCTACGTCCATTGGCCCAACGGATTCTTCTGGACGGACGCCGGTTTCGAGTACCCGTTGTTCTGGGGCATCGTCGCATTCGCCCTGTTCATCCGCGGTGGCGGTCGACTGTCGGTGGACGCTGCAATGGGGAAAGAGCTGTAACGCTCTCCCGGAGCGGCTCAGTTGCCACCTTCGCGGGTGTAAGTCCATACGTGGGCCGGCGGTACGTTCGCGAAAGCGGTGGCGGATCGCCGTGCCCGCAGACGCAGTGCATCGTGCTGCAACGGCGATCCCAACGAGTATGTGAATTGGATGAGGGCACCGCCGGGACGTAGCAGCGTGAAGCACTCGTTGACGAAGCGACGTTGCCGCTCCAGGGGGAATTGCAGGGCCGGTATGCCCGAGATCACCGCACCGAAGTGCCCGTGCAGTGTGTCGGGAACGAGCCCGAGCGGAGTGCTGGCATCGCCCTCCAGGGTGTTGTGCCCTGGGAAGTGAGCGCGCAGATAAGCGACCAGATCGGTATCCAGCTCCACCAGCCAGAGGCGTTCCGCCGGGACACCGGCCTTAGCGAGTCCGCGCGTGATCGTCCCGGTGCCCGCGCCCAGCTCCAGCACCGGTGCGTCTGCCGCCGTCGCCATAACGCATCGCGCCACCTCGGCGGCCAGTTTCGGCGAGCTCGGCAGAATGGCGCCCATCCGCAGAGGATGAGCGATCCAGCGTTTGAGAAAGAGCAGGGTCCCGTCGGGGTTCACCGCCACCTCCCGTACGCCGCAGGTACTAAGCGGCTGGTTGTTGTCACATGGACGGCGAGAGTAGGGCAGCCGTGCGACAGGCGTGTGTCAGCGGCACGGAGCCACTCCGCTTGATGCGCAACTGTTGCCGGCACCCAGCGCCGTCGACGGATGGCGCAGCCGCACGCCACGCTTGCTAAAATTCCGCGCCTTCGTTTCCAGCGTCCGCGAACAGGTGGTGCATGCTCGACGACGATCAAGCCCGTGTAGTGGCCCATGAGGACGGACCGGCGGTGGTGCTCGCGGGGGCGGGGTCGGGCAAGACCCGGTGTACCACCGAGCGGGCCGCGCGTCGTCTTACGCAGGCCGGTTTGAGCGGCGAGGCCATGGTGTTGCTGACGTTCACCAACAAGGCTGCCGGCGAAATGCGGGAGCGGCTGCGGGAGCGGCTGCCAGACGGGGTCGGGTTGCCGTGGATCGGCACGTTCCACAGCTTCGGCAATCAACTCCTGCGCCGCTACGGAACGCGGGTCGGCGTACCTCGAAATGCCACGCTAATGGACGCCGACGATGCCCGGCGCATGCTCGACACCCTGCTCGCCGGGCCGTTTTCGGACAAGCAGCGCCGTCTGGAAGCGCTACAGGCGGTGGAAGCGATCAATGCGCGGGGGCTGGACGTTACCGAAGAGGCCGATCTGGACGCGATCGCTGGTACCTGTGAGGAATATGGATTCGGGCCGGTGGCAACGGCGCGCTTTCTGGAGCGCCTGCGTCGGTTCGAGCGCGAAAAGCGCACGGCGTCACTGCTCGACTTCTCCGACCTCATTGGCCTCGCGGCGCGGATGCTGCGCACCCATGACGATTTGCGGGAACGGATAAGCGGCGCCCTGCGGGACGTTACCGTGGACGAGGCGCAGGATACCGATGCTGCCCAGTTCCGGCTGCTGGACCTGCTCGCGCCTCCGTCGCGCACCGTACTGCTCGTAGGTGACGACGACCAGGCCATCTACGAGTGGCGGCATGCGCGTCCGGAGAACATGCGCGACTTCATCGACGGGTGGGGCGCGACGATCTATCGGCTGGAGCGCAACTACCGCTCCACTCCGGCGATCGTCAGCGGTGGCGCCTCGCTGGTTCGCCACAACGAAGCGCGGCTCGAAAAGAACCCGTATGCCGTACGTGCCGCGCCCGCCAGCGACCGGGTGACGCTGTACGAATACGACCATACCGAGCCCATGGCCGACGGTGTAGCCGATGCCATAGCCAATGCCGTGCAGCGTGGTACCAGCCCCGGGCATATCGCGGTTCTCTACCGCAAGAATCGCCTCTCCCGCATCGTGGAAACGGCTCTGTTAAAGCGCGGCGTACCTTACCGTATCAAGGCCGGCACAGATCTCCTGGGGTATGCGGATGTGCGCATGATGCTGGCGGCCGGGCGCCTAGCGGCGAACCGCCGCGACATCCGTGCGCTGTCGCGCCTGGCCGAGCTGGTTCCGGGGCTCGGTACGCGGGGTGTGAGTCGGCTTGTTGCCGGCGGGGGGGATCCGTTCGCCGAGGCCGGTCGGCTCTCCCCCAAGGCTGCAGCCGGTGTCGAGAAGCTCGGCGAAGCGGTGGAACGACTGCATCGACGCGGCCCCGGTGAGCTATTCGACTGGTGCCGTCAGACCCCGATG
>CAZHBN010000215.1:5892-7191 GCA_964530405.1 uncultured Ectothiorhodospiraceae bacterium
GCCAAGGGCCTGGAGTGGCCGGAGGTCCACCTGTTCGGGTTCTCGGAAGGCCTGATGCCCATGGAGCGTGACGGCGCGGTGGAAAACCTCGCCGAGGAGCGACGCCTGGGTTACGTGGCCATCACCCGCGCCCAGGACCGGATCGTCCTGCATCACGCCGACCGGCTGGATCTGGGGCAGGGCGAAGGGGCGCAGAAGGCGGCGGTGTCGCGCTTTCTCGCGGAGGTTCAGGCGGGGCAGGCGGTGACGGTGGTCGACCGCCGCCGTGGTGCCACGGCCACCGAGACCGAAGATGCCGGTGAGGCCCGGGACTGGCTCGCGGAGATGCGAAAGGCGCTGGGGTAGGCGAGCACGCGCGCTGAGCGTGCACCCGAGCGGGTACGCCGCGTTGCGGTGCCCGAGCGAAAAGGTTCACGTTTCAAGCGGAAAGCCTGACGCAGTGGCGGCGCTGCAGTGGCAGCTTGCTGGGTGGCACTGTCGCACGCATGTGGGGGACCGCACCGGTGCTCCATCCACCCTCAAGACTGCAAAACTGTCTACGTGAGAGGTGCCGCTGGTCGCTTAATGGTGTGGGCGGATGGAGCGAAGCGCAATCGGCCATCGACGCTGGATTGTGTTGTGCGTCTTTCGTTTCACGCCGCCTACGGTCTGCGCACCAGGACTTCCACGTTCGTCGGGTTACCCCGGGTGAGTACCGGGTAGTCCTCGGTGTTGAGCATTAACAGCGTGTCGTTGTACTGGATACGCGCCAGGATGGTGTAGCGACGGTCACTGTCGATGGCTTCCGGGTCGTATGGCAGATGGAAGGCGTAGGGTGGCGCCTTGCCGCCGATATCGATGGTCTGAGTGGCGAGTACCTCGGCCGCGGCGTCGGTATCAGAGGTGTCCAGCAGATGAACGGCGAGCACCGCATCCGGCGGCAGCATGATGCGCTCGCGGTAGAGTACTTCCCCGGTAACCGCGGGTCCGCTGCCGGCGGTCTCCCGGGGGGGCGTCGTGCATGCACTGGCGAAGAGCACCAGGGACAGGGTGACCAGAAGTGTACGCATCATTTCGGCTTCTCCTTTGCTCGCGTCCACCGCCTCGGCCGATGCGGGCGGCGTGCTGTGGCGAATCCCTCGTCGTCATTGGCCCCGACCCCCGTACCGCAGACGGTAGCACGCGTTGTGGGGTTGACTTTCGTGGCCGGAGCCCGTTAACTGAACGCATGGATATCGCACGGCCCCAGCACAAGTTGCTTTCCCTCCTGCCGCTCCTGCTGGCACCGGGGCTGCTGCTGCGCCTTGCGCGCAGCTAACT
>CAZHBN010000216.1:0-7166 GCA_964530405.1 uncultured Ectothiorhodospiraceae bacterium
GCGCGGAGAAGCTCGGATGCACGGTCATCCCCATGAGCGGCGGACAGACCGAGAAACAGGTCCAGCTCATCCAGGACTTCAAACCGACCGTCATCATGGTCACGCCCTCGTACATGCTCAACATCGCCGACGAGTTCGAGCGCCAGGGCCTGGACCCGCGCCAGACCTCTCTCCGGGTAGGCATTTTCGGTGCCGAACCATGGACCGACGCCATGCGCTCGGAGATCGAGGAACGCTTCGACATCGACGCCGTCGACATCTACGGGCTTTCCGAGGTCATGGGCCCCGGTGTCGCCCAGGAGTGCGTGGAGACCAAGGACGGGCCGACGATCTGGGAGGACCTTTTCTACCCTGAGATCATCGACCCGGAGACCGGCGAGGTGCTGCCTGACGGTGAGGAAGGTGAGCTGGTGTTCACCAGTCTCACCAAGGAAGCGTTGCCCATCATCCGGTACCGCACCCGGGACCTCACGCAGCTACTCCCGGGGACCGCGCGCACCATGCGTCGGATGGGCCGCATCACCGGGCGTTCCGATGATATGCTAATCATTCGTGGCGTGAACGTCTTCCCGAGCCAGATCGAGGAGCGCATCTGCAAGCAGGGCCAGCTTGCACCGCACTACCAGATCGAAGTCTGGCGCGAGGGACACATGGACAAGGTGGCGGTCTACGTGGAACCGCGCCAGGACCTCGGTGAGATCGACGACGAGGAAAAGATCGCCCTCGCCAAGGACCTGCAGCACCATATCAAGTCCTATATCGGCATCAGCACCGAGGTGCGGGTGCTGAACCCGGGCGAGGTGGAACGCTCCCAGGGCAAAGCCAAGCGGGTGATCGACAAGCGTCCGAAGTGACCGGACACCCGTGCTCCGCACCGACAACGGCCCGATGACTCGGGCCGTTTTTCGTTGGGGGGCCGAGCTCGAGTAGGAGCTCGCCGCCGTCATGGGTAACCGCGGCGTCAGGAACAGGCTCAAACTCGCAAACACCAAGGCGCAACGGAAACGGCACTGCCAGTGCCGCGCGCCACTTTCGACTTGAAACCTGACACTTGAACCTTATAACGCCTCTCTGTTCTCGAAAACGGAGCACACTGCATGCTGCAACCCAAATCCACCGCGACGACGCTGCTGCTGGCCGCCCTGGTGGCCGTCGGCCCCCTGGCGACGGACATGTACCTGCCGGCACTACCGGCCATCGGTCGCGCGCTGAACGCGGACACGGATCAGGTGCAGCTCACGCTCAGCATCTACATGCTCGGCTTCGCGCTCTCGCAGCTCATCTACGGACCGCTCGCGGATCGCTTCGGCCGCAAGCCGGTCATCCTGGTCGGCCTGGTACTGTTCGTGCTGGCTACCGTGGGCTGTGCGCTGGCGACCAGCATCGAAGCCATGATCGTGCTGCGATTTCTCCAGGCACTGGGTGGCTGTGCCGGCCCCGTGCTGGGGCGCGCTGCAGTGCGCGATATCCACGGGCCACGCGAGGCCGCCCGGGTGCTCTCCCACCTGGCCACGGCAATGGCCCTCGCACCGGCGCTGGCACCCATCGCCGGCGGCTATCTGCTCGTCGCCGCTGGCTGGCCGTCGCTGTTCGCGGTGCTCGCCGTCTACGCCGTGGCGATCACCGTCCTGGTCGCCATCGCCCTGCCCGAACCCCTGCCTGCCAACAATCGCCAGCCCATACGACCGGGCGTGATCCTGACCAACTACACCGCGCTACTGCGCAGCCGCACCTTCGTCGGTTACACGCTGGCCTGCGGTTTCGTGTTCGGCGGCCTGTTCGCCTTCCTGTCGGGCTCGTCGTTCGTGCTCATCGAGTTCCTGGGGGTACCCGAGCAGCGTTACGGGCTCTACTTCATGCTGGTCGTTTTCGGCTACATGAGCGGCACCATCTTCGCCGGTCAGCTGAGCCGGCGATGGGGCGTCAACCGGCTCATGCTCTGCGGCAGCCTGATTGCCTGCGCAGCGGGCATCGGCATGGCCGTGCTCTCGGCGGCGAACGTCTACCATGTCGCCGCTGTAATCGGCCCCCACATGCTGTTCATGATGAGCGTGGGCATCGTCATGCCCCAGGCCATGGCGGGCGCAATCGGGCCGTTTCCCAGCATGGCGGGTTCCGCCTCCGCTCTCCTCGGTTTCATCCAGATGGCGGTCGCCGCCGGCGCGGGCGCGCTGGTGGGCATCCTCCACGACGGCACCTCCCACGCCATGGCGTTCATCATAGGCTTGATGGGCATCGGCACCCTGGCTAGCTTCCTGCTCGTGGCCCGACCGGCCGGCCAGGTGCGCGAGGCAGGCGTGACCGCCAGCGCCGACTGAGCGGCTCACCCGCCCATGTAGAGCGCCATGAGCTGGGCGTCGTCGCGGATATCCGCCGGCGAACCGCTGAATTGCTCACGGCCACCGGCGAGAATGTAGATGCTGTCGGCCACCGGCAGCGCCTCGCGGATATTCTGCTCCACCATGATCACGCCAACGCCACGCTCACGCAGCGTCCGCACCCGGTCGATCGTATCGTGCACCATGGCGGGCGAAAGTCCGGCCGACGGTTCGTCGAGCAGCACGAACGCCGGCTCCGGCACCAGGGCACGGGCGATGGCGACCATCATCTGCTCGCCGCCGGAGAGCGACCCCGCCGCCACGCGTCGCCGGCGCTTGAGACTCTCGAACTCCTCGATCAGCGCTTCCACGCGCTGTTCCACACGCGCCGCATCGGCGATGGAATAGCCGCCCATGCGCAGGTTCTCCTCGACGGTGAGTCGCGGGAAAACGCCACCGCCCTGGGGCATCATCACCACACCATGACGCACCACCCGGTGCACGGGCGCCGACGTGATATCCGTTCCGTCGATGGCGATACGCCCCGACCAGGCCGGCAACGCACCGGCGATCGCCTTGATGACCGTGGATTTGCCGCTGCCGTTGGGCCCGAACACACAGGTGATGTGACCCGTTTGCGCCATCAGCGACACGCCGTGGACGATTTCCTGCTTGCCGTAGCCCGTGACCAGGCCGTCGACTTCGAGACCGCCGCTCATTGTGTCCGCCCCAGATACGCCTGCCGGACTTCCGCGTTGCTGGCGATCGTGGCGAAATCGCCCTCGGCGACCACTTCGCCGAAATCCATGACGATAATGCGGTCACACACTTCGCGTACCAGCTCCATGTCGTGCTCGATGAGCAGAAACGTCACCCCGCGGCGCTGCAGCGTGCGCACTGCATCGAGAATGATCCGGCGGATATTCGGATGCACCCCGGCGGTCACCTCGTCGAGCAGCACCACCCGCGGCTCGCGCATGCTCACGCGGGCGAACTCCACCAGCTTCTGCTGTCCGCCGGAGAGCTCCGACGCCAGGTTGTCGGCAACGTGATCGATCTGCAACAGCTCCAGCGCCGCATCGGCCCGTTGCGGGGCACCGCGCCAGTCGCCCTCCACCGCGGCCGCCAGCAGGTTGTCCCGCACGCTCATGTTGTCGAACAGTGCGGGGATCTGGAACGTACGGCCGACTCCGGCCCTTGCCACACGCCACGCGGGCCATCCGGTCACCTCGCGACCATCGAGCCTGATACGCCCGGCGTTCGGCGCCAGCGCCCCGGCGACGAGATTGAACAGGGTCGACTTGCCGCTACCGTTGGGGCCGATCACGCCAACGATCTCCCCGACGTCGACCGAGAGGCTCACGCCGTTGACCGCCGCGATTCCCGCGAAGTGGCGCACCAATCCTTCGACGGACAGAACGGCCTGCTGTCCTGCTTCCGCACTCATAGCTTGCGCACCATTCCGGCCAGCAGTTTTCTACCCCGCCGTCTCAGGGTGCCGCCGCCCGGCAGCAGGCTGATCAGTCCGTTGGGCAGGAATAGCACCACCGCGGCAATAATAAGCCCCAGGATGGGCAGATAGATGGTGGTGTCGCCCAGGGAGGCCCAGATCATGCGGTTGGTGAGCCACAGCAGCGCCGCCCCCAGCGCCGGCCCCCAGACCGTGCCGAGGCCGCCGAGCAGCACCATGACCACCATCTGGTCGGTAATCTCACCGCCCATCACCGAGCGCGGGTTGATGAACGTCACCCAGTAGGCGAACACCCCTCCGAACAGCGCGGTGATCGCTGCCGATAACGAAAACGCCTGCACCTTTACGCGTGTGGTGTGAATGCCGAGCGCTTCGGCGGCAGGCTCGTGATCCCGCAGCGCGCGCAGCCGGAAACCGAAGCGCGAACGTTCGATCAACAGCCACACCATCAGATAGGCCGCCAGGGCTGCGGCCAGCATCACGTAGTAGAAGAAAAATTCGTTGAGAAACGGCGGCAGCGACAACCCGCCAGGGCCACCGGTGACCTCCAGCACGTTGACGAGCTGCAACAGCATCTCGGCGAACGCCCACGTGGCGATGGCGAAGTAGGCGCCCCGTAGGCGCATTGTCGGGGCGCCGATGAGTGCCGCGACGCCGGCGGCGGCCGCGAGCCCCACCGGCAGTGTGGCGAGAAACGGCCAGCCCACGCCACGCTGCATGAGCATGGCGGTGGCATAAGCACCGATGCCGAAGAACGCCGAGTGGCCGAAGCTCACGTAGCCGGCATAGCCGCCGACAATGTTCCACGCGCAGGCGAGACCGGCCCACATGAACACCCCGGTGGCGATGCGCAGCGAATAGGCGTCCAGCCATAGCGGCAGCGCCATCAGCACCAGCAGTGCCAATGCCCCCGCGATTGCCCCGAATGCATGCTTCATGGCCGCCTCAAAGCCCCCGTCCGAGAATGCCGCGTGGCGCAAGCAGCAACACCAGATAGAGGGCAGCGAAGACCGCCAGATGGGAATAGCTCGTGCCCACATAGATCGCCACCATGGACTCCATGATGCCGAGAAAGAGTCCGGCGACCAGAACACCACCCACCGAACCGAGTCCGGCCAGCACCGCCACGAAGAAGGCGAACAGCGTGTAACGTACGCCAACGTCCGGATTGACGGAGAATATCGTCGCCACGAGCACACCGGCGGCCCCGGTTATTCCCGTGTATACCGCATAGACCTGGGCCGAGACGCGGCGCACGTCGACGCCCATCAGGCCCGCCGTCTCCCGGTTCTGGGCCACCGCGCGCACGGCAAGACCGAAGCGGGTGCGATAGAGAAAGACGAACACCGCGAGACTCAGCGCCACCGCCGCACCGAAAGCCACCAGGCGCAATACCGGAAGGGCCACCGGACCGACGAGAATCGCCGGGCCGGAGACGACGGTCTCCACGTTGCGGGTGTCGAAGGACCACAGCCACAACGCACCGCCGCGCATGAAGATGAAAATGCCGAACGTGAGTGCCAGCGCCATCAGGTCCGGTCGGGCATAACGGCTCATGCGCACGCGATAGATGAGCGGCCCCAGCGCCCGCCCCACCAGCGCGAATACGAGGAACACGAGCGGCAGGCTCACGAACGGATCGAGCCCGAGCAGCGTCAACGCCCAGTAGCCGGCATAACCGCCGAGCATCACCCAACCGCCAACGGCGAAGTCGATAACGTGCAGCACGCCGAACGTGAGCTGAAAGCCAATCGTCAGACAGGCCAGAATGCCGCCGATAAGGATCCCGTTCGCCAGCGCTTGCAGGAAAAGATCCACGCACGCCTCCCCATGGGCCGCGACACCCGCAGGCGCCGCGGCCGACGTTTCTTGTTGCGACTCAGGACCAGTCCGGCAGCGGGTAGACGATATCACCCTCCGCCGCATCCGCCGGCGCCACCGGCACTACCCGTCCCTTGGCAATCTGCACCACCACGGGCACCGGCCGGGTGTTGTTATGGAAATGATCCCCGGACGTCTCGAAGGCCACGGGACCGTAGAACGTCTCGATATCGGTGGCCTCGATGGCACTGGCGAGCCCTTCGCGCGCCGCCTGATCCCAGGGTGGCGCCTTGCCGAAGCGCTCGGCGGCATCCTGAAGCACCAGCCCGCTCGCTGAGCAGGCGGCCTCGGTATAGTCCGGATGGCTGCCCCAGCGCGCATGGGAGATCTCGTCGTAGTCCGACGCGCTGCCGAAGAGGCTGTCCCGGTAAGGCAACCCGGGCGTCCACAGCGAGATGCCCAGCACCCCGTCGGCATCGGCGCCGAGCTGGTCGGCGAACGCCGGCGCGGTAATACCGTAGTGCATGATCAGCGCCTTGGGCCGGAACCCGAGTGACTTCGCCGTCTTGACGAAATTGATAAGCACTTCCTCGTGCCCGCCCACGGCGACGATGTCCGGATTCTGGGACTTGAGCTTGGTGACGATCGGCGTGAGATCGGCCTTGGCGGGAAAGAGCTCGAAATCGGTGACCTCGAGGCCCGCCTGCTCGGCACCGTCGCGAAAACCGATCGCCGTATCGTTGGAGAACGGCTCGTCCACGCCGACCACCCCGATGGAAGTCGGCGTGGGGCTGACGGCGTCCTTGATCACCTGGATCGACTTGCCGGCAGAGAGATCCACCGCCGGAATCATGCCGAAATTGAACGGCGGCTGATCGAGCCACACCTTCGGCGATTCCGCCGACCCGGAAATCATGGGTACGCGGTACTTGTTGCAGATCGGCTGGACCGCCAGCGTCACGCCCGAGGTATAGGGTCCGAAGATGACATTGACCTCGTCCTGGATGATGAGCCGCTCGGCCGCGGACGCCCCCGAGGCGGGGTTGGACTGGGCGTCGCCGTAGAACATCTCCACGGCGTAACGCTTGCCGGCTATCTCGATACCGCCCTGCTTGTTGATCTCCTCGGCCCAGAGGTCGTAGCCGCGGCGGGTGAGATTGCCGCCGAAACGGTTCTCCCCCGACAGCGAGGTCACCACACCGCAACGAACCGACGCGGACTGGGCTCGGGCCGAGCGGCCCGTCGCACCCAGCGACAGCGCGCCGAGACCGAGTGCCGAGGTCTTGAGAAACTCACGCCGCGATATCTTGCTGCTCATGGTCCTCCTCCTCCGGCCCCTGACAGCGTGGATGGACCGGCATGGTTATTGGCGTCATTGTGACGAGGTACCGCATTGCTACACGTATAGAGCGTATGGCCGAGGACGCAAGGGCGCGCGTATCCGCACACCGGCTGCGCCCGCGAACTTCCGCCCCGGACAGTGGTCGTGAAGGTGTGGGTTCCCCGGGACAGAGCACGAAGGAGCACGATTCATGCAATCAGTCGTCAGGGACGCC
>CAZHBN010000217.1:0-2058 GCA_964530405.1 uncultured Ectothiorhodospiraceae bacterium
TCGGAAACGCCCGTGCAGATCGTCACGGAGGCGTTTCCCGACGGCCTGCCGTCCACGCTGCGTGAAAACGGCGTCGTTCACTACCACGGCAACCCGGACGACCCGGACGTGCTGCGCGCGGTGGATATCCATGCCGCGGATCATATCGTCGTGCTCGCCGAGGCGGAGGATGACGCCCGCGCCGATACGCTCTCCCTCGGCCTGGTGGACCGCTTGAGCGATGCGGGCGTTACCGGGCACGTCATCATCGAGTGTGTGACTGACCGCAATCGCGTCCGTTTCAGACGCTTCATGCCGACGGCGACCATCCTGCGGCCGGTGCGGGGTTACCCGGAGATTCTGGCGCGCGCCCTTGCCGCCCCCGGTACGGAGCGGGTGCTCGAGGACCTGTTCCAGCATCAGGGGGTGCATCCGCGGCGGTACGATGCCACCTTCGACCGTATGCACTGGGCGGAGCTCGTCACCCGGTTCGTCAATGCGGGCTATGGTACGCCCCTGGCATATCTCAATCGTTCGGGCGAGGTCGTCTCCAGTCCGTGTACGGCGGAAACGCTGTCCGGTTCGGCGGTGTTCGTGCTGGTGGACGAATCCCGAGCACCCAGCGTCAATCAGGTCCAGGCGCTGCTCGGGTGATTCCGCTGCGCGCGAGCGGTCCCCAATGTGGCAGCGACGTGTGCGTTGCCACGCCCACCGGATGCGTGCACTCGGCTACATTGGGAGAAACACTATCGCTCCGGGGCGGAAGTTGCGCCGGGAGCGCTTCAAGGAGGAGTCCATGAGGAACATGCGCCCCATTGCCCTGGCGGCCGCGTTGCTGCCATTTGCCGCATCCGCCGACGCGGAGCTCGACAGCGCCTTCGGCATCGCCTTCGGTGAAGCTTATACGCCTCCGGAGACGGCGACGGGCGAGGCGCTCCCCGATGGCGGTTATCTCTATCGGCTCGACAATCCGCCCCGGCCCTATCGAGTGCTCGACGACTACCGTGTGCGCACCGGTGGCGACGGCCGCGTCGCCGAGATCGTCGCCACCGCGAGCCTGGCGTCGGCCGATGCCTGCGCCCGCGAGCAGGATGTCATCGCTGATGCCATTGCGAGCAGATACCAGGAGGTCGCACGCGTGACCACCGGCGACGAGCTGCTGCGGCGCACCGCACTGCGCATCGGCCCGGACCGAGTGGAGGTCGTGTGCGTGGATCAGGCGCTGGAGTTGCGGTATCTGAATGCGTCTGCCGGTGCCGCTGACGCCGCAAAGGCCATCGGTGACCGCGACGAGCCCGATGCCGGTGGAGGGGCTCCCGCCAGGGATACGTCTCCACTGTAGGAAGCAGCGGCCAACGGTCGATTCGTTTCGCTGCCGCATCCGGACTGTGCCGCAGGCGCCTACGAGACCCGTCATTTCGGTTCCCTCGCGTCGCATTTCCGTGCTCGGTAAGCTGACGCTGGTTTACCAGGCCCTCCGGCGTGCTTGGAGCGTTGCGTCAATCGCAACACCTATGGCGTTGAGGGGGCAACGAGGGCAGCATTACGGTTGTCCGAGGTCCCGGTGAGGCCGGGTAGTATGGGGCGTCTCGGGAGGCTGTACGTGCACGTTCTGGTCATCGGCGGCGGGGTTATCGGTACCGCCACGGCGTATTTTCTTACCGAGGCGGGTCACCAGGTCACGCTGGTGGATCGCCAGTCGTCGCTCGCCGCCGAGGGCAGTTTCGCCAACGGCGGCATGGTGCACGCCAGCCACACGGAGCCGTGGAATACCCCCGCGGCGATCCGCCAGCTCGTGGGCTGGATCGGGCGCGAGGAGTCGCCGCTGCTGCTGCGCCCGTCGCAGATCCCCAACCTGATCGGCTGGGGCCTTGGGTTCCTGCGTTACAGCAGTGCCCGCCACCATGAGCACAGCACACGGGTGAACACGCGTCTGGCCGTCTACAGTCAGCGCATGCTCGCCGACATCCGCGCGAATACCGGCATCGACTACGAGGCCGAGCAGCGCGGCATTATGAAGATCTTTCGCGACCGTACCGAGCTGGAACACGCGGTCACTGCCTCCGCGCTCACCGAGTC
>CAZHBN010000217.1:2158-7158 GCA_964530405.1 uncultured Ectothiorhodospiraceae bacterium
GTCAGCCGGGTCGTAACCGACCGCGGGTCGATCACCGCCGATCGCTACGTGCTCGCCGCTGGCGTGGATGCGCCGGTGCTCGCCAGGCCGCTGGGCGTGCGCCTGCCCATCAAGCCCGTCAAGGGATATTCGGCGACACTGCCGGTGGCGGACCACCCGGGGGTACCGGCCACGCCCATCATCGATGAGGGCCAGAAGGTGGTGATCACCCGCCTGGGTGAGCGCTTGCGCGTTGCCGGGACCGCTGAGTTCGCGGGTTACGATCGCAGCATCCGTCAGCGGCGCGTGGAGATCGTCGTACGCCAGGCGCTGGCCAACTTTCCGCGCTATGCCGGCAGTGTGGATACCGCGACGGCGGAGCCGTGGGCCTGCCTGCGTCCCATGACCATGGACGGGCCGCCATTGCTGGGCGCCTGCGGCGTGCCGAACCTGCTGCTCAACACCGGACCGGGGCATCTCGGCTGGACGTTCGCCGCCGGTGCGGGGCGGGTGGTCGCCGATCTGGTGGACGAGCGCACGCCGGAGATCGACCTGGAAGGTCTCACGCTGGCGCGCTACCGGCGATGAAAGGCACCGACAGCGCCAGTGCCGGGGAGGTCTGCGGGTGAACCGCCTCAGTCCGCGGGCGCTGCGCTATCTCTACGAGGTGGACCGCCTGTGCTCCCTGCGCCGGGCTGCGGCGTACCTGGGCGTGGCGCCTTCGGCGGTGAGCCGAGCCATCGCTGCGCTCGAGGCGGAGCTCGATACGGTGCTCATCGAGCGCTCGCGGCGAGGCGTGCGCCTGACGAGCACGGGTGTCATGGTCGTCGATTACTATCGCGACAGCCGCGCCAGCGAGCGGGCGCTGCTATCGCGTATTCAGGCGGTGCAGGGGCTGCGCCAGGGCGAGATCAGCATCGCCCTCGGCGAAGGCTTCATCGCCGATCTCATATCGGCTCCCCTGCGCGCGTTCATGGCCGCGTACCCGCAGATCGTGCTCACTGTCACCATGGCCGGTGCCCATGAGGCGATCCGCCAGGTGGTGGACGATCAGGTGGACTTCGCGCTGGTCTATGCACCGCCGCCGGACAACCGCCTGCATACCCACGTCGCCACCCGGCAGCCGCTGGACCTCATCGTGCCGCCGGGGCATCCCCTTGCCAGTGGCGGGCGTTCCGTGACGCCCGCGGCGGTGGGCGATTTTCCCCTCGGGGTTATGGAGCGCGGTTTCGGCATGCATCAGCTCATTGACGTGCTTGCCTACCAGGAAAGGCTGCGTTTCGAGCCCGCATTGCGTACCAATTCCGTCGCGGTGCTCAAGAACTTCGTGCAGTCCGGCATGGGTGTCGCCTTCATGCCGCAGTTGACGGTGGACGCGGAGCTCGACCGTGGCGAGCTCGATCTGGTGCTGGTGGATCATCCCGTGCTGGCGGCGGCCGAGGCGTGCATAGTCAGCCGTAACGGTCGCCCCCTTAGCGTCGCCGCCGAGCGCATCATGACCCACCTCACCGAGGGCATGCGTTTTTTCCGCGCCGATGCACCGGTGCGGCTTGCCTGAGCGTGTCGTCGGAACATCGTGTAGTATCCAAATCTTTGTCATGGCTCGGATCAGGGTGGCGGCCGCCGGTCGCGGCGGCGTGCGTGGGCACCGGGTGTCGAGTGTGGGGGAGGCCGGGGTCCGTGCCTCGGCCGCGCGGGACTGACGAGGGGGCAGAACCATGAAGAAGATCGCGCTGACGGTGGTGTTGGCCGGGGCGTGTGCGGCGCCGGCGTTCGCGGATTCGGTGATCGTCGACGATCGGATCATCGACGGCAGTCTGTGTACTGGCCTCGATTGCGTAAACGGCGAGAGCTTCGGCTTCGATACCATTCGCCTCAAGGAGAACAACACCCGCATCCGCTTCGACGACACCAGCTCGTCGGGGTCTTTCCCCCGCACCGACTGGCAGCTCACCGCCAACGATTCCGCGAATGGTGGGCGCGAGCGCTTCTCCATCGAGGACGTCTCCAACGCTCGCGAGATCTTCACCCTGACCGCCAACGCACCGGACTACAGCGTGTATGTGGATGCCGACGGCCAGGTGGGTTTCGGCACGGACGCCCCGGCGCGGACCCTGCACGTGCGCGCGGCCAATACGCCGAGCGTTCGCCTGGAGCAGGGCGGCGGCGGTGGATTCGACCCGACCACCTGGGACGTCGAGGCCAACGAGCAGGGGTTGACCATCGCACTCAATGGCGAGCCCCAAGTCACGGTGGACACCGCCGGCAACGTCACCATCGCAGGTAGTCTCACCGCCGGCGCGCCTGCCGAGACCTTTCCCGACTATGTGTTCGCGCCGGACTACGAGCTCATGCCGCTGGCCGATCTGGAGCGCTTCGTCACCAGCGAGCGCCATCTGCCGGGCGTGCCCTCGGCGAGCGAGGTGGGCCGTGACGGGCTCGACATGACCCGGCTTCAGGTCCAGCTCCTCAAGAAGGTCGAGGAACTCACCCTCTACACCGTGCGCCAGCAGGCCCAGATCGAAGCCCTGCAGGCGGAACTGCGCGCCGCACGGTAACTCGGCATCGGGCCGCAGCGGCGGTCCCAGGGGAGGGATGAGTCATGACTCCATGGACTAGCGGGCGTGTGTGCGCCCGGTATGCCCGCCGGCTGGTGGGCTTGCTGCTGGTGCTGGCGAGCGCCCCGGCGCTGGCGGTGGATGTCGCCGCCACGTTCTCGCCGGCGACGATCGGCCCGGGCAGCACCGCCGAGCTGGACATCACGCTCACCAACAGCGGCGCCACGGCAGTCACCGATCTCGCGGTGACCGGCACGCTCCCTGCCGCGGTGACGTTGGCGACGCCCGCCGCGGGGGAGCAGTCCTGCGGGGGTGAGCTTGCAGCGACCGACGGCGGCGCGACCTTCACGTTGTCCGGCGGCCGGCTCGCCACCGGCGAGCGCTGCAGCGTACGCGTGCTCGCCACCGCCACGACGCCGGGCACACATAGCCTTGTCACCGGTGATGTCACCAGCAGCGCCGGCAACGACGGACCGGTCAGTGCCGAGCTCACCGTCGACACCGCGCGCCCCGGGTTCGCCAAGGGGCTTTCGCCGGCGAACGTGCAGGTCGGCGAGCGCGCGCGACTCACCTACACGATCGACAACACCGCCTCCGCAGCCGACCAGTACCAGCTTCAGTTCAGCGAGACCCTGCCGCCGGGCTTGCGCGTTGCGGCGCCAACCAATGCGCGAACCTCCTGCGCGGCGGGGACGGTGGATGCGGTCGCGGGAACGCGCGCGGTCGGTTTCGCATCGGGGTCCGTGTCGGCGGGGGCGAGTTGTACTGTGGAGCTGGACGTTACCGCTGTGGCGGTGGGCGGGCACATTGTCCGGGATAGCGGTATGAGCGCCCTGCCCGTGCCGCCAGGGGGCCCGCTCCGGGAATCCGGCCATTCCGTCGCTGCCCTGACGGCAGTCTCGGATGTCGTCCACCTCACCAAGCGTTTCGAGCCCAATCCGGTGATACCGGGCAGTGAGACGTCGCTTGTCTACGCACTGCAGAACACCTCGCGCACCGAGACGGCAACGGGGCTAGCCTTCAACGACGACCTCGACGCCACGTTGTCGGGGCTCGCGGCTACCGGCGGCGGGATGGCCGGCGTCTGCGGCGCGGGCTCTAACGTGGCCGGGGACGCCGTCGTATCCTTCAGCGGCGGTGCGCTCGCGCCCGGCGAGCGCTGTGAATTCTCGGTGCCGCTCGCGGTACCCGCCGCGGCGGCAAGCGGCGCCTACGTGAGCGTCACCGGCGCGCTCAGCGGCACCATCGGCGGCGCCCCCCTTAGTGCGACGCCATTTCAGGCGGTTCTGGACGTGGCGCCACGGCCGAGCCTCGAGAAGGAGTACTTCCCCGAGCTCGTCGGTGGCGGGCAGGTACTTACCCTGACCCACACTCTGAGGAACAGGAGCACGACCGCCTCGGCCACCGGTGTGGCGTTCCAGCAGGCTGTGCCGAACGGCTTCACGGTGAACCAGCTTCCAGCGAATGGCTTCTGTGGCGCCGGCTCGCAGCTCTTGCAGACGCAAATCGGGGGCGAGGCCTATCTCGTGCTCCTGGGCGCGAATCTGCCGGCCCGGGGTAGTTGCAGCTTCATGGTGGACTTCCAGGTGCCCGAGGGTATCGCCAGCGGCTCGGGCAGCACCCCCACCGTGGACTTCGTCGCCACGGTGGATGGCAAAGAAGTCCCCGGTGTGGTGGAGGATCCGGGCTATCGCACCGTCGCCTCACCGCGGCTCGATCTGGCGGTGGAGGAGGCGGTGGTGGGTGCCGGCGAGACGGCGACGTTGCGCGTCCATCTCTCCAATGACAACGGTGGCGCGATCGACGCCGATGTGTACGACGACTTCTCCGGTATCGCGTTCACCGCGGATCTGGACGCGGCGCTTTCCGGGCTCTCGATGGCGGGGCCCGGGGTCACGGACGTTTGCGGCAGTGGTTCGCAGGCGAGCGGTACCAGTACCGTGAGCTTTGCCGGCGGCAGCCTCGCCGCGGCATCGAGCTGTGAGTTCACTCTGCCGCTGGCAATCCCCGCTGACGCGTCGCCGGGCCTCTACACCCTCGCCTCCAGCGACGTAACGGCAGTTGCCCGTGGCGTGACGGTCACCGGCCCCGGAAACGACGCCACACTCAATGCGGCGGCGCTCGATGCGGCTCTGTCGTTCGGCGACGCGCCCGTGGCACCCGGTGGAACGGCGACGCTGACCTATACTCTCGCCAATCCGTCGACCACTCATGCTGCAACGGCCATTCAATTCACCCACGATCTGGGTGCCACGCTATCCGGGCTTTCCGCCTCCGTGCTGTCGCCCGCCGGCGTGTGCGGAGCCGGTTCGCAGGTGACCGGCACCGACACGCTCATTTTCAGCGGCGGTCAGCTTCCACCCGGCGGTAGCTGTTCGTTCTCGGTCGACGTGACCATCCCCGGCGGCGCGGCGTCGGGCACGTATGGCAGTGTCACCCGCGGCAACGTGGCGACGTACGACG
>CAZHBN010000218.1:0-1700 GCA_964530405.1 uncultured Ectothiorhodospiraceae bacterium
AGAGCAGGTCCACGTCGTCGAGGACCTGGTCGCTGTGGTAGTCCTCGGCGCGCAGACCGGCGACGGTGGCCTGGATGCGCAGGTTGATGTCCTTGGTGACCAGCACGACGGTGCGGTCGTCGAGGTGCTCACGCAGGTGGAGTGCGCCGGCGAGGATCGCCTTGTCGCCGCGGCCGTCACCGTCGCGGAGGAAGAACAGGCGCCCGCTCGGGGTTTCGGCGACCGCGACCGGCGCCAGCGGCAGGCCCGCGGAGAGGTCGTCCGGGCCCGCATGAGTGAGCAGGGCGTCGAGGAAACGGCTCACCTGGCGGACGTTGCGCGCCTCTTCCGATATCCCCTGCTTGGCGGCGTCGAGCTCGCGGACCACGGCCACGGGCAGGTAGAGGTCGTGCTCCTGGAACCGGAACAACGCCGTCGGGTCGTGCATCAACACCGACGTGTCGAGCACGTACGCACGGGGCCGGGCGCTGTCAGGCACCGCTTTGCGCCCTGACCGCCTCAAGGGCTTCCTGGGCATGGCCTTTTACCTTGACCTTGCGCCACTCCCTGCGAAGCACGCCGTCGGCATCGATGAGAAATGTGCTGCGCTCCACCCCCATCACCCGGCGGCCGTACATGTTCTTCTCCTTGATGACGCCGAAGAGGTTGCAGACCTCTTCTTCCTTGTCGGAGAGCAGCGGAAAGGGGAAGTCGTACTTCTCCTTGAAGTTCTGCTGGGCGCGCACGCCGTCCCTGGAGATGCCGATGATCGCGGTGCCAGCGTCGGCGAATTCGCCTTGGAGGTCACGGAAGTCCTTGCCTTCCTGGGTGCATCCCGGCGTGTTGGCCTTGGGGTAGAAGAACAGCAGCACCTGCCGGCCGCGGTAATCGGCGAGGCGGAACGTCTCACCGTCGGTGGCCGGGAGCTCGAAATCCGGTACTGGCTGATCGATGGCGACCTGTGACATCGGGCTTCCTCCGTTGAATGCGGGTTGCACGCCGCGCTCACGCCTTGGCCGGCTCGATGACGGCATCCAGGTTGAGCTCGTCGCAGAAATCCAGGAAATCCTCCCGCAGCCGCGCGATCTGCATGCGCGCCGGCACGTCCACGGTCATGTGGACCGAGAACATGGGCGTGCCGGTGTAGGCGGCGGAGTAGGTGGTGGTGGCGAGATCGCGGATGGCGATCTCGCGCAGGCCGAAGAAGTTGGAGAGCTGGTGGACGACGCCGGGCTGGTCGAGACAGACTACCTCCACCGTGTACGGCAGCAGCTCCCCTTCCCGGCGGCTGCGCTCGGTGCGACGGGTCTCCACCGTCAGCCCCAGGCGACGCTGCAGACCGGGCAGGGTGGTCTCCAGCTTGGCGAGCTGGTTCCAGCGCCCGGCAACCAGCGCGATGGCGGCGAATTCACCGCCGAGCACGGTCATGCGGCTCTCCTCGATGTTGCAGCCGGCCTCGGAGATCAACCGGGTCAGCTCGTCCACGAGCCCGGGGCGGTCTTCGCCGAGCGCGGATATAACGAGAAGATTATTGTGCATGGCCGCTCGTTTCGACTGGCGCTGAAAACCGGGAGTGTATCACGCGGCGTGGCGCCGCTGGCTCGCTTGTCACACCCCGGCACCGCAGCTACTATGCGGCTTTTCCTTGGCCCGGTGGGGAGGTCCTGCGATGTTCCACGGCAGCATGGTCGCGCTGGTCACGCCGATGCACGATGACGGCG
>CAZHBN010000218.1:1800-7107 GCA_964530405.1 uncultured Ectothiorhodospiraceae bacterium
GCGATGTTCCACGGCAGCATGGTCGCGCTGGTCACGCCGATGCACGATGACGGCGCGGTGGACGAGGCCGCCCTGGAGCGGCTGGTGGAATTCCACGTTGACAATGGAACCGATGCCATCGTTGCCGTAGGGACCACCGGCGAATCCGCGACGCTGGACTACGACGAACACTGCTACGTGATGCGTCGCGTGGTGGAGATGGTGCGCGGGCGCACGGCGGTCATCGGCGGCACCGGCGCCAACTCCACGTGGGAGGCGATCAAGCTCACGCGTTGCGCGATGGAAGGCGGCTGCGACGCGGCGTTGCTGGTCACGCCGTATTACAACAAGCCCACGCAGGAAGGCCTCTATCAGCACTTCAAGGCGGTGTCGGACGCGGTGCCGATCCCGCAGATCCTCTACAACGTGCCCGGACGCACGGCCTGTGACATCCTGCCCGAGACCGTCGAACGGCTTGCGGGGATCTCCAACATCGTCGGCATCAAGGAGGCCTCCGGCAGCGTCGCCCGCGCCGAGGACATCCTGGAGCGCTGCGGTGATCGCCTGGACGTCTTCTGCGGTGAGGATGCCAAGAATCTCGCCCTGATGCTCGCCGGAGCGAAGGGCTGCATTTCCGTGACCGCGAACGTCGCGCCGTCGCAGATGCACGAGATGTGCACCGCCGCGCTCAGTGGCGACCGTGAAGAGGCTGAACGCATCGATGCGCGTCTCGCGGCGTTGCACAAGGCGCTGTTCGTGGAGACGAACCCCATTCCGGTGAAGTGGGCCGTGCACAAGATGGGGTTCTGCGGCGAGGGAATACGTCTGCCGCTGACGCGGCTTTCCGATCAGCACCATGAAACGGTGCTCCAGGCCATGAAACTTGCGGGTTGTCTCTGATTCGATGCGCTTTTCTCTTGCGTTGACCGTCACCGTGACCGCTGC
The DNA here is from genome assembly GCA_964530405.1 of uncultured Ectothiorhodospiraceae bacterium. Taxonomy (GTDB): domain Bacteria; phylum Pseudomonadota; class Gammaproteobacteria; order Nitrococcales; family Nitrococcaceae; genus Arhodomonas. The sequence continues at coordinate 2,725 of CAZHBN010000218.1, forward strand.
GGCTCTGCTCGGCGGCTGTAGCTGGTTTTCCGGCGAACCGAGCCCGGAGGAGGTGCGTGTCGAGCGGCTGAAGCTGCCACCGGACCTGGTGCGTGACAGCGGTGGTGGCGGCATGGCCATCCCCGGAGTAGCCAGCGCCCGCGAGAGTGCCGGGGGGCGCAGCGGTGGCGAGGCGGTGCTGCCGCAGCCCGATGATGTCCAGGTCTCGCGTGTCGGTGATGACCGCTGGCTGACCGTGAGCGAGCCGCCCCGCCAGGTATGGCGCTGGGTGGAGGATTTCATGGCCCGCCGTGGTCTGACCGTGGCCCGGAAGCGGCCGTCGCTGGGTGTCGCCGAGACCGAGTGGCTGTATACCGAGCATCCGGTGACGGGGGGGCCGTTCGCGCCCGCGCTGCCGGGGCCGGAGGGCGCCGACGTTGCTGATCGTTACCTCGTGCGCGTGGAGCCCGGCCGTGACGAGCGAACCGCCGAGGTGTTCGTCGCGCATCGCCGTGCGGTGCGCGATGGCGGTGGCTGGCGTCCCGCGGCAAGCGATCCGTACCTCGAATCCGAGTTTCTCCGGAGCATGCTCGTGTTCCTGGGCTACGAGCGCACCGCGAGCCGCGCGGCGGTGGCACAGGCGAGTGCCAGTGAGCCGACGGCGAGGCTCGAACGTAGCGACGGCGAGCCCGCGCTGGTGGTGGAGAATGCCTTCTTCGACGCCTGGCGCCGGGTGGGTCTGGCGCTCGATCGCGCCGGTTTCACCGTCGAGGACCGTAATCGTAGCGAGGGCGTCTACTTCGTGCGCTATGACCCGCAGGCGGACCAGGCGCCCGAGGACGAGGGCGGCCTGCTGTCGTCGCTGGCATTCTGGCGTGACGATTCGCCCTCGGACACCGTCCGCACTTATCGCATCGCGCTGGACGGCGGCGATGGCGTAACGCGCGTTCGCGTGCGCCCGGCCGAGGGCGAGAGTGCTCCGGAGCCTGCAGTAGTGCAGCAGATGCTGGGGCTCCTCGCCGAACAACTGCGCTGAGGGGGCTCGCCGCCCCGCAGCGCCGGCGGGGCGGGTGCCCGTGTCCGTGCGCTCGCCGCGGGGTCTTGCGCCCGTGGCGCTGACCCTTCCGACCTGCTGACCACCAATGGCCCGAATCATGCTGCGTTTGATCGGTAATCCCGCCTGCTCCCGCTTTCGCCTCGACCGCCTGCTCGCGACGATTCGTGACACCGTGCCCGGCGTGTCCGCGATCTCGGCGCATTTCATCCATTTCGTCGATACCGAGACGACCCTCGGCGATGCGCAGCGCGGGATACTGGAGGCGCTGCTCGCCTACGGTGAGCCCGGCGACGCCGCAACCGGTGCCGACGGTGAAACGCTGGTCGTGGTGCCGCGCATAGGCACGATTTCGCCGTGGGCGAGCAAGGCCACCGACATCGCGCACAATTGCGGACTCACCGCCGTGCGCCGTATCGAGCGGGGCGTGATCTGGCGGGTGTCGACGAATGACGGCCGCGAGCTCGAGGGCCACGAGCGCCGTGCCGTGGCGGCACGGCTGCATGACCGCATGACCGAATCGGTGCTCGGTGACGTCGAGGAGGCGGTAGCTTTGTTCGCCGCGCGCGAGCCCGCGCCGGTGGGCGTGGTGGATGTCATCGGCGGCGGCCGGGAGGCGCTGGAGCGCGCCGATGGCGAGCTCGGTCTGGCGCTCGCCGCCGACGAGATCGATTACCTGGAAGACAATTACCGGAGCCTTGGGCGCAACCCGACGGACATGGAGCTCATGATGTTCGCTCAGGCGAACTCGGAGCACTGTCGCCACAAGATTTTCAACGCGGACTGGATCATCGACGGACAGCGTCAGGAGCACTCCCTGTTCCGGATGATCCGTCACACCCACGAGTGTCGCCCGGCCGGCGTCCTGTCGGCTTACAGCGACAACGCCGCCGTGGCCGAAGGCTATGGCGCGCGGCGTTTCTTCGCGGATGGCGATACCGGCGTCTACGCCGCCTGCCCCGAGCCGAGCCACCTGGTGATGAAGGTGGAAACACACAATCACCCCACGGCGATTGCGCCGGCCGCGGGCGCGGCCACCGGGGTGGGGGGTGAAATCCGCGACGAGGGCGCTACCGGTCGGGGCGCTCATCCGAAAGCCGGGCTCGCCGGGTTTTCGGTCTCCAATCTGCACCTTCCGGAGGCCGCGCGCCCATGGGAGGTGGATCACGGCCGTCCGGCGCGCATCGCGTCCGCGCTCGAGATCATGCTCGACGGTCCCATCGGCGCGGCTTCCTACGCCAATGAGTTCGGCCGGCCACAGCTCGCCGGGTACTTCCGCAGCTTCGAGCTGGACGTGCCGGGGCCCGACGGCGAGGAAACCCGCGGTTTCCACAAACCGATCATGATCGCCGGCGGCATGGGCAACGTGCGCGACGAGCACGTTGCAAAGGGCCGCGCGCCGGCTGGTGCGCCGGTGGTGGTGCTGGGCGGACCGGCGATGCTCATCGGTCTCGGTGGCGGTGCGGCATCCTCCATGGCGAGCGGTGAGAGTGATGCCGAGCTGGATTTCGCTTCGGTGCAGCGCAGCAACCCGGAGATGGAGCGTCGCTGCCAGGAGGTGATCGATGCCTGCTGGCGTATGGGTCGGGACAATCCCATTGTCTCCATTCACGACGTGGGGGCCGGGGGGCTGTCCAACGCGCTGCCCGAGTTGCTCGACGACTCCGGCCGTGGCGGGTGTATCGAGCTGCGCACGGTGCCCAATGACGAGCCCGGCATGTCCCCCATGGAGCTGTGGTGCAACGAGGCCCAGGAGCGATACGTACTCGCCATCGATCCGGCGCGGATCGATGCCTTCCGGAGACTGTGCGAGCGCGAGCGTGCGCCTTTCGCCGTGGTGGGGGAGGCCACCGAGGATCAGCAGCTGGTGGTCAGCGACGGCCACTTCGACAACACGCCGGTGGATCTGCCCATGGAGCTGCTTCTGGGCAAACCGCCGAAAATGCTGCGCGATGTCCGCCACCGCCCGTTCCACAAGCCCGAGCTCGACCTCGATGGCGTGACCGTTGCGGCGGCGGCCAGGCGGGTTCTGCAGCTGCCCACGGTGGCGGCCAAGCATTTCCTCATCACCATCGGCGATCGCAGTGTCTCCGGGCTGGTCGCACGCGACCAGATGGTCGGCCCGTGGCAGGTGCCGGTGGCGGATGTCGCCGTGACCCTCGCCGACTACGACGGCTATACCGGCGAGGCCATGGCCATGGGGGAGCGTTCGCCGGTGGCCGTGCTCGACGCGCCGGCATCGGGAAGGCTCGCCGTGGGCGAGGCGCTGACCAATCTCGCCGCCGCACCGGTGGGCGCCCTGGAACGGGTGAACCTCTCGGCGAACTGGATGGCCGCCACCGGCCACCCCGGCGAGGATGCCCGGCTCTACGATACCGTCCGCGCCGTCGGCCGCGAGCTCTGTCCGGCGCTCGGCATCGCCATCCCCGTGGGCAAGGACTCGCTTTCCATGCGCACGGTCTGGGAGGAGGACGGCGAGGAACGCGCGGTGACCGCGCCGCTTTCGCTGGTGATCTCCGCATTCGCGCCGGTGGCGGACGTGCGAGGCACGCTCACGCCGGAGCTCCAGCGTGAGCATGACGAAACCGAGCTGCTGCTCGTCGACCTCGGCAAGGGCCACAATCGTCTCGGCGGTTCGGCGCTGGCGCAGGTCTACGGCCAGGTCGGCCACGATTGCCCGGATCTGGACGATCCGCGCGCGTTCGCGGCGTTCTTCGCGACCATCCAGCGCCTCGCCGGCGAAGGGGTGCTGCTCGCATACCATGACCGCTCTGACGGTGGTCTATTCGCCACGCTCTCGGAAATGGCGTTCGCCGGGCGTACCGGCATTGAGGTCGATGTCGCCGGGCTGGGGGACGCCCTCGCGGCACTCTACAGCGAGGAGCTCGGCGCCGTCGTTCAGGTCCGCGGAGAGGATGTCCCCGACGTGGAGGCCGCCTTCCGCGAGGCCGGACTCGCCCGCCACGTCCACCGTCTCGGCGGCCTGCGCGGCGACCAGCGTGTGGTGGTGCGCGACGGCGAGACCGTGCTTATCGACGAATCCCGCGCCGATCTCCAGCGCACCTGGCAGGAGACGTCCTGGCGTATTCAGCGCCTGCGGGACAACCCGGCCTGCGCCGACGAGGAATACGAGGCCGTCGACGACGACACCGACCCCGGCCTCCACGCGAGCCTGTCCTTCGACCCCGCGGACGACGTAGCCGCCCCGTACATCGGTGCCGGTGCCCGCCCGCGCGTCGCAGTGCTGCGCGAGCAGGGCGTCAACAGCCACGTCGAGATGGCGGCAGCGTTCGATCGCGCCGGCTTCGAGGCGGTGGACGTGCACATGAGCGATGTCATCGCCGGCCGCC
>CAZHBN010000219.1:0-7096 GCA_964530405.1 uncultured Ectothiorhodospiraceae bacterium
CGCTCCTCGCGCCTTGCCACAGCGGCGCACACGGCCACTGAGACATGGCAATACTTTCGCAAAGGTTAGTAGCCGGCCGCCACCGCCCGGACACCGCAACGATGCCCGTACCGCCGCCCCCGGACCCCACACGCCGACGCCTGCTCAAGGCGCTCGCCGCCGCCATCACGGCGGGGCCGGCCATCAGTAGCGCCGACGGCCGCGAGCACCTGTGGCGCTTTCCTCTGAGCGACGGCGACGAACGGCTGGTAGGCGACAACCATATCGCCCTGACGGGCGAAGACGAAACGCTGCACGATGTTGCCCGCCGCTTCGACGTGGGGTACTGGGACATACTCCTCGCCAACCCCGGAGTCGATTTCTGGCTGCCGGGGAACGGCACGCCGGTGGTCATACCGCGACGCTACATCCTCCCGGACGCGCCCCGGCGCGGCATCGTGATCAATGCCGCCGAGCTGCGGCTGTACTACTATCCCGATCGCAGTGACAGCGAGCGTGAAGTCATCACCCACCCTATCGGCATTGGCCGCCAGGACTGGGGCACTCCGGCTGGCCATGCCACGGTGACCGAGAAGATCCCGCAGCCCGCGTGGTATCCCCCTGCCTCGATTCGCGCGGAAGCGGCGGCCAAGGGCGAATCATTGCCACGGGTCGTGCCACCGGGGGCGGACAACCCGCTGGGCGAATATGCGCTGATCCTGGACCTGCCGGGCTATCTCATCCACGGCACGAACCGGCCTGCCGGCGTGGGCATGCGAGTCTCTCACGGTTGCGTCCGGCTGTACCCGGAAGACATCGCAACCCTGTTTCCCCGGGTTGAGCGAGGCACCCCCGTGCGCATCGTCAACCAGCCGATCAAGCACACGTGGAACGCCGGACAACTGTGGGTAGAAGCCCACCCCTTGCCCGCCACCGAGGATTACACCAGCGAGGATCTGCGCTTCGGGGACGCTGAACGACGGCGGCTCGCCCGGGCGCTCACCTCTATCGCCATTAGCCACGGTCAGCTGCCGGACCGCGGACGGCTCCGAACCCTTCTCGAGCGTCCATCAGGGGTGCCAACGGCCATTACGCGCTAAGTGTCCGGCGCGTGCCGGTATGCTGCTAATCGGTTTCTTCGGCGACGATGGTGTGAGACTGCACGCCCAAGCCTTCAATACCGAGGCGCAAGCGGTCACCGTCGACAAGATACCGGGGCGGATCCATCCCCATACCCACGCCCGCCGGCGTGCCCGTGGCGATCAGATCCCCCGGCTCCAGGGTCATGAAGTGACTGAGATAACTTACCAGCTCGCGCACGCCGAATATCATCTCGGCAGTAGTGCCGTCCTGCACGCGCTCACCGTTGAGCTCGGTCCATAACGCCAGGGACTGCGGATCGGCGACCTCGTCGGCCGTCACCAACCAGGGCCCCGCCGGGCAGAACGTATCGTAGCTCTTGCCCTTCACCCACTGACCACCACGATCCTTCTGCCAGGATCGCTCGGAGACATCATCGACCACGCAGTACCCCGCAACGTACTCCAGCGCCTCGGCCTCGGTGACACGACGCGCGCGAGTACCGATGACCACGCCCAGCTCCACCTCCCAGTCGAGCTTCTCCGAGCCCACCGGCCGCAGGATATCGTCGTCCGGTCCGCACAGCGAAGAAGCCGCCTTCGTGAACGAGATGGGCTCCGACGGCGCCTTCGCGCCCGTCTCGCGGGCATGGTCGTGATAGTTCAACCCGATACCGATGATCTTGCCCGGACGGGTGACGCAGGCGCCCAACCGGCCCGGCTCACGCACGAGTGGCAGATCATCGTGCGTAAGCGCGGCGAGCGCAGCCAGCCGCTCCGGCACCAGAGCGCCGCCGCCGATGTCGGCAATGTGACCGGAAAGGTCGCGAACGGTACCCGCGGCGTCGATCAACCCCGGTTTCTCGGCACCCGCCGGACCGAAACGGACAAGTTTCATCGCTTACATCCCCTTGATTGCCTTAAGGTATTTCCGAAACGCCCGACGGGCATGCCATTCCACGATACGGAACGGACATTCACCGCCGCAACCGCCAACAAATGCAGGGAAAGAACGCTACCGAGAAGCCCAACGACAAACGGCCCGGGCACAGTGCCACGGGCCGTTTCACAGAATCTGGTGCCGGCGGACGGACTCGAACCATCGACCTACGCATTACGAGTGCGTTGCTCTACCAGCTGAGCTACGCCGGCGATGTCAGGCGAAAGAGTCTATCCAACACATACGAACGTGACAACCCGCCCACAAGCCGTCCATCGAGCGCCGGCCGGCACCCCACTTCCATCGACAACAGAACAGGAACACCTGGAACCTTACGCGACCTCGTGGGCTCCGAATACCGCTCGTCGGCACTGGGCGGCGCCTCATCAGTCAGTGATTCCATGGAAGTCATCGAGCTCGATATACATGCCGCCATGAAACACGACAGCGGCTTCACATTCATCGAGTTGATCGTGGCTTTGGTGGTGGCGAGCATTCTGGTCGCCATGGCCGTCCCCCATTATCAGGATCTGGCAGAGCGAAACCGGTTGACATCGGCCACCAATGACTTCGTCGGTGCGCTGAATCTAGCACGCAGCACCGCCGTAACCCGGGGGAAAACAGCCAATTTGTGCCAGAGCAACGCCAATATTTCTCCCCGTTCCTGCACGAATAATGTCCAATGGGACCGCGGATACATCCTGTGGATCAGTGATGACAACACCGTTGGATACCAGGCAGGCACTGACGAACTCATCCGGGCTTGGCCCGGCCTGCCCAATAACGTCCGGCTCGAAGAGGATTCGAGCGGCATTGGGAGCCTGGGCTATGTTCCTAGCGGCCGCTTGGACAGCGGAAGCACCTTCAATTTCTACGTGGAGCCTGCGAACTGCAGCGGCAATGAGGCCCGCCATATAGAGATTACGGGTGCCGGACGTCCGAACTCGCAGGGGGATCAAGCATGCACGCTCTGAACCCGGTCACCACTCCGACCACACCGCGCCGTGATCACGGATTCGGCATGCTCGAGGTTCTCGTCGCCGTGCTCGTGCTGTCCGTCGGACTCCTCGGGCTCGCCGGCCTTCAGGCCTCCAGCGTGCGTAACACGCACAGCGCCTATCTGCGCTCACAGGCTTCGATCCTCGCCTACGACATGCTGGATCGCATGCGCGCCAACGCGGCCGCCATTGAAAGTGGCGCCTATACGGTAGGGCTTGGTGGCACCGGCAATGGAGGCCTGGCCACCCGCGACCTCACCCTCTGGCAAAACACCATCGACCGCACGCTGCCGAATGGCGATGGGCAGATCGGGCTAGCAGCCAACAACCAGGTCACCATCACCGTGCAATGGGATGACCAGTTCGAACAGAGGGATGGCGCCGGGAACGTGAGCCAGACCTCCCAATTCCAGTTCACCACGCAGCTTTCCGATGAGTAATAACGACATCACCAGAAAACGCTCTGCCGGCTTCAGCCTTGTGGAGCTGATGATCGCCATGGTCATCGGGCTCGTACTGATCGCCGGCATCGTCCAGGTTTTCGTTGCCAGCCGCTCGACCTACGCAGTCGCCGACGGTCTTGCCAGGTTGCAGGAGAACGGGCGATTCGCGATCGGCTTTCTCACTCACGATTTGCGGGTAAGCGGCCAGACGGGCTGTGCCCGCTGCAATATCAACAGCTTTCTCAACCCGGCGAACGGGGGTAATGCCACGCCATTCAACGTAAATTCCCCCATCTCGGGGTTCGAATACACGAATACCGATCCCGCAAACGGCGACAGCTACACCATCACCTCCATGGATCCCTCCAGTGCCAGCGCAGCCCAATGGACGGATGGAACTCAGAACCTGAATGCAGTCCTGCCGCAGCTGGCCGGCAACGTCGTCGCGGGGACGGATGTCCTGTTCCTGCGTGGTATGCGAAGCCTGCCCAACCTCACGCTGCAAAACAACAACAACCTCACCACTGCCTCCCTGAACTTCACCAGCGCGACCGGACTGGGACAGGGCCAGATCGTGATGGTTGCAAACGCCGGCACAGCGGACCTATTTCAGAACACACAGAACGCGAGCGCGACTGCTACCTCCCGCAGTAGTGGGTGCGGTGGCGACACCCCATGCAACATCAACCCAAATAACCCATGGAGTTCCGTCTGGAATTCCAACGCCACCGTCTACGCACTCATGAGCAAGGCGTACTACATCGGCGCAGCCGACGCGGACGGCGACGGCACTCCTGAGACGCCCGGGCTTTGGGAAATCGATTTCTCCAGCGGAACGAGTAACGCGCAAACACGCGAGCTATTGCGTGGGGTGGAGAACATGCAGGTGCTCTACGGGGTCGACACGATCCCCGACCCCACACGACGCGCGGACCAATACGTCAGTGCCGATAACGTTACCAGCACCGCAAACGGCTGGCAGGATGTCGTCGCGGTACGCGTTGCCCTGCTCGTGCGTACGAACGAAGAGATTCCCCAAACCGGTCCGGGCGCCGGCAACCCGCCGATAACCATGCTCTCGGCCGACACCGGTGCCGGCAACACGCTGCGAATCACGCCGCAAAACGACCGGCGCGCGCGCCGCGTGTTTTCCACCACCGTCGCCATTCGCAACCTGATCATGCGCAAATGAAGCACAACGACGTTCACAATTCCGTGCTCAGTTCCCGGACGCAACGGGGGATGGCGCTCATCACGAGCCTCATCTTCCTCGCGTTGCTCACACTCATCGGTGTCACCGCAATGCAGACGACGACCATGGAAGAGCGCATGGCCGGTAACCTGGTGAGCGAAACGGAAGCCTTCCAACGCGCAGAAGGGACCCTCGAGGAGGTGCGCCGGACCCTGACGGGAGGGACGCTCAACCTCAGCGACTTCAATGGCAACAGTGGGCGCTACGGCTTCGGTGCAAGCCCGGACGTCCAGGCCGACACGACGTGGACGGGGAGCAGCTCGGCACAGGCCAACAACCATAACTATGCGCGTTACGTCATCGCCCTGAAAACGCCACCAGGTAATCCCGTGGTGGAGCCCGGGTCGGGGTGTACGGGCACGGAATGTAACGAGGGACACGTTTTCGAAGTCACGGCACGCGCCACCGATAATTCCGGCAGGGCAACCGTGACCCTGCAGGCAAGTTACTGGAAACAGAACTGAATGATCGCGTCATCGAAACCCATGACAAGGATGCGATTACCGACATTTTCAGGGAGCGCGAACATGCGGCAGAGAATTCCAACCATCCGTAGGCGAGCGCTGGTCACCCTCGCCCCGGCGCTGCTCTGTGTACCCGGGGTAAGCATGGCCGAGCCGGGCACCTTGGCCAACGTGCCGCTCTATTTGAGCGACGCTGTCAAGCCCAATGTCATGCTGTTGGTGGACGATTCGGGCAGCATGGACTGGGAAGTGCTGAAGACCGAGGGAGCCCGTAGGGCACACCCGTACGCCAACAACAGTGGAACCCTCGATTTCACACCGGATAACTCGACAGAGGAGAGGGAACTCTGCCGCGGATACAACGCGCTCGCTTACAATCCCAACGCCGAGTACACCCCGTGGTTCGGCGAGGATAGCAACGGCAATGAATTCGACGATCAGTCGCTGTCTGACGCCCGCGAGAACGCCTACCAGCCCTGGACCGGGCAGGATATCTCCGGCCACTACTATTTCCCCTGGAACGACGCGGACGGCGACGGCGAGTACGATTCGGGCGAGTGCCCCACCGGCTGGAGTGACCGCATCAATGTAAGCGGCCTGGACGCGGCGGAGCAAACCAACTACGCGAACTGGTACACCTACTATCGTAAGCGTGAGTTCGTCGCCAAGCGGGCAATGACCGACCTCGTCGCCGGCGCTGACATGCGCATGGGCCTTGGCACGCTTCACGATAACAATGACGTTGGCACTGCCGTGACGGACGTCGGCGATGAGGACGACGATCCGGACAAGCAGCACTTGCTGAAACAGCTCGCCCGGGTCAACTCGGACCACGGCACGCCACTGCGCCGCACGCTCGCCGCTACCGGCGATTACTTCGACATGAACACCGGAAACGGCGGTGTGGGCTTCACCGCGGAAAGCCCGATTCTCGGCGAGGACGAAGGCGGCGCCTGCCAGCAGAACTTCGCCATTCTCATGTCCGATGGGTACTGGAACGGAAACGCGCCCAGTAATATCGAGAACGAAGACGGCGACAATGACACGGACTTCGACGGCGACTCGTTCGCCGACACGCACAAGGATACGCTGGCCGACGTCGCCATGCGCTACTACGAGCGCGACCTGGCGCCGAACCTGACGGACAAGGTACCGACGCGGAAGAACATCGACGAAAACCCTGCTCAGCATTTGTCGACGTTCACGGTCGCATTCGGTATCAACGGCACGCTAAGCGAAAACCCCCCGAATCGGGAAGACGCCTTCTCCTGGCCCAAGCCGGAGGCAGATCAACCAACCACGATCGACGACCTGCGTCATGCCGCATGGAACGGTCGCGGCCAGTTTCTCAGTGCCGGCAACCCGCAGGAGCTGGTGGACGGCCTTCGCAGCGCACTGTCGTCCATCGAGGAGCGCGTCGGCTCCTCCTCGGGCGTCGCATTCAGCTCAGTGAGCCTGCAGAACGATACCGCTGCCTATATCGCAACCTACAATTCCGCGGGCTGGAGCGGCGACCTGACCGCCATCCCGGTGGATCCCAGCACGGCCAAGCTGGAGGATACCCCCGCCTGGCAGGCGGCCGCCAAGCTCGACGACAAGGACTGGACGACGCGCAACCTCTATACCGCCAACAGCAATGGTAGCGGCATCCCATTGGAGTGGGGCGACCTGAGCACAGAGCAGCGCAATGACTTGCGAACCAACCCGGATGGCACGCAAGGCGGCGACACTCTCGCCCAGGCCCGTCTGGACTTCGTCAAGGGCGACCGCACCCACGAAGCATCCGGCACGGCCCATGATTTCCGCCAACGCAACAGCCGGCTCGGCGACATCGTTCACTCCAAGCCCGTCCAACACAACGGCGTGGTATTCGTCGGGGCCAACGATGGCATGCTGCACGGCTTCGATGCCGACACCGGCGAGGAGGTCATGGGTTATGTC
>CAZHBN010000220.1:0-7028 GCA_964530405.1 uncultured Ectothiorhodospiraceae bacterium
CCAGTGTGGGTGGTGGGGGTCGATTACGAAGACGTGCCGGTGGCGGCCCCCGGGATGGTGGTGCGGGTGCGCGTGGGGTTCCGGCCCCTCCCAGCCCTCGTGTTCGTGCTGGTGGTGGACGTCGTGGTAATGCAGGTGTTCGTGATGTTGCCGCGGGTGATCGTGGGCCAGGTCCCTCGTGTCCGGTGACGGCCATACTGCCGCTGCGACGCCGGTGGCGGCGAGCGCGATGATCCCCAGCGACAGGAACGCAATATCGAGCCCCTGCTGAGCGCCCACGGCGCCTGCCAGTGGGTAGGCGATCAGCCAGCAGCCATGCGACAGGGAGAACTGAGCGGAAAACACGGCGGAACGGTCCTGCTCCCGGCAGGACTGCCGGAGCAGGCGGCCTGCCGGCGTGAGTACCAGTGACATGCCGGCGCCGAGCAGGAACCACAGTACCAGTAGCGCTGCGAATGACGGTTCGAGCAGCCCGGGATAAAGGCTTGCCGACATAACGACGCCGCCGAACAGCATGACGGGACGCTGGGGCACGCTGTCCAGAAGCTTTGGCAATGCCAGCGCCACCAGCATCGAGCCGCCGCCGGCGGCGGCGAAGGCACCGGCGACGGCGGTCTCGCCCAGGCCCAGCACAGAGCGGACGTAGACGACTGTGTTGACGATCTGCATCGCCCCCGCCGCGGCGACCGCCATGTTCAGACTGAGGAGCCCCCGCAGGCGTGGCGTCCGCACATAGACGCCGATGCCATAGGTGACGTTACGCCATATGCTATTGCCGCTCTCCGTCACCATGGCCCGGGGTAGTGTCACGGTGCCAACCAGTGCCGCCGAGGCGATGAACGCGGTGCCGTTGAGCACGAACAGCACATCGAAACTCATCAGGCCGAGCAATACCGCCGCGGCGGCGGGGCTGAGCAGATTCTCCAGGTCGTAGGCGAGTCGCGACAGGGACAGAGCGCGGGTGTAGCGTTGCTCGCCATCGACGATGTCGGGAATGGTGGCCTGGAAGACGGGCGTAAAGGCCGCGGAGCAGGCGTTGAGCAGGATGATCAGCACGTAGATCTGCCAGATCTCGTCGACGAATGGCAACGCCAGCACAACCGACGCCCGCAGCAGGTCCAGCGTGACCAGCAATGATCGCCGGGGCAGGCGAGCGGCGTAGGCGCCGGCTATTGGCGCGATCCCCACGTAGGCGATCATCTTGAGGGCCAGGGCCGTGCCCAATACCTGGCCGGCATACTCGCCGGCCAGGTCGTTCGCCAGCAATGCCAGCGCGACGGTCGTCAGGCCGGTGCCGAACAGGGCAATGACCTGGGCGCTGAAAAGGTGTCGATAGCGTCTGTCGCTGAACAGTCCCATTCGCAAGTGCCGTAGAAACCTCTACCCCGGGGATCGGGATGGCGATGCGCGCGATCGGTACGCGCATATCTTCCCATCACGTCGACTTTGCCGCCCACCGTTCAGTGTCGGTCAGCGACGCCGGCCGAGGAACGTCTCGGCGACTGAGGCAGGGGAAGACGCCGCTCAGGGGGCCGGCACCATGACCGCCGAGAGCAGCACGGCGTTGATGGCGCCCAGTACCCGCGCTCGTCCGCCGTGCTGGCGGAAATTGCGGGAGAAGCTCATGACACCCTCCTTGGTGTGGATGATCTCAACCGGCGCAGCAGGAGAGCTGCGAGACGTCCCGGGTGAAGGCCTGCGCACAGAGCTTGAGGCTCTCCACCATGGTGAGGTACGGAAACAGCGCTCCGGCGAGCTCGTGCACGGTCATGGCGCTGCGAATCGCGAGTGCGGCGGTTTGGATGACCTCGCCGCCGTCGTGCGCGAGAACCTGCGCGCCGAGGAGCCGCCCGGTGTTCGCGTCGGCGACGAGTTTGACGAAACCCCGGGTGTCGAAGTTGGCGAGTGACCGCGGCACTTTCTCCAGCTCCAGGCGCCGGCTGGTGGTCGCGATCCCGGCGCGGCGCGCCTCGTCCTCGTCCTGGCCCACCGTCGCCACCTGTGGATCGGTGAATATCACGGTTGGCGTGACCGAGAGGTCCAGTCGTTCGTCGCCGCCGGTCATGTTCACCGCTGCCCGCGTACCGGCGGCCGCGGCGACATAGACGAGCTGGGGCAGATCCGTGCAGTCGCCGACCGCGTAGATCGCCGGGTTGCTCGTCTGCAGCCGTTCGTTCACGCGGATGGCCCCACGTTCGTCCGTGCTGACGTCCACCGCCTCCAGACCCAGCGCCCCCGTGTTCGGGGTGCGGCCGGTGGCCACCAGCAACCGGTCCGCGACAATCGGGCCATGATGCGTGGAAAGGGTGAATTCACCGGCGCCGAATGCCACGTTCGCCACCTCGGTGTTGGTGAGCACGCGCAGTCCTTCGTCCTCGAAGGCGGCCTGGAGTGTCTGCCCTATGGCCGGATCCTTGCGGCTGAGCAGCGTGCCGCGGGCGAGCACGGTCACTTCACTGCCCAGGCGTTGATAGGCCTGGGCGATTTCCAGCGCGACGAACGACGAGCCCACCACGGCGAGCCGCGACGGTGCCTCGCGGCAGAACAGGGCCTCCGTGGAGGTCCAGTAGGGCGTTTTCGCCAAGCCGGGGATCGGCGGAGTGGCGGGTGCGGCGCCGGTGGCGATCAGCACCCGGTCGGCCGTCAGGCGCCGGAGGTCGCCCGCCGCCGTGCTCACCGCCAGCGTATGGTCGTCCAGGAACCGGGCGCGGCCGTGAACGAGGTGAATGCGCGGGTTGTCATCGAGAATGGACTGGTATTTCGATTCCCGCAGCGCCTCGACACGGTGTTGAAGCTGCGTGAGCAGACGGCCGCGGTCGACTTTCGTGCCGCTGGCGCGCGGCACACCGTCGAACCCATGGTGGCGCTGGGCGTGAGCGGTTTCCGCGGCCCGCAGCAGGATCTTCGAAGGCACGCAGCCGATGTTGACGCAGGTGCCGCCGAGGGTGTCCCGCTCGATCAGGGTCACCCGGGCACCGGCCTCGGCGGCGCGGATGGCCGCTGCGAACGCGCCGCTGCCGCTGCCGATAATGGCGACGTGAGGTTCGCACCCCGCCGTACCCGTGTGGTCGTCCGCTGCATGCCGGTTCATCACTCACTCCCGCAGCTGTGCCGGGTAGCCCGCGTTCGCGGTCGCCCGGGTCAACGCGGTGACATCGGTTTGTGCGTCATCGAAGGTGACCGTGGCCGTCTTGTCCTTCATGGACACCGTGGCGGTGGCGACGCCCGGGACGTCCGTGAGGGTCTGCTCGACGATGTACGAGCAGCTCGCGCACGAGAGGTTCGTCACGTCCAGGGTCACCGTCCGTTCGGCGGCGACTACCGGCAATGCCGCGGCGAACGAGAGGCAGGCGGCCAGCAGTAGGCGGTACCGGGCTTTCATGGCTCAGCCTCCTGTCAGGATCGGCAGTAGATACGGCCACGCGACCACCGTGATCACCAGCAGCGTCGACAGCCATAGCGCTGCAGTGGTGATGTGTCGCCCCACTCCGCCTTGACCTGTGCAGTGCCCATCGGGATCGCAGCGACTGCGCCGGCGCATGCTGAGGAAGCCGGCAAGGATCAGGGCGACCGCGACGAGCACGAAGATCGGTTTGTACGGGGCGAGAGCGGTGAGGTTGGCTATCCAGGCCCCGCCGATGCCGAGCGAGAACAGTACGAGTGGCACGATGCAGCAAGACGATGCGAGCGCCGCGCCGAGAACGCTCGCACCGGCGAGCACGCCACTGCGCGTGCGCGGCATCGCTGCTGGCGCCCGGCCGGTGGTGGTAGTCGGCTCGTCGGTCTCGGCCATGGCCTCCCTCAGTGGGCGCGTCGATTGCTGTGAACTACGCTATTGCCTGTAGTGACTACAGGGTCAAGGCATCACGAGGTCCGGGATATTGCGTATCGGAGAGCTGGCCGCCGAAACGGGCGTCAAGATCGAGACGATTCGCTATTACGAACGCGTGGGAATCCTGCCGGCGCCGGGGCGGACGGCGAACAATTACCGCACCTACACCAGAATCCATCTGACCCGTCTGCGATTCGTCCGTCGGGTGCGGGCGCTGGGATTCACGCTGAATGAGGTGAGGATGCTGCTCGCCATGATCGACGGCGGCGATTATACCTGCGCCGAGGTAAAGACCCTGGGAGAGCGGCATCTTGCCGACATTCGCGCGAAGATCGCGGAGTTGCGACGCATGGAGGACGTCATGGGGCAGGTGGTGGCGCAGTGCAGCGGTGCACGCACGCCCGATTGTTCCATGCTGGAGTCGTTGCTCGATAGCGATGACCAGAGCGCGGACGAGCTCCGGTGCCGACAGTCAGGCATTTGATGCCCAATGCCACGCGGGTGCGGATGGATCCGGCGGTTTCGCGTTCCCGCCATTGCACGCCCTCGAGCGGGGCGCAGGGGTGTGCTCAGGTTTCTTGCGCCGCCAGCCAACGGATCCATTCGGCGACCCGCTGCACTGGTCCGGAGAGCTCGCGTTCCCGCGGATAGCAGAGATAGCAGGCGTCCGTGGGTGAGTCGGTCCGTCCGAACGGTGCCACCAGGGAACCCGCGTCGAGATACCCGTCGACGATGGGCCGGCGGCCCATGGCGAGGCCTAGGCCGTTCTGGGCAGCCTCCAGGACCTGGTGGCCCTCCGCGAATCGCAACGCATTCTCCAGACCGGGAGCGTTCAGACCGACAGTGGCCGTCCACTTGGCCCATTCGTCGGGGTCGGTCTCGTTGACGATCAGCCGTGTCGCGGCCAGGGCGCCCTCTATGTCGCCGTTGCAGGTGGCGTCGACATAGCCGGGCGCGCAGACGGGTATCAGCGCATCGGGAAAGAGGCGATGTGCGGTGAGCCCGGGCCATGAGCCGCCGCCGTAGCGCAGCGCCAGGTCGACCTGCTCGCGCTGCAGATCGACGCTTCGGGCCGTGGTCAGCATTTGCAGGTCGATGTCCGGGCACTGCGTCTCGAACGAGTTCCAGTTGGGGATGAGCCACATGGAAGCGACCGCCGGCAGGGTCGTGATCGCCACGCGCTGGCGGCCCTTCGGGCCGCGCAGTTGCCGCGTCTCCTTTCGGATTATCTCGAGTGCGGGTACGACCGCATCGTAGTAGCGTTCGCCCGATTCGGTCAGTGTCACGCCGGCGCGGCCGCGCTCGAAGAGCTTCAGGCCCAGATAGTCCTCGAGCTGACGAACCTGGTGGCTCACCGCCGACTGAGTGATATGCAGCGCCTGCGCGGCACTGGCGAACCGTCGCGTGCGCGCCACTGCGACGAAGGCGCGTAACGCTGCGAATGGAGGCAGGTCGCCGAACTCACTCACCGGGGTGGACTCCAATCGATTTTATTCATGTATCGAGCAATATATCTCGTTTGAGCCAATACGCCCATTCGCCGAAATATAGGGGCCCGATGACTACATAACGCCCGTCGGCGGGAGCGTTGCCATGAATGAATATGATCGCTGTGAGTCCCATCGGTACGCCGGGAATCTCGGTCACCTGTATCTGCAGACCACGTGGATGCAGACCCAGGCGCGGCAACTGGCGACCATGGCGGCCATTCGGTTTCTGGCGAGAGCCCTGTTCCGCATGGTGAAAGCGGTGGCTCGCATCGTCAGCCGCCGGTTCGGTCTTCTGGATACCGGGGCCGGGATCAAGTGGGCGCGCAGCGGTGGCACGACGGGGTCCCACGGGCGTTCCATGAGGTGAGGTGGTTGGAGAGCGCTGGCGATCGCCCGATCGCCAGCGCATGAATGGCATCGACGGGCGATTCACGCTCCGGCGGTGCGGGGAAACCGGTCACGCGTGCGGTTGGCGTAACGCACCAGCGCGAGCATCACCGGTACTTCCACCAGGACGCCGACCACCGTGGCGAGGGCGGCGCCGGATTGCAGGCCGAACAGTGCGATGGCCGCGGCGACCGCCAGCTCGAAGAAGTTGCTCGCCCCGATCATGCTCGCCGGCGCCGCCACGCAATGGGGAACGCGCCACGCTCGGGCCCAGCGGTAGGCGAGGGCGAAGATGACCACGGTCTGGGTGATCAGCGGCACGGCGATGAGCGCGATGTGCAGGGGGTTGTTCAGAATCACTTCCCCCTGGAAGGCGAACAACAGCACCAGGGTGAGAATCAGCCCCGTGGGCGTGACCACGCCGATGCGCTTCATGAACACGTCGTCGAACCACGCCCGGCCCTTGTGGCGGATGAGGCCGACACGCGTGATGTAGCCCGCTGTCAGCGGAATCACGATGTAGAGCAGTACCGAAAGCGCCATGGTGCGCCAGGGCACGGCGATATCGCTGACCCCGAGCAGGAACACCACGATGGGCGCGTAGGCGACGAGCATGATGAGGTCGTTGAGAGCCACCTGCACCAGGGTATAGGGCGCGTCGCCACGCGTGAGGTAGCTCCAGACGAACACCATGGCCGTGCACGGCGCCGCGCCCAGGAGAATGGCGCCGGCCAGGTATTCGCGGGCGAGCGTCTCGGGGATGAGGGGCTCGAAGACCACGAAGAGGAAGAACCAGGCGATCGCCGCCATGGTGAATGGCTTGATCAACCAGTTGACGACGGTGGTGATCACCAGGCCCTTGGGCTGGCGGCGTACGCCGAGAACGGCGCCGAAGTCGATCTGCACCATCATCGGGAAGATCATCGCCCAGATCAGGATGGCCACGGGGATCGAAACCTGGGCGTACTCGAATCGCGCCAGTGCCGCCGGCACCGCGGGTGCGAGCTGGCCCAGCGCCAGACCGGCGATGATGGCAAGCGCCACCCACACCGAGAGGTAGTGCTCGAATAGCCCCATGCCTTCGTCGACATCGGGCGCCTGGGTAGCCGCCAGGGCGGCGTCACCGTGGTTATCGGTCATGGTCTTCCGGTCGTCCGAGTGTTGGATGAATGACGTGAATCAACGTTGCGCCAGCGCTTCGGGCAGTGACTCCACGAAGGCGCGTATTTGGTCGCGCACGCGGCGGTAGTGCGCCAGGGCCTCCGCCTCGTTGGTGGCTTGCCTCGCCAGCGCCGGGGGATCCTGAAAGCCTTGATGGA
>CAZHBN010000221.1:0-7012 GCA_964530405.1 uncultured Ectothiorhodospiraceae bacterium
AGCGACCCGAATCCAGGCGATGAGCTGGAGTGGGGAATCGAGCATGGCCCGGACGACATGGAGGTTGACCGCGAGTCCGGCGCACTGGTCTGGGCGAATTCCGAGGAATTCATTGATAACCGTGTGGATACCAACGGTTACTGCCAGGGCAATCCGGTTTCCGGCACCTTGGACCCTGTGCTCCAGTGGCAGTGGCAGGGCGGTCCTGGAATTGAAGACTATGTGAATGTCTACGGACCGGTCGTCGTTGGCCAGCTAACCGATGACAATGCCGACGGTCAAATTGATCTCCATGACACGCCTGATTTGGTGTTCGCTGCATCCGATAGCGCAGCAAAGAACGCTCTGGTGGCAGTCAGTGGTGACGATGGTCGAACTATCTGGAAAAACACGAATGCCGACATATCGCCGTATGCGAGCGCAGCGCTCGGTGATATCGATCGCGACGGGATTGTCGAGATCGTCATCGTAGGTTCGCAAAGGCATACTTTAACGGCTTTCGAGCACGATGGTACGCCTAAATGGACTGCGCCAGCAGGACCCAGTCGTAGTGGTTTTCCGACGGACGGTATTAGTATCGCCGACCTGAATTCAGACGAAGTGCCGGAGATCATCCTCGGTAACCGAGTCTACACCAGCACGGGAGACCTGCTCTGGAAAGGTGACAAGGACTATGGCGGCTCCGCCGCGTACGGCGTGGTGCCCGTCGTTGCTGATCTCGATCGGGACGGGAAATCGGAAGTCGTGGCCGGACGAACCGTTTACGGAAATAATGGCGAAGTTCTGTGGCACGCGAATGAAATCCCGTTCGATGGCTACAATGCCGTCGGTGACTTCGATGCCGACGATGACCCGGAAATTGTTCTAGTTGCGTCAGGATCCATATATCTCCTGGAGCATAATGGCGATTTGAAGTGGGGGCCGGTTCGTTTGCCAGGTAGCGGTTATGGAGGGCCGCCGACCATCGGCGATTTCGACGGCGATGGGCAAGCCGAAATCGGTGTGGCGGGAGCCGACAACTATGTCGTCCTGGAAGGATCGGGCAAGGTCAAGTGGACGAGTTCCACTCAGGATAGTAGCTCACACCGGACGGGGGCGACCGCATTCGATTTCGAGGGCGATGGCCGGGTAGAGGTTCTGTACGCCGACGAGCTCGCGTTCTACGTCTTTGACGGGCGTACTGGGGAAACGCGGTTCAAGATGGCCAATGGATCAGGTACCGTCCTGGAGTATCCGTTGGTCGTCGACCTCGATAAGGATGGTCAAGCTGAAGTCGTCGTTACATCAGGCGGTGACGGCGGTGGCCGCGGCGTCCGCGTCTTCGAATCCGAGAGCGGCTCCTGGGCGCCCACCCGTACCATCTGGAATCAGCACGCCTACTCCATCAGTAACGTCAACGACGATGGCACGATTCCCGCGAAACCGCAGGCGAGCTGGCTATCGCACAACACCTTCCGGTTGAACACCTTTCCGGATCGCCCGGGGCGGGCCCAACCGGATCTCACGGTCCACGGAATAACCTACGACGAAGCCACACAGACGCTCACCGCCACCGTCCTGAACCGTGGCCTGGCGCCAGTGACCCAGCCCACCGAAATCACCTTCATTCACGAGCACTTCTGGAACGGAGACGGCGAGCTGGGAACCGTGACCACCGACGGCCTGGGGGCAGGTGAGTCGCGGGACGTATCCCTGACCGTCGACGATGAGACGCTCATTCAGTCCGTTCGCGCCGAGCTCACTGTGCCGGGCAGCATCGACGAATGTGCCACGGACAACAACAGCACCCGGGCCGCGATAGTCGATCTGCGGGTTTACGATCCGGCCGGACTGTACGACCGCCAGAAGTATGCGGTCTCCATCACCGACGTCAACGAGCGGCCGGAGATCACCAGTGCTCGTATCAGCGGCGCCACCGTCGGCGAACCATATTCCTTCCAGGTGACCGTCGAGGATCCGGACCGTGGCGACGGTGTCGTCTACCGGTTGGAGAACGCGCCGGACGCGCTGCGGATCGACCGCTACAGCGGACGGATAACCGGCACCCTCGACGCGGAAGGCGGGCATCTGTTCAGGATCGTCGCGACCGACCTTTCCGGCGCCGAGGATGTGGAGACTCACGCCCTCTCCGTCGCAGCGCCGGACAACTACGCCCCGGAGATTACGTCCACGCCGGTGACCAGTGTCGCGGCCGGTGACGCGTACTACTACGCCGTGACCGCCACCGATCAGGATGGCGACGCGCTGACCTATACGCTGAGCAACGCACCGGGAGGTATGACCATCGACAGTGGCACCGGTGAACTCGAGTGGTCGCCGGCGTTCGAGCAGGTCGGCCAGCATTCCGTGGAGGTCACCGTGGTGGATGCGCGCAACGCGTCCACCCACCAGACGTTCTCCGTCGAGGTGACCGACCCCAATGCGGGCAATGCGCCGCCCACGATCACCAGTGTGCCTTCCGGTGTGGCCGTTGCCGGAAGCGTGTTCACCTATCAGGTGGAAGCCACCGACCCGGATGGCGACGATCTCAGCTACCGGCTGGAACGCGCGATTTCCGCCATGGCCATCAATGATGCCGGCTTGTTCGAGTGGCTACCCGAAGCGAGCCAGGAGGGCGAGACCTACGTCGTGGATATCGTCGTCGAAGACGGCCGCGGCGGCTCCGCCACCCAGACCCTTACCCTGCCGGTGAACGCGGGGGCCAATAGCCCGCCCACGATTACCAGCACGCCGGTACTCAGCGTCAGCGCGGGTGAGAACTACGAGTATAGGCTTCAGGCTACAGACCCGGACGGCGATGCCGTGAGCTTCCGGCTTGATACCTCACCCAGCGGCATGACCATGACCGCGGGCGGTCTGGTGCAGTGGACGCCCACCTCGCCGCAGGTCGGACGTGCGCATGACGTGGTCGTGTTCGCGGAGGATGCCAGAGGCGCGGTATCCACCCAGTCGTTCAGCATTGCGGTGAACGAGGCCGGGGAACCCAATGAACCACCGCGCATTCTCAGCGCGCCGCAGTCGCCCGCACTGGTCGGCAAGACGTACGAGTACCAGGTGACCGCGGTGGACGAGGATGGCGACGAGCTTTCCTACACGCTCCCGGACTCCCCGTCCGAAATGGTAATCGACGACGACGGCCTGGTGACATGGACACCGTCGGCGCCGGGGGAACACACGATGGCCGTGGACGTCAGTGACGGCCGGGCTCATGCCACCCAATCATTCACGCTGGCCGCCGTGGAGTCCGACGGCAGTAACCGTTACCCGGACATCACTAGCACGCCGGCCACCGAGGCGCTTGCCGAGTACCAATATACCTACCAGGTCATCGCCACCGATGCTGACGGCGACGCACTGACGTTCGGGTTGGCCACGGCGCCGGCAGGGATGAGTATCGACGATAACGGCCTGGTCAGCTGGACACCGGCGGCCGCGCAGGTGGGCAGTCATACCGTCGAGGTCTACGCCGACGATGGCACGGGCCGCGCCGTGCAGACCTACCAGCTCCGGGTCGAGGAAGCCTCGGCGGAGTTGGGTTTGCACATCACCCTGGATCCGCCCACGCTGGAGCCCGGCGAGAGCGCTACGCTCACGGTCACCACGTCGGGGGCGGCCGGCGGCGCCAGTGTTGAGGCCTCCCTGGACGGCGATCCGCTGCCGCTGGATGACCTGGGGCAGGCGGTGATCGACGCGCCGGCGATCGGCGGTCACACCGTCGAGGTTACTGCGACGGACGATCGCGGTAGCGTAACGGAGACGTTCGATTTCTCCGTCGGCGACCCGGACGACACCGATGCACCGGTCGTGACGATCCACGCCCCCGCACGCAATACCGAGATCACCGCGCCGGCAGATATCGTCGCCTCGGTTTCGGATGCGACGCTGGTTTCCTATGAGCTGGCCTATCGCCCCAAAGGCGGCGAGAGCTGGACGTTGCTAGCTACCGGTAGTGACAACGTCGACGAGCAGACCGTGGCGAGCTTCGATCCCACGCTGCTGCACAACGGAATCTACGAGATCCGGCTGGTCGCCACCGATGCCGGTGGCAGACGGACGACCGACCACACCCAGGTGGTGGTGGATGGTGAGCTCAAAGTCGGCCACTTCTCGCTCACTTTCGAGGATCTATCCGTGGATCTCGCCGGCATCCCGGTTCGCGTCACGCGCACCTATGATACCCGGCAGCGATCGCAATCCCTCGATTTCGGCCACGGCTGGAGCGTCGGCTACCAGAACGTCCACCTGCAGGAGTCGCGCACCATCGGCTTCGCTTGGTCGCTGAACGAGTACGACACAGGGTATTTCTCGGATTGGTGCGTCGAGCCCGATGGCGATCCGGTGGTTACCGTGCGGTTGCCCTCCGGCGAGGTCGAGAAGTTCCGGCCGCGGGCGGAACCCCACTGCACCAGTATCACTCCGACAATCGACGTGCGCCTTGTCTTCGAGCCCATCGACGGCACTGACTCCACCCTGGAGCAGACGACCTACGGCACGCTGCGCCTGGCCAATGGCGATATCGTGAAGCTCGGCGAGGCGGCACCGGTGGATCCGGACGCTTACCGTCTGACGACATCGGATGGGATGGTCTACGAGCTCGACCAGGGCTTTGGCATTCGCCGGATCGTCGAGCCGGGTGGTGAGTACATCGAGTATTCCGGCAGCGGCATCGAGCACAGCCAGGGCTATGCCATCGATTTCGAACGGGATGCCCATAACCGCATCACCGCCGTGGTCACGCCCGACGGCCGTCGCGTCGAATACACCTACACCGTCTTCGGCGATCTCGAAACGGTCACCGACATGTCCCGGAACACAACCGAGTTCAGTTACCTGTGGCGTCAACCGCACTATCTGGACGAGGTCACCGACCCGCGCGGCGTGTCGGCCACCCGCATGGAGTACGACGAGGACGGGCGCGTGTTGGCCGTAGTCGATGCCGACGGCAACCGCATCGAGTACGACCACGACATTGCCGGGCGCACCGAGGTAGTCCGCGACCGCCGCGGCAACCCCACCACCTACGTCTATGACGATCAGGGCCGGGTGCTCGCAGAGACGAACCCACTCGGCGAAACCATCACGCGAAGCTACACCGACGAAGGCGACGTTCTCACCGAAACCAACGCCCTCGGCGAGACCACGAGCTGGACTTACGACGAGCGTGGCAATCGCCTGACGGAGACCGACCCGCTGGGCCACACCACCACGTTCACCTACACGGACAACGGCCGGCTGCTCACCGAGACGGATCATCTCGGCAATCTGGTGGCGACCAATACCTACGACAGTGGCACCCACAAGCTCGCCAGCACCACCGATGGGGCGGGTAACACCACCCGGTTCCACTGGGACGGCACAGGCAGTTGCACCACCGGCGCGAGCCGCGGTTACACCAACGCGGAGAACAAGCGCCATACCATCCAGCCGGTCTGCTCGGGGCCGTTCGCACACTTGCCGAGCTATGAGATCGACGTCAACGGCGTGCGCACGGACTATAGCTACGACAGTGCCGGCCGGAAGACCTCGGAGACCACTACCCGCACGGATTCCGACGGCAACACGGTCACGCTGGTCACCCGCTACGAGTACGACGCCGAAGGCCGGGTGACCAAGGTCATCCACCCTGACCAGACCGAGACCATCACCGAATACAACCGCATCGGCAAGGTGGCTGCGGAGATCGATGCCGAAGGCCGGCGCACCGAATACGAGTACGACGCGCGCGGCAACCGGGTACTGACTCGGTATCCGGACCAGACCACCGAGACCCGGACGTATGACAAGGCCGGCAACGTGGTCTCGCGCACCGATCGGGCCAACCGCACCACCACCATGGTGTACGACAAGGCCAACCGTCTCGTCGAGACCCATTATCCGGATGGCACCGTCACCTACAACGAGTACGACCGGGCGGGGCGGCTGAAGGCGACCGTCGACGAGCGCGGCCACCGCACCGAATACGCGTATGACGGTGCGGGTCGACGGACGCTGGTGCGTGACCACCTGGGCAACGAGACCCGCTACGAGTACGACGTGCGCGGCCGGCGCACCGCCATGATCGATCCCCGAGGCAAGCGCACCGAGTACGAGTACGACAACGCCGGCCGCCTGGTAGAGACCCGTTACCATGACGGCACCCACACCGGCGCCACCTACGATGGCCTGGGGCGCAAGGTCAGCGAGACCGACGAGCGTGGGCGGACCACGCACTTCGGGTACGACCCGCGGGGCAACCTGATCGAGGTCACTGACGCGGCGGGCGAGACGACGACCTATACCTACGACGAACAGGGCAACAAGCTCACCCAGACGGATGCCGAGGAGCGTACGACCACCTGGGCCTACGACCCCATGGGCCGGGTGATCAGCCGCACGTTGCCGCTGGGTCAGACCGAGACATTTGCCTACAACCGCGTCGGCAACCGCACGCGCCACACCGACTTCAACGGCGAAACCACCACGTACACCTACGACCGGATGAACCGGGAAGTGGCCCGCCACTACGCGGACGACCCGGCGGTGGCCACCACGTACACCGCCACCGGGCAGGTGGACACCGTCACCGACGGCCGCGGCACCACCGACTACACGTATGACCGGCGCGACCGGCTCACCCGCATCGACTACCCTGACGGCGGCTACGTCGAGTACGACTATGACCAGGCCGGCAACCGCACAGCAGTACGCACCGCCCACGGCGAGACCCGATACGACTACGACGCCGTCAACCGCCTCGCCCGCGTCACCGACGCCAACGGCAAAACCACCTATACCTACGACCGTGCGGGCAACCGCTCGCGGGTCACCTATCCCAACGGCGTGGAGACCACTTACGCCTACGACGGGCGCAACCGGCTTATCCGCATCGAGACGGTAAACGCTGCTGGCGGCATCCTGCAGGGGCTCACCTACACCTTCAACGACAACGGCACCCGGGCACAGCTCGCCGAGGACAGTGGCCGGACGGTGCGCTACACCTACGACCGGCTGGACCGCCTGGTGGAAGAGGCCG
>CAZHBN010000222.1:0-7010 GCA_964530405.1 uncultured Ectothiorhodospiraceae bacterium
GGCGCGGTGATCAAGCTCTGCGAGGAGAAACGCGGCACGCAGAAGGACATGCAGTACGTGGGCAACCAGATCTCGCTGGAATACGAGATGCCCATGTCCGAAGTGGTGCTGGATTTCTTCGATCGGCTGAAATCCGCGAGCCGTGGTTACGCGTCCTTCGACTACGAGTTCCGCCGTTTCGAGGCCGCTTCGCTCGTCAAGCTCGACGTGCTCGTCAACGGTGACCGGGTGGACGCGCTGTCGACGATCGTCCACCGCGATCACGCCCAGAGCCGTGGTCGCGATCTCACCGAGCGGCTCAAGGAGATCATCCCGCGGCAGATGTTCGAAGTGGCGATTCAGGCAGCCGTGGGCTCGAAGATCATCGCACGCTCGACGGTCAAGGCGATGCGCAAGAACGTCACGGCCAAGTGCTACGGCGGCGACATAACGCGCAAGAAGAAGCTGCTCGAGAAGCAGAAGCAGGGCAAGAAACGCATGAAGCAGGTGGGCAAGGTCGAGATTCCCCAGGATGCCTTCCTCGCCGTCCTGCAGGTGGATCAGAACAAGTAGACGGGCACCACGGGCGAGGCAAATGCTGGATTTCGAGACATTGCTGGTCATCTTCACCCTGGTCAGCGGGGTGATCTGGTTCTGGGACAGGCTCTGGCGCCGGCGACGGGCCAAGGACGAGAGGGATCCATGGTACATCGACCTGCCGCGGTCGCTGTTCCCGGTCATTCTCGCGGTGCTGGTCATTCGGTCGTTCATCGTCGAGCCGTTTCGCATTCCCTCCGGCTCCATGATCCCGACGCTCCTGCCGGGGGATTTCATCCTGGTCAACAAGTTCGCCTATGGCATCCGCCTGCCCGTGGCGCACAACAAAGTGATCTCCGTGGGCGAACCCGAACGCGGCGACGTGGTGGTGTTCCGCTATCCCAAGGATCCCTCCCAGGACTACATCAAGCGGGTCGTCGGCCTCCCGGGGGACGAGATCGTCTACCGGGACAAACGCCTCTACGTCAACGGCGAGCTCATGGAACAGGCGGCGTTGGGCGATTACCAGGGGGACCCGTTGGTATCGTTGCGCAGAGAGGCCATCGACGGCGTCGAACACCAGCTGCTCGTCCACGAACGCGCACCGGACCGCCCGGAGCAACTCCGTG
Organism: uncultured Ectothiorhodospiraceae bacterium; assembly: GCA_964530405.1. GTDB lineage: Bacteria > Pseudomonadota > Gammaproteobacteria > Nitrococcales > Nitrococcaceae > Arhodomonas. The sequence goes on from CAZHBN010000222.1 coordinate 1,146, forward strand.
TGCCCGAGGACTCCTACTTCATGATGGGCGACAACCGGGATCGCAGCTCCGACAGCCGTGTGTGGGGCTTCGTGCCGGAGGAGAACCTGGTGGGAGAGGCCTTCCTGATCTGGATGAGCTGGGATATGGACGAAGGTGGCCTACACTGGAGCCGGATTGGCGATACCATTGAGTGAATACAGGGAACCGGGGGAGCTGACCGTGCAGGGAACGAGGCGGAGACAACGGGGTATGACATTCGCGGGCCTGGTGATGGTGCTGGCGTTGCTGGCGTTTGCCGCGCTCATCGCCATGCGGCTGGTACCGCTGTACATGGAGTCCTATTACGTGGGGAGCATTCTCAGCAACCTGAGCTCCGAGGCGCGGTTCAGCGCCAGCGACCGGCGCTCCGTACGCGAGACATTCGCCCGGCGGCTGTCCATCAATGACGTCGATAGTGTCGATGAGTCGGATCTGGAGTTCACCGATGTGCCCGGTGGCACGCAGATCAGCGTGGAGTACGAGACCCGCAGCCCGCTGATCGCCAACCTGGATGTGGTGGCCCGTTTCCACAAGACGGCGGTATTGCGGAACTGACGTGGACCCCGACGAACTGCAGCGTAATCTCGGGTATCGATTCGCGCAGGAGGAACTGCTCACGCGGGCACTGACTCATCGCAGCGCGACCGGCCCCAATAACGAGCGTCTGGAATTTCTCGGCGACAGCGTGCTCAACTTCGTGATCGCCGACGAGGTCTTCCACCGGCGCGTCGAGGCGCGTGAAGGCGAGCTCAGCCGTCTGCGCGCGAGCCTGGTCAACAAGGAGTCGCTGGCGCGTCTGGCGAAGACCCTGGGGCTCGGCGAGCACGTGCGTCTCGGCGGCGGTGAGCTCAAGACCGGCGGGCACCGGCGGGAATCCATTCTCGCCGACGCGCTCGAAGCCGTCTTCGGTGCGGTGTACCTCGACGGCGGCTTCGCCGCCTGCCGGGAGGTGATCAGCGCGCTGTACAGTGACCGGCTGGCCAATCTGCCGAGTCCGCGTCAGCTCAAGGATCCGAAGACCCGGTTGCAGGAGCACCTGCAGTCCCGCCGGCTGTCACTGCCCGAGTACCGTGTCCTCGACGTACGCGGCCGCGCCCACGACCAGACATTCCGGGTAGAATGCCGCGTCGGCGAGCTCGAGGCGGTGAGCGAAGGCGTCGCCGGCAGCCGCCGCAACGCCGAGCAACAGGCCGCCGAGAACATGCTTGCGCACCTCGAAGCGCAGCAGCGAAAGGACGACCGATGAACGATATCAGTGGCGAGATGCGCAGTGGCTTCGTAGCGCTCGTGGGCCGGCCCAATGCGGGCAAGTCCACGCTGCTCAACGCACTGCTCGGACAGAAGGTGAGCATCGTCACGCGCAAGCCGCAAACGACCCGCCACCGTATCATCGGCGTGCATCACCGCGAGGGTGCCCAGATCGTCTACGTAGACACCCCGGGCCTCCACCGGGCCGCGGGTACCGCCATGAACCGCTACCTCAACGAGGCGGCCAGCCAGGCGCTGGCGGACGTGGACGTGGTCGTTGCCCTTGTGGACGCCACCCGCTGGACCGAGGACGACGACCTGGTGCTCAAACGCCTGGCAGGAAGCTCGGCGCCTGTCATCCTGGCGGTGAACAAGGTGGACCGGATCAAGGAGAAGTCCAGGCTGCTGCCGCTCATCGAGCGTCTCACGCAACGTCACGACTTCGCCGCCGTGGTACCGGTCTCCGCGCGGCGGGGAACCAACCTGGAGGCCCTCGAAAGCGAGATTACGTCACGCTTGCCGGAAGGGCCCGAGCTTTTCCCCGAGGACCAGGTCACCGATCGTTCCGAACGCTTCATGGCCGCCGAGCTCGTCCGCGAGCAGCTCATGACCGCGCTCGGACAGGAGTTGCCCTACGCGACCACCGTGGAGATCGAGGCCTTCGAGGAGGAAGGCCGCCTGCGGCGCATCGCAGCGGTAGTCTGGGTGGAGCGTGCCGGACAGAAGAAGATCGTGATCGGCGAAGGAGGGCGGCGGCTGAAGCACGTCGGACGCGCTGCGCGTGAGGAAATGGAGCGCATGTTCGACGCCCGCGTCTACCTCAAGCTCTGGGTCAAAGTGCGCGAAGGCTGGTCCGATGACGAGCGCGCTCTGCGTTCGCTTGGCTACGGCGAGTTCTAGTGCCCTGAATCAGTTGACCGGTTGAGGCATCGCTTCGGTCTTGCCAGGCGAGGCGAGAAGATGCACGGACGTGGATCATGACACAGACCGAGGGAGGAGCGACCATGCGTACGGTGCTCCGGTCGGCGAGAGAGGAAGATCGGGAAGCGCTCTTCGAGATCTATGCCTCGGTTCGCAGCGAGGAGCTGGCGTCGTTACCCTGGAGTCAGTCGTACAAGGACCAGTTCCTGCGCATGCAGTTCGAAGCTCAGGAACGCCACTATCGCGGCCATTTCCCCGACGCGAGCTTTCAGGTCATCGAGGTCGATGGCGCCGGGGTCGTCGGACGTCTGTACGTGGACCGGCGCGCAGACGAGATACGTATCGTCGATATCGCCTTGCGTCCGGCGTACCGCAATACCGGTATCGGCGGTGGACTGCTGGTGGCGCTAATCCAGGAAGGCACGGCCCATTGTCTGCCGGTCAGTGCCCACGTCGAGAAGAACAACCCTGCGTTGCGCCTGTACCGCCGGCTCGGATTCCGGGAGGCCGGCGACGCTGGCGTTTATTGCTTCCTCCGCCGGGAGCCGGACGGGTAAACGGCGTCAGTCGATCGATTTCGAGGACGGCGGGCACCAGCAGTCGCGCCCCAAGCTGTTCCATGTTGTGAGCCTGGTTCCGCTCCAGGCGAGCAGTCGGCTCAAGCAGCACGAGCCCGACGACCGGGTCGGGTTCCGACACACCGGGGCGGCCGAGGGCGCCGGCGGCGATGATGGGCACCGGCGCCTGCCGGCGCTAAGATGAGTGACCCGCCGGCGGACTGCCGGGTACGAACCGGGGACCATCGCCCATGGGTAGCACATGACCGACGCTCGCGCCGGCTCGCTGGAGCCGGCCTATCTGCTCCATCGACGCGCGTTCCGCGATACGAGCCTGCTGATCGAATGTTTCACCCGCGACCACGGTCGCGTGGGCCTGGTCGCCCGCGGGGCGCGGCGTGCACGCTCGAGCCTTCCCGGCGTGCTGCAGCCGTTCCAGCCGTTGAACCTATCGTGGCAAGGGCGGGGTGAGCTGGGAACGCTGCACCAGGCGGAAATCGCGGGTCCGCCGCGCCTGCCCCGGGGAACGCGGCTGGTCAGCGGCTTCTATGCCAACGAGCTGCTCATGCGCGTGCTTGCCCGGGAGGATCCGCACCCGGAGCTGTTCGATCACTACACCGCGCTCATCACCGCCCTCGCCATGGACGCAGGGGCGGAAGCGGTTTTGCTTCGCCTGTTCGAACGCGACCTGCTTGCCAGTCTCGGCTACGGCCTTTTGCTGACCCATGACACCGCCGGCGCCCCCCTGGAGCGAGAGCGGCTGTATCGCTACGATCTCGATGCCGGACCACGGCCTCTCGGTGCCGCCGAGTGGGCGCCGCTGGCGATCCCCGGGGCTGTGCTGCTGGGGATCGCCGACGGTGATCCGGACGTGGCCGGCGCCCGCGAGGCGCGGGACCTGATGCGTGCGGCGCTGCGCCCGCATATCGGCGACCGGCCACTGCGCAGCCGCGAGCTCTACCGCCGGCAACGCCGCGGTGACGGGGGAACGGCGCATCATCCGGACAACACAGACACAGGAGACGTCAATGGCGAGTGACATCCTGCTGGGCGTGAATATCGACCACGTCGCCAGCATCCGGCAGGCGCGGGGCACGCGCTATCCCGACCCCGTCCAGGCGGCGCTTCTGGCCGAACAGGCAGGCGCCGACGGGATCACGGTGCACCTGCGCGAGGACCGTCGCCACATCCAGGACCGGGACGTGCGCCTGCTCGCGGAGGTGTTGCAGACGCGCATGAACCTGGAAATGGCGATGACCGACGAGATGGTCGGCATCGCCGAGTCGGTGCGTCCGCGTCACTGCTGCCTGGTGCCGGAGCGCCGCGAAGAGCTCACAACCGAGGGGGGGCTGGACGTGGCCGGCCAGGTGGATCGAACCCGGGAAGTCTGCACGCGACTGGCGGCCGCCGGCGTGGAGGTCTCGCTGTTCGTGGACGCCGACCACGCACAGCTCGATGCCGCTGCGATGGCCGGGGCCCCCACCGTGGAGATTCACACCGGCGAGTATGCGGACGCACCCGAGCCTGCGAGCGCCGATCGGGCCCTGCGCCGGGTAGCCGAGGCGGTAGCCTATGCTCGCGGCCTCGGCCTGACGGTGAATGCGGGTCATGGCCTGCACTATCACAACGTCGAGGCGGTCGCGGCGCTGCCCGGGCTCAACGAGCTCAACATCGGCCATGCGATCGTCGCACGGGCGTTATTCACGGGGTTGGAGGAGGCGGTCACGGAGATGAAACGCCTCATGCGTGAGGCCGCCCGGCGGTGAGCATCGTCGGCATCGGCAGCGATATCGTTGCCACTGCCCGAATCCGGCGGCTGGCTGCGGATCCGCACACGCGATTCGCTCGCCGGGTGCTGTGTGAGACGGAGCGCTCGCAGGGCCTGGGTCAGGCGGATTTCGCCGCCTTCGTCGCACGCCGTTTCGCTGCCAAGGAGGCTGCGGCCAAGGCGCTGGGGACGGGTATCGCCGCGGGTATCGGTTTCCATGATCTGGTGGTGAGCAACGACGAACGCGGCGCCCCGTCGCTGACGCTCACCGGTCGCGCTGCCGAGCGCGCCGACGCGCTCGGTGTCCAGCGCTGCCATCTCACCATCTCCGATGAGCGCGATTACGCCGTCGCCTTCGTGGTGTTGGAGAGCTGACGGCCGAATACGCGCGTCACAGGCTTCGGCCGCCGCGTGGCTCGTCGCTGCTGGCAGTCGGTACATCCGTGGATAGCGCCAGAGTGTGCGCTTCGCCGCCCTGCCAGTATGAGAGCCGGGCCTTTTCGCCTTCTTCGGTCTCGCGTACCAGGCGGAGGAAATCCATGGGCGTCGCCGGCGTTTCGCCATTGATGCCGGTAATCAGGCTGCCGGGCTCCATACCCGCCTCGGCGGCCGCACCGGTGGCGCGACTGACGAGCACGCCTTCGTCGTCCGGCAGTTCCATGGCCTCGCGCAACTCCTCGGTCGCCCGTACCACCGTGATGCCCAGGGCGGTGACCGCCTGGTGGTTCTCGAGGCCGCGGAAGGTCAGCTCCCGTCCTGCCTCGAGCACTTTCTCGGCGACCAGAATGGAAGCGCCGGTGCGCGCCGCCAGCGCCAGCGCATCGCTGGGGCGGGTGTCCACCATGACCGGTTCCTCCCGGTCCGGCAGCCGCAGGAGGAGCATGCCCAGGTAGACGCTGTTGACGATGTCATCGACGTAGACGCGGATGAGCTCGGCGTTGGAGGCGTCCAGCAGGTCGATCATCAGATCGTGTGTCATCGGCCTCGGCGTCGGGACGCCGTGCAGCGCCATGAGGATGGAGCGCGCCTCCGCGGGGCCGATGAATATCGGCACGATGTCACCGGAATCGGGCTCTCGCAGCAGTACCACCGGGGAACCGGAACGTGTCTCGACGCCGACAGTGGCGAGCTCGACGGCGAGCATGTCTTCCTGGTCAGCGGCGAGTTCGCGCGCGGGGCTCTGCGCGAGCGGCGCCATGATCGCGGCGCCGAGGAGCAGGAGGCCGGCAGGCGGCCATAACCAACGGGTGCCCATTCGGCACCTCCACCGCATGAGCGGACAAGGTCTACCTAACTACTAACCTTTTCGAAAGTATTGCCAGGTCTCAGCGTCACTGCGCGGTGTCTCGG
>CAZHBN010000223.1:0-6958 GCA_964530405.1 uncultured Ectothiorhodospiraceae bacterium
CCCGGCGCCGGCGTACGACCTGCTGGAGCAAGAACATCATGGCAGAACCGGCACCCCTGGACATCGTCTCGCGGAACCGCTGCTTCGGCGGCTGGGTCACCCGCTATCGCCATCGTGCGCAATCGCTCGACTGCGAGATGATCGTCGGCACCTACCTGCCGCCCCAGGCGGAGCACGGCCCCGTACCGGTGCTCTACTGGCTTTCCGGGCTGACCTGCACGGACGAGAACTTCATGCAGAAAGCCGGCGCCCAGCGCCTCGCCGCCGAGCTCGGCATGGCCATCGTCTGCCCCGATACGAGCCCCCGCGGCACCGACCTGCCCGGCGAGCACGACGAATACGATTTCGGCTCCGGCGCGGGCTTCTACCTCAATGCGACGCAAGCGCCCTGGCAGCGCCACTATCGCATGTACGACTACGTCGTCGACGAGCTGCCGTCGCTGATGGAGGCGAACCTCCCGGTGACGTCACAACGGGCCGTGAGCGGCCATTCCATGGGCGGCCACGGCGCCTTGGTGTGCGCGCTGCGCAATCCCGGCGTCTATCGCTCGGTATCCGCCTTCGCCCCCGTGTGCAACCCCTCGGCGGTACCGTGGGGCCGGAAGGCGTTCTCCCGGTACCTGGGCGACGACACCACGCAGTGGCACGAATATGATGCCTGCCATCTGATACCGCAGGCCGAGGAATGTCTGCCCCTGCTGGTGGATCAGGGCGAAGCGGATCAATTCCTCGACGAGCAGCTGCGCCCGGACGCTCTGGAGCGCGCCTGCCGCGAGGCGGACCACCCACTGACCCTGCGGCGCTGGCCGGACTACGACCACAGCTACTATTTCATCGCCACCTTCATCGGCGACCATCTGCGCCACCACGCCGGGGCCCTGGGCCTTTCCTAGTACCCCGGAGCGCGAGGGGCGGCGAGTCGGGGTTCAACGCCCCCCGCCGCCCAGGGCACGCATCCCTGCCAGCCAGCGGTTGCGCCGGCGTTCACCGGCGCCGCCGGCCATGCCCAGCAGCCGCGTGCGAACCGGCGCGATACCGCAAAACTTCAGGATATTGCGCTCCAGGCTGCGCAGGCTGTGCGCGGCGAAATACCAGCGGTAGACGAACGCCGGCATGCCCATGGTCACCACGATGCGCGCCGACCGCCCCTTGAGCCGCTTCTGTGACCGGCCCCTGACCTTGGCGCCGAAGACGAATCCCGGCCGCAGCGTCTGCTCGAAAAACGCCTTGAGCAAAGCCGGCATGGTGCCGAGCCAAAGCGGATAGATGATCACCAGATGCTGCGCCCACTCGATGGCCTGCTGGGCGTTGGTGATGGCGTCCGGCGCGTCACCTGCCAGGAACTCCTGTTGCCGGCGCAGCAGCGGGAAGTCCAGATGCGCCACATCGACCCGGCGCACCTGGTGACCGGCGGCCTCCGCCCCGGACTGATAGGCGTCGGCGAGGGCATGACAGAGGTGTTCGCCGGCCGGATCAGGATGCCCCTGGATAATGGTGATACGTCGAGCCACCGGCGGCGTCTCCTTACCGTGTGTGAGCGCAGGCACTATCGCGCCTGGGCTGCGTGGCGGCGTTGACGCAAATCAACCTGATCGAATGCATTCCCGCGATGACGGGCTCGACGTCCCGACTCCGCCGTGAAACCATCCCGATACAGAATACGTCGCGGTCGGTGATCAGCCGGCATCCGGCAAAAGGAGTCGTCAGTGACCTGGATGACCTGGGTGACCTACATTGGCGTGATCTCGGCGCTGATCGTCTTTCCCGGACCGGTCGCGCTGCTGTGCACCAGTCATGGCCTGACTTTCGGTCGGCAGCGCGCCAGCGCCACGGTCATGGGCGGAGCGCTGGCTTCCCTGGTGCTGATGCTGATCTCGGCCTTGGGACTGGGGGCAATACTGGCCGCCTCGGAAACCGCCTTCTCCCTGCTCAAGCTCGTCGGCGGCGCCTACCTCGTGTACCTCGGCCTGCAGGCCTGGCTGACACGGCCGCAGCCGCCATCGTTCGACGCCACGGGCGGCACCGGTTCCCCGTCGCCGCGGTCGTCGCCCCTCAGGCTGCTGCGCCGGGGTTTCACCGTGGGAATCAGCAACCCCAAGGACATCCTGTTCTTCGCGGCGCTGTTTCCCAACTTCATTGATACGGGCGCGCCGCAACTGCCCCAGTTCGCCATCCTGGCGCTGACCTGGCTGGTGATCGACACCACCCTGATGTCGGCTTACGCAGCCATGGGCTCGGGACTGGGGCGCTGGTTCAGCCGACCCGGGCGGGTCAAGGCGTTCAACCGCGCCACGGGCGGTCTGTTCATCGCAGCCGGCGGGTCATTGATAGCCTCGCGTTAGAATACGAGGAGGACGCCGAGACAATGCGGCACCAACGTTCCACGCGCCTGCCAGCCATCGTCTTCCTCCTGACCATTGCGGGCCTGATCACCACCGCGGCGGCTCAGCAATTCGGCGAGACCATCGTCAAACGGGGTACCATTCCCGACGACTTCTACGTCGCCGCCCGCACCGTGGAGATCGCCGCGCGGGTGCAAGGCGACCTCGCCGCCGCCGGCCAGCGCGTGACAATCACCGAAGCCGTGGACGCGGACGTGATCACGGCGGCGGAAACCGTCCAGATCAATGCCCCGATCGCGGATGACCTGCGGACCGTCGGCCGTATGGTGACGATCGCCGGACCTGTCGGAGGGCACGTCGTCGCCGCCGGCGAGACCGTCACCCTGACCACGGACGGCAGAACCGGCAGCTGGGCCTGGATGGCCGGGCGCGACGTCCAGGTGCTCGGCGATGTCGGCGGCGAGTTGAAAACGGCCGCACAGCACGTCGTAATCGGCGGGACGGTGGACGGCGACGTCACCGTTTACGCGGAGAACGTACGGGTGCTGGGCGGCGCGCACATCCGAGGGGCTTTCCACTATCACGGTGGTGAGAACCCGGCGATCGCCGACGGGGCGATCATTGATGGCGACATCACCCGATCTACCCGCCCGGACGACGGGGAAACAGGCGGCGACGCCGACGATGGCGTTGACGTAGGCGCGGCGATCGTCTTCGGCCTGAGCATGCTCGTGGTGGGGGCGGTCTACCTGCTGGGCTTTCCGGTTTTCTCCGAAGAGGCAGCGAGACGCGGCACGCGTCGGATGCTAACGTCACTGGGGCTGGGCATCGCGGCACTCATCGTCACGCCATTCGTGGCGGTGCTGGCGATGATCACCCTCATCGGGCTGCCTCTCGGGCTGGCCGTTTTGGCCCTGTATCCGGTGATGCTCCTGGTGGGTTACGTCAACGGCATCGCCGCCGTGGGCCACGTGGGCGTGCGCCGCTGGCGCCGAACCGACACACCGGGTCGCCGCGCGGTCATTACCGCTTTCGTCGTAGCGCTGCTGGCACTTGTGCTCCTGCAGATCATTCCGTACGTGGGGGCGTTGCTGGGTATCGTCATCTGGCTACTCGGCATCGGCAGCCTGGTGCTGGCCCTTGCCGGACGGTACAGGGGAACAACCGGGCCGGCGGCGGCATAGGCCGCCGCCGGAACCGGGAAGCGCATGGTCAGTGGCGCGGATCCCACAGGCGGCCGCCGGTGGACTGCTCGTAGCCCATTCCGTATGGCGCGCTCACGATCTCGAGCTGCATGCCCCAGGGCGCCATGAAGTACACCCACGTGAGCCCTTTCATCGGCCCCTCGGTGAAGGTGTGCGGCTCACCGAGCACCTTCACACCCTGGTCCTTCAGGTACGCGACCGCCTCGTCCATATCGTCCACGTAGAAAGCGATATGGTGGCCGCCGTAGTCGCTGTTGCGCGGCTGAACCTGGCGCTGATCCGGTGCCGTGTACTCGAAGATCTCCAGATTAGTGCCGTTACCGCAGCGCACGAGATGGGCAGCCGGGATGGTGGCCTCCGGGTGCACGTTGAGGTTGACCTCCATCCAGTTGTCGTCGAAGGGCCCGAACGGGCCGATGGTGAAGAACGCCTCACAGCCGATGACATCAACGAAGAATTCAACGGCCGCCTCGCGGTCGGGAACAGTGAACCCAAAGTGCTGGGGCCCGCGCATGCCGGGGAGTTCCGCATGGGCGGACATCGATATTCCGAACGAGATGGTTGCCGCAGCAACAGCCAGAGCTCGAAGCAAACGTCGTTTCATGGGATCTTCTCTCCTCCGAATTTCTGAGGCAGATTTTTCTCGTGCAAACGCTCCGCGCGGGAACGTCGCAACGGTTTTTGCAACCGCCGTGCCATGGCCAAACCTCAGCCATGAATTTACAAACAATTGATTTACAAGAGATAAAAACAAGGCGCGTCCGCGTTACGACCGACTCGTCCGTTACAGCCGTTGCGTTACACTTGAACGCCGCACTCTGATTGCCACCCTGCACCCGGTGCGTAGGGATGCCTCGGCGGGGGTCGCACTGCCGTTCCGGCCGTCTGGAATGTCGGCTGCCAAGAGCAGCCGATCTACGACAACTGACATCCCTGGCCGATTGTTTTTCAAGGAGGGAGTTTTGGCCGATTTCGGGCGGTATCGACAATCGCCATCCGCTCAGATCGGCCGATGCGGGCAGACGGTGTCTGTCCCCTCGGAATGTCGACCCGCGCTTTGCGCTCGTCGACCTACGGTGCGGAAAAAGCTCTCGTAGGTCAGCGAGCGCGAAGCGCTGGCTGACAAGCCCGCCCCCTCAAGGGAGTACGGTCGTGTTCGGGAATCGACGCCGCCGCTGCGTGACGTTGCCGTGGGCTGCGTCCACGTTTGGATCCGGAAGCCCCGGCCCGCCGGCGTGTCGATGACGACACAGTGGATCGCGTTGCGGCGCCCGGGATGTCGCTTCCCCGGAGCAGCCGATCTACGAGACTTACCAATCCGATCACGATGTCACGCTCGCTGTCGCCGGACCCCGCGTGTCATGCCGGCATCTGACCGCGACCGGATGTCTCGAACGCTGAACCGTTCGCCTGCAGAGACAACGCGCCGACGAGAAGGGAAAAAAAGCTGCCGGAGCCACTGACGGACTCCGGCGAACGAGGGAAACGTCGATGGATGCTGCCCCAGCCCGTCAGAAGCATCTCGGTGGCAATCACGGCCCCATCGGCACTTACCGACGGGGACGCATGCGCACCCGTTGAGGATGCGTCTTCCGGCTCAGAGGGAGAAGCCGCCGTCCACGGCGATCGCCTGGCCGGTGACATGGCTGGCACCGGCTAGGTAGACGGCCAGATCCCCCATGTCCTCCGGGGTCTGAGCCACCCCTTGGGGCAGCAGGGACTTCTGGTGGCGTTCCCAGGACTCCGCCTCGCTCTCGCCGGGCTGCCGCCAGCGCCCGGCGAGCCCATCGTCACCCCGCCACATGCCGGTGCCGACGATACCGGGGCACAACGCGTTGACGGTGATGCCTTCCTGCGCGACCTCCTTCGCCACGGCGTTGCTGAAGCCGATCACCGCGAACTTGGAAGCCGAGTAATGGGACAGGTCCGGGAAACCGACCTTACCCGCGATCGAGGCGACATTGATGATGCGGCCAAAACGGCGCGAGCGCATGACGGCCACTTCCGCCTGAGTGCACAGAAACACCCCACGGGCATTAACCGCCATCAACTTGTCCCAGTCATTCACCCCGAGCTCGCCGATCGACTTGATGCTGATAACGCCTGCGTTGTTGACCGCAACGGACAATGGTCCGAGGTGCTCCTCGACGTCGGAGACCATCGACGTAACCGACGCCGGGTCAGTCACGTCAACGGACAACGCCAGACTCCGGCGCCCCGTCTGCCTGACGGCCTCGGCCGTTTCATTGGCGATGTCGCTGTTGATGTCGGCAACAGCCACATCGGCACCGGCACCGGCCAGCGCCAGGGCAATGCCCCGCCCGATGCCGCGGCCACCGCCGGTGACCAGCGCCGCTTGGTTATCGAGTTCCATGGGCTCCTCCTCGCTGTTGTTGGTCGGAATTCGCCGGTGGTCGCGGATCTGCGGCGACCGTCTACCCACTCATACGGTGACCAGCATCGCCCCACCCATGGACGACAGGCAGTCCCTATAGAGTTCGAGCAGCCCCCACAAACGCGTTTCCAACGCCACCGGCCCGCCACCGACGTCCGCCAACGCGCTGGCGAAAGTCGTGTGACTCGCGCCCCGGCACTGGCGGTCAATACCGCAGAGGCGATAGAAGGTATTCGTCACGGTCACGAGCTCGTCGATATCCACGTCCACCATGAGCGCCGCATGGGCGAGCACCACCTGCCCGCCGCGGCTGGTCTGGCGCCAGCGCTGCGCAGTGCCGGCGACCTTTTTCTCGCCAATGGTGACGTTGAAACGTCCGTCGCAGAACGCGCCCGGTACCGGGCCGACGTCAGCGGCCACCCCCTGGCGGCGCAACCACCAGGTCAACGGTGTGCACAGGACCTCATAGGCAGCGCTCACACCCATGCGCTGGCCGCGGGGCCAAGCTGGCGCGGAGAAAGCGACGGCAACGTTGCATACCCCCGGCGCCTGGGGCACCACATCGCCGCCGCTCTCGCGGACGACCACGGGGTAACCGAGCCGCTCCAGCATGGCACTCGCCCGAGCGAACCGACGCCCCTTCGCGACGCTTCGCGGCACCACCAGAGCGCGATCGCTCGAGCACCAGATACGCGCCTCGGCGGCGATCTCACCGGCGGCCACTTCGCCGAGCAAGGCCCGTTCGAGTGCCAATCCCTCGACCACCCCCAGGTGAGTCAGCGCGGACGGCTCGCGCGCCGGGGATATCGTTTGCTGCGTTGCGGCCATCATGACGGCTCCGGCGCTTGCTCGATGCGCTGACACAGCGCATCCAGGAACACGGCCGCTGGCTCGCCATTGACTGCACGATGGTCGAACGTCAGCGACAGGCCCATGTAAGGTCGCCCGGCGATACTCCCGTCCGGCGCCCGGGTGAGCCGTTCCTCGGTGCCGCCGATGCCGACGATGGCGATCTG
>CAZHBN010000224.1:0-6946 GCA_964530405.1 uncultured Ectothiorhodospiraceae bacterium
CCATCGGCGCACAGTCCGGCTGACGCATGACAATACTTCTGAGAAGATTAGTATCAGTAACCGTTGAGCACGCGCAGAAACGCTTCCCCGTAGCGTTCCAGCTTGTGCCGGCCGACGCCGCTGACGCTCGCCATCTCCTCGAGCGTTGCCGGTCTGACCTGCAGCATCGCCAGCAGCGTTGCGTCGTGAAAGACGACGTAAGGCGGTACGCCCTCGGCGTCGGCGATCTCTCGCCGGCAGGCACGCAGCGCTTCCCAGTCGTCGCGGTCCGCCGGGTCGATTCGGGCGCTGGCGCCGTCGCCGGTTCGGGCGCGCTGTTTCCGTGACGTCCGGGTATCCTGCCGCAGCACGAGTTGGCGTTCGCCACGCAGCAGCGAGCGGCACTCCTCGGCGAGGCACAACCCGCCGTGGCCTTCCGGATCGGGGCGAATGAAGCCCTGCGCGAGCAGTTGCCGGACGATCGACTGCCAGACGCTGCGTGGATGGTCGCGCCCGATGCCGTAGGTGGACAGGCGGTCGTGGCCCAGTCGGCGAACGCGGTCGGCGGTACTGCCGAGGAGCACGTCGATAACATGGTTGGCGCCAAAGCGCTGGCCCGTGCGGTAGATGCACGAGAGCACCATACGCGCGGACTCGGTGGCGTCCCACGTCTCCGGCGGCTCCAGGCAATTGTCGCAATTGCCACAGGCGCCCGGATGCACCTCGTCGAACCAGGCGAGCAGGCCCTGGCGCCGACAACCGGTCTGCTCGCAGAAGCCCAGCAGCGCCTCGAGCCGCTGGCGCTCGGCGTGTTTGTGGCGCAGATCGGCTTCCGAGCTCTCCAGCATGGCTCGTACCCGATAGACGTCCTTGCTGCCGTAGAGCAGCAGGGCTTCGGAGGGCAGGCCGTCGCGGCCTGCGCGGCCGGTTTCCTGGTAATAGGCTTCCAGGCTCTTGGGCAGGTCCATGTGGACGACGAAGCGCACGTCGGGCTTGTCGATGCCCATGCCGAAGGCCACGGTCGCGACCACGATCAACCCGTCCTCGCGCAGGAACCGCTCCTGGTTGAATTCGCGGGTCTCCCCGGAGAGCCCCGCGTGGTAGGGCACGGCGCGGACTCCGCGCTCCGACAGCCAGGCGGCCACTTCTTCCGTGGCCCGGCGGGTCATGCAGTAGACGATGCCCGATTCACCGGGGTGGGCGTCCTGGATGAACTCGAAGAGTTGCTGGCGTGCGCGCTCCTTCAGGCGTACGCGATAGCGGATATTGGGCCGGTCGAAGCTGGCGACGAACGTCTCCGCGCCCGCGGGCAGCAGCCGCTGCAGGATCTCCGAGCGGGTACGGGCGTCCGCGGTGGCCGTGAGTGCGACCATCGGTGTGTGCGGAAAGCGCTCGGCGAGCTGGCCGAGCTGCATGTATTCCGGCCGGAAATCGTGCCCCCACTGGGAAACGCAGTGGGCTTCGTCGATGGCGAACAGAGCCAGCGGAATGCGCTCTAGCGTGGCCAGAAGCGCGTCGGTGAGCAACCGTTCCGGGGCGACGTAGAGCAGATCGAGCTCGCCGGCGGCGAGCGCGCGCTCGCACTCGCGCCGGTCGCGGGGATCCATGGCGGAGTTCAGATAGGCCGCTCGCACGCCGTAATGGCGCAGCGCTTCCACCTGGTCGCGCATGAGCGCGATGAGCGGCGAGACCACCACCGCAGTACCGTCACGCAGTAGCGCGGGGATCTGGTAGCACAGTGATTTGCCGCCACCGGTGGGCATCAGTGCCAGGGCATGTCGGCCGCCGGTGACCGCGTCGATGACTTCGCGTTGACGCCCGCGGAACGCTTCGTAACCGAAGGTCTCGCGCAACACGCGCAGTGGCGCATCGGTGGGGTCGTTTGCGGACAGGGGTTCCGAGGATGGATGCATGCTCACGCAATTGGGCGCTGACGAAAAGCCCGTAATCTACCGCAAATACTCGGGGGGTGTCCGCTTTCGCGCCGTCGGGGTATGCTCGCGGGCACCGAGCGACTGACCGGCAGGAACTGCTGACCGCGAGCGGAGCATCATGACGGATATCGCCACCCTGCGCCGCATTCTGGCCGAGAACCGCACTATTGCCGTGGTGGGCCTTTCGCCCAAGTGGCACCGCCCGAGCTATTTTGCGGGGAAATATCTGCTCGACCACGGCTACCGCGTGATTCCGGTGAACCCCGGCCATGACGAGATCCTCGGCCAGCGTAGTTACCCGGGTCTGCGCGATATTCCTGAGCCCGTGGACGTGGTGGACATTTTCCGCAAGCCCGAGGAGGTGCCCCCTATCGTCGATGACGCCATCGCCATTGGCGCGCGGGTGGTGTGGATGCAGATAGGGGTCGTCCACGAGGCCGCCGCCGAGCGCGCCCGTGCCGCCGGGCTGGACGTGGTAATGGATCGCTGTATGAAGATCGAATACGCCCGGCTGTTCGGCGGGCTCAACTTCGCCGGGGTGAACACCGGCGTGGTCACCGCGAAGCGCTCGCGCTATATCCCCCGCTGACGACGTGGCCCGGGATCCGGCGTTCGCTACGAGCCGCCGGCACGCCAGGGCGTGCGTGCCAATAGATCAGAGCACTGATGGGGCAAGCGATGACAGATCACGACTACGGTTTCGAAACACTGTGTCTGCATGCCGGTCAGCAGCCGGATCCCGCCACCGGCGCACGGGCGGTACCCATACATCAGACCGCCTCATACGTGTTCGACAGCACCGACCACGCTGCTTCGCTATTCAATCTACAGACCTTCGGCAACATCTACGGGCGCCTCAGTAACCCCACCACTGCCGTCTTCGAGGAGCGCATGGCGACGCTGGAGGGGGGCCGGGCGGCGGTGGCCACGGCCTCGGGCATGGCGGCCCAGACCGCGGCGCTGCTTACGCTGCTGGAGGCAGGCGATGAGGTGGTCGCCGCGCGCACCCTCTACGGCGGGACCTACAGCCAGCTGCACGTCACCTTCCGCAAGATGGGTATCACCACCCACTTCGTGGACCCGGACGATCCGGAGAATTTCCGCGCGGCGATCACGCCACGCACCAAGCTGGTATTCGGCGAGACACTGGGTAACCCCCTCGGCAACGTCCTGGACATCGAGTCGGTCGCCGCCATCGCTCACGAGTCCGGGTTGCCGCTGGTGGTGGATAACACCATGGCGACGCCATACCTGTGCCGGCCCATCGAGCACGGCGCCGACATCGTCGTTCATTCGGCCACCAAGTTCATTGGCGGCCACGGCACCGCCCTCGGCGGCGTGCTGGTGGAGTCGGGCCGTTTCCCCTGGGACAACGGCAACTTCCCGGGCATGACCGAGCCCTCCGAGGGCTACCACGGCGTGCGCTTCTACGAGACCTTCGGCGACTTCGGCTTCACCATGAAAGTGCGTTGCGAGACGCTGCGTACGCTTGGACCGACGCTCGCGCCCATGCATAGCTGGCTGTTCCTCCAGGGGCTGGAGACGTTGCCACTGCGCATGGAGCGTCACTGCGAGAATGCGCTACGCGTGGCGGAGCATCTGCGTGATCACCCCCAGGTCGCCTGGGTGCGTTACGCGGGGCTACCCGACAGCCCCTATGCCGGGCTGCGGGAGCACTATCTGCCCAGGGGCGCCGGCGGGATCGTGAGTTTCGGTATCCGTGGTGGCCACGAGGCGGGCGTGACATTCATCGAGTCGGTGCAGTTCCTCTCGCACCTCGCCAACATCGGCGACGCGCGCACTCTGGTTATTCACCCGGCGTCCACTACCCATCGCCAGCTCACCGTCGAACAGCAGGAGGCCGCCGGCGCGCCCCCGGACATGATCCGGCTTTCGGTGGGCCTGGAGACCCTGGACGACATCCTGTGGGACATCGACCAGGCGCTCGACGCTGCCGCGTCCTAAAGCATTGATTCAATCGAAGCCGGGATGCGCAACGGGCGCGGCAGCAGCGCTTCCCGCGCAATTGACGGTGTATCGGGCTGGCCGGGCTGGGTGACCCGTTCGAGCAGGTGGAAGTAGCGGCGGATGTTTTCCACGTATCGCACCGGCTCCCAGCCGCGGGCATAGCCGTGGGTTACTCGCTGGTGCCATTCCTGCTTGGCGAGCAGGGGCAGGTTCTTGCGAACATCGAACCACTCATCCGGGTTGCCGCCGCGCATCTCAGTGATGCGGCGGGCGTCCTCCAAGTGACCCAGACCGACGTTGTAGGCAGCGAGCGTCAACCAGGTGCGGCTCGGTTCGGGGATATCCTCGGGCATGCGCTCCCGCAGCGACGCCAGATATGCGGCGCCGCCGCGAATGCTCTGTGCCGGGTCGCGACGGTCGTCGATGCCGATGAATTCGGCGGTGTCCTGCGTGAGCATCATGACGCCGCGTACCCCGGTGGGTGAAACCGCGTCCGGATCCCAGTGGGATTCCTGATAACCCACGGCCGCGAGCAGCCGCCAGTCGATGCCGTTGGTCTGCGCCGCTTCCGTGAACAGGTCGCGGAAACGCGGCAGGCGCTCGGTGATGTGGCGCAGGAACGTACGCGTGCCCACGTAATCGAATTCCTGCAGGTGGCCGAAGTGTTCGTCCCGAAGCACCGCCAGCATGCCCTCGTCCCTGCGCGCCTGCAGGTAGGCGTTGGCGGCCTCCAGCAGCTCCTGGTCGGAGATGTGCATCATCCACGCGAGCTCCCGGGGTGGCCCTAACGCCATCCCGGCGCGGAGCTCCGGGTAGAACGGACGGTTGAGCGCCAGGAACAGCTCGTCGGTCAGGGCATAGTCACTCCGGCCCCGCCACACCCGGTAGAGCAACTGCTCGGTGGTGCTCCGCTCGAGGGTGCGCCACGTCAGCGCTTCCCGGTCGTTCGCTATCTCGCGCAGGCGCCGGGCGTGAACCGTGTGGGCAAGCGCCTCCACGCGCTGGCCGACGAGGTCCTCGACCGATTCG
This sequence comes from uncultured Ectothiorhodospiraceae bacterium, assembly GCA_964530405.1. Classification (GTDB taxonomy): domain Bacteria; phylum Pseudomonadota; class Gammaproteobacteria; order Nitrococcales; family Nitrococcaceae; genus Arhodomonas. The sequence continues at coordinate 4,911 of CAZHBN010000224.1, forward strand.
GCATCGTCGACGTCATTGCGATGGACGATGCGTGGTTGGGTTTCCAGGTAGCCGCGGGTGAACGCGAAGCGGTCGCGTCGCGCCGGCGTGGCGCTGACACCGGCGGCCACCAGGTCCACCGTGCCGTTCTCCAGCAGTGCCATCGCCTGTTCGATGCTCGCCACCGGCCGGACGTCGAGATCCACGGCCAGGGCTTCGGCGAATCCCACGAGCAGCTCGTACTCGAATCCGCCAGGTTCGCTTGCGGCGCCATTGTTCTCCGCCGGCACGAAGGATACCGGGCCAATCCGCATCGCGACCGCAAGCGTGCCGCGCTTGCGGATATCCTCCAGGCGTGTCGGCCCGCCGAACCCGCCGAGGGCGGTCAGGCCCAGCAGGGCGAGCATGGCGGCAGCGATGGCCAAGTGCAGCGACCGGTGCGACATTCAGAGTCAATCACTATTCGTCATCGGCGAACAGATATTGTAGACTACGCGCCGCGCTGGTCGGGAACGACCGGCACCCACCCCGGAGAGGTGGCTGAGTGGACGAAAGCGCCGCACTCGAAATGCGGTGACCCCTTGCGGGGTCCGGGGGTTCGAATCCCTCCCTCTCCGCCAGATTTCGGCGATAGCAGCGTGGCGCGGATCGTCCTGACGTGACCGATTCGGGTCACGCTGTTTCGTGTTCAACGCCGCCACTATCTGGACGTTCCCCCACCGGCTGCGGCCCTCATTACGACGTGCACGGCTCGATGGCGTGCGTCATGATGCTCGCCCTCGGCGCGTTTGCCGCCGGACCCGGCGCTTTTGTGGCCACCGGTACCGATGTCTTCCGCATCCATCAGAGCGATGTCGTGCCTTTACGGTGCCGTGCTTGGCGATATTTACTCCGGGCAAGCGACGGACCGTTGGGCGGCATTACCGGTGCGCACGTTCACCGATGCCGCCATGGGGCGGCTGGCTGGTTGACGCTGGCAACTCGGCGCCGCTGACCCTGGTCGCTCACGACTCGGCGCCCGGTGCGGAAAAACCATTTCCGGGTGACGGCCACAAATTCAGCACAATCAGGCAGAGGGACGGACATGGAGACCATCGAATTCGAAGACTTCCTCAAGGTGGAGTTGCGGGTGGGCACGATCATCGAGGCTGAGCTGTTCACGCAGGCGCGCAAACCCGCCTACAAACTCAGGGTGGATTTCGGCCCCGAGATCGGCGTACGCAAGTCCAGCGCCCAGATCACTGACCTCTACACGCCAGAGGAGCTAGTGGGGCGTCAGGTCATGGCCGTGGTGAATTTTCCGCCCAAGCAGATCGGCCCCATGCGCTCGGAGTGCCTGGTCACCGGTTTTCACCGGGATGACGGTGCAGTGGTGCTGGCGGTACCGGACAAGGAATGCCCGGACGGCGCCAGGCTCGCGTGAGCGAGACGGATTGAGGGCCGGGCGTAGCTATACTTCACACGAACAAGGCTTGCCCGGCCGCGCGTCAGACTCTCGCCGCGCGCAGGCGGCCGGAGCGGTGCGGCGGCGGTCCCGGACGGTCGGGAGGGGCTCGCCATGGACGCCAACGCTGTCATCGAGATGGCCCGGGAACATGATGTCGAGATCGTGGACCTGAAGTTCTGCGATCTGCCCGGACTGTGGCAACACTTCTCCATTCCCGTGAACGTGCTCACCCCGGAGGCGTTCGACGAGGGAATCGGCTACGACGGCTCCAGCATTCGCGGATTCCAGAGCATCCAGGAGAGCGACATGCTGCTGGTGCCGGACCCGGACACCGCTTTCCTCGATCCATTCACCGAGGCGCCCACACTCAGCCTCATCGGCAACATCCGCGATCCGGTAACGGGGCAACCCTACACCCGCGACCCGCGCTACGTAGCGCAGAAAGCCGAAAACCACCTTCGGGGGACCGGTATCGCCGATGTGAGCTACTGGGGGCCGGAGATCGAGTTCTACATTTTCGACAGCGTTGTTTTCGACCAGACTTACAATCGCGCCTTCTATCGCGTGGATTCCATCGAAGGATTCTGGAACACGGGCGACGAGACCGAGC
>CAZHBN010000225.1:0-6936 GCA_964530405.1 uncultured Ectothiorhodospiraceae bacterium
AGGTCAGCACCGCCTCCTCGGCGTAGTGGAAGATTTTCGAGCCGAAGCCGCCGCCCACGTCCGGTGCCACCACCCGCACCTTGTGCTCGGGCACGTTGAGAACGAAGGCACTCATCAGCAACCGCGTGACGTGGGGGTTCTGGCTGGTGGTGTAGAGCGTGTAGCGCGCCTCGCCGGGCGAGTACATGGCGATCGCCGCCCGAGGCTCGATGGCGTTGGGGATCAGGCGGTTGTTCGTAAGCGCCACCGTAGTCACGTGATGGGCGTTTTCGAAGGCGCTGTCGACCGCGCCACGGTCGCCGATCTCCCAGACGTAACAGCAGTTGTCGGCGAGCTCGTCGTGAACGCGGGGCGCCCCCTCGGCGAGCGCCCGCGTGGGGGAGACGACTGCATCGAGCGGTTCGTAATCCACGTCGATGAGCTCGGCGGCGTCCTTCGCCTGCCAGAACGCCTCGGCGATGACCACGGCCACGGTATCGCCGACGTAGCGCACCTTGCCCTGGGCGAGCGCCGGATGTGGCGGCTCCTTCATGGGCTCACCGTTGACGTCGGTGATCTGCCAGCCACAGGGGATACCGCCGACGCCGTCGGCGGCCAGGTCGTCGCCGGTGTAAACGGCAAGCACACCCGCCGCCCGTTCCGCCTCCGCGGTGTCGATGCTGCGGATGCGCGCGTGGGCGTGGGGCGAACGCAGGAAATAGGCATGCGTTTCGCCGGGGAAGTGGAGATCGTCCGTGTAATGGCCCTGCCCGCGGAGAAAGCGCTCGTCCTCACGACGCAGAACGGGCTCACCGATACTCGACTGGCTCATCTCAACCACCCCCCATGCGCTCGGCGGCACTGCGAACGGCGCGCACGATGTTGTGGTAGCCGGTGCAGCGGCAGTAGTTACCCTCGAGCCCCTCCCGAACCGTGGCCTCGTCGGGTCTGGGATGGCGCTGAACCAGGTCCACCGCGGCCATGACCATACCGGGGGTGCAGAAGCCGCACTGCAGACCGTGGCATTCACGGAACGCCGCCTGCATGGGGTGCAACCCGCCATTGCCGTCGGAGAGCCCTTCGATGGTGGTAATCGACGCCCCTTCGGCCTGTCCGGCCAACACGCTGCAGGCCTTCACCGCCCGGCCGTCGAGATGAACGGTGCAGGCGCCACACTGGCCGGTATCACAGCCGACGTGGGTGCCGGTCAGGGCAAGATGATTGCGCAGGAGCTCTACCAGGGCCGTGCGCGGATCCACATCCGTCGACGAATCCTGGCCGTTAACGGTAAGCGAAACCTTCATGGACGGGACTCCTCCTGACTCGGCCGACGCTTGTTGCACGCCTCTGCCTGGCTGCCGGGCGCCTGGGGCGATGACGCTGTCGCCTGCGCTTCTCGGCGGCGCCATCTCGCGCCGGCCGGTTCGTGCGGCCATGACGAAGCCTCCGAGAAGAGCAGTACTCCGAAGGTAGACGGTGCTCGACGCGGCGCAAGCCCGTCGCTATTGCCGCCGGCGCCAGAAGCGCCAGCCGCCCTTCTCGCCGGTGGTCTCCGCCGGACGCTCCTCGTCCGCCCGCGCCTCGCCGTTCACCGGCGCGGACGCCGGCGCCCCGGAGGCCGCCGGCTCCTGTGCGGCGCCTGCCCCGGACATGTCAGCGGCGCTCGCGGACTCTATCGAATCCCCACGGAGATACGCCTCGAAATTGTCGAAGAACTCGTCGGCGAGCTTGCGCGCCGCGCCCAGGACGATTCGCGAACCCACCTGGGCCAGCTTGCCGCCCACCGTGGCATCCACGCGGTAGCCCAGCATCGTGCCGGTGTCCGTCTCCGAGAGCGCCACGTCAGCCGCACCCTTGGCGAAGCCGGCGGCGCCGCCCTGGCCCTCGAAACGCAGCCGGTAGGCCTCGGGCGGCTGCGCGTTCTCGATGTGGATATGCCCGCGAAAGCGGGCCTTCACCGGCCCGATCTTGGTGCTGACCACGGCCTCGTAGCTGTTCTCGTCCAGCGGCTCCATACCCTGGCAGCCGGGAACACACGTGCGTAACACCGCCGGATCGTTGAGCGAGGCCCAGACGGTGGACCGGTCGAAGGGCAGCTCCCGTCGTTGCTCCATCTCCATCGCCAGGGTCCTCCCCGCCACGCACGCAGGCACGAAACCGGCGTGCCGTCATCGGCGCGCCGCCTGTGGCAACCATAGAAGGCCGGTCGCCGGCGTGCACTGCTGCGCCGCAGCATCCGCCTCAGAACCTGCCCGCCTGGTAATCCTCGACCGCCTGAACCAGCTCGTCGCGGGTGTTCATCACGAACGGGCCATGTCGGGCGACCGGCTCGCCAAGCGGGCGCCCGGCAACCAACAGGCAGCGCCCGCCATTACGGCTGGCGAGAGCGACGTCCGCCCCGTCGCTCAGCACGCCGAGATCACCCCGGCTCATCGACCGCTCCTCGTCACCGGCGCCCACCTCCACGGCACCGTCGAAAACATAGACGAAGCCCGCGTGCCCGTTCGGCACACTCGCGCGCCAGCGCGTGCCCGGCTCGAGCGCCACATCGAGATAGACCGGGTCGGTCGCGACGCCGCGTACCGGCCCTTCGACGTCACCCGCACGCCCGGCGATCACGCGCACGGTGACCCCCTGGGCAGGCGTCGCGGCAGGAATCCGCTCCGCGGCGATGTCCTGATAGCGCGGCGTGGTCATCTTCTCCGCCGCCGGCAGGTTGACCCACAGCTGAAACCCCCACATCAGCCCGTCGGCCTGCTCCGGCATCTCCGAGTGCACGATCCCGCGCCCCGCGGTCATCCACTGCACGCTGCCCGGCCCCAGCAGGCCGCTGTTGCCCTGGTTGTCGCGATGGCGCATGCGCCCGGCGAGCATGTAGGTGACGGTCTCGAAACCGCGATGCGGATGCTCGGGGAAGCCGGCTAGATAGTCGTCCGCCCGGTCGGATCGGAACTCGTCGAGCATCAGGAACGGGTCCACCGCATCAAGTTCCGGTGTGCCGATGATCCGGGTCAGGCGCACGCCAGCGCCGTCGCTGGCCGGCATCCCGCGGACGGTACGCGTGATCCGGCGGGAATCGCTCGAAGTGGTCTGTGACATGGGAACCTCCGGGCCAACGTCATGGGAATCGCAAATATGGGGGCTCGGGCGCGCGCCGGAAACACCCGTTGCCGCAACGCGCCGTTTCCCGTCTCGCAACAACGCGCCATCGGTGCCCGGCTATTGACGTTGCGTGATCTTTTCTTTTTCGCGCCATCGGCCCAGACTCTTTACGTATACGGAAACCTACATGGAGGAGAGGAGAGTCATGAGCCGAATCGCATTCATCGGACTCGGTAACATGGGTGGCCCCATGGCCGGGAATCTGCTCCAGGCCGGCCATGAAGTCACCGTGTTCGACCTCGTACCGGATGCCGTTGCCGCACTCACGGACGCCGGCGCGAAGAGCGCGGACTCGGCCGTGGCCGCGGCGGCGGGTGCCGAAATCGTCATCACCATGCTGCCGGCCGGGCATCATGTGCGGTCGGTCTACATGGATGGCGGCGGCCTGCTGGACAACGTCAGCGACGACACCCTGCTGGTGGACTGTTCCACCATCGCCGCCGAGGACGCACGCGCGGTGGCGGAGGCGGCCAGTGAACGCGGCATAGCGTTCGTCGATGCCCCGGTGTCCGGCGGCGTCGCGGGCGCAAAGGCGGGCACGCTGACGTTCATCTGCGGCGGTGACGCCCAGGCGGTGGAACACGCCCGCCCGGTACTGGACGTCATGGGCAAGGCGGTGTTCCACGCCGGCCCCAGCGGCGCCGGGCAGGTCGGCAAGATGTGCAACAACATGCTCCTGGCCGTGCTCATGATCGGCACCTCCGAGGCGCTCAACCTGGCCGAGGCCCACGGCCTGGATCCGGCGGTGCTCTCCGAGGTCATGAAAGCGAGCTCCGGCAGCAACTGGGCGCTGCAGGTGTACAACCCCTACCCAGGGGTCATGGACGGCGCTCCGGCGTCGAATGGCTACCGGCCCGGGTTCATGGTGGACCTCATGGCCAAGGACCTGGGCCTCGCCATGAACATGGCGACTGCCACGGGCACGTCCACACCGCTGGGCTCGGTGGCACGAAACCTCTATACCACCCACAGCGCCCACGGCAACGGCCAGCGGGATTTCTCCAGCATCCTGCAGTTTCTCAAAGGCGGCGATTACGAATGACGTCCGCGCGCGAATGCTGCCAGGGAGGCCGGCATTCGCGCGAACCGGAAACCCAGGCAGGCGATCGCCCAAGCGCGCGTTGAACACCTGCGCCGCCGCATCACCGGCCCTCCGCCATGACTTTGCCACGCGACCCGCCGGGTTTGGACGATCCCGCCACGGGCATCGTTCTCTACTTTACCCTGCAACGTGCAACTCGCTCGCGGTGCCGGCAGCGCACGACCATGCAGGCAACGACGCCTGCGAGGCGTTATCCTGTGGGCCATGGCATCGAACCCGAACCAACCCGCCGGCGGTGCCTGGCAGCGACGCGCGTGGCAGGCGCTGGCAGTCGGCTGCGTGGCCCTGGGCGGCATCGGCGTGGCACTCCCGCTGGTGCCCACGACGCCGTTCGTGCTCCTCGCCGCGTACGCGGCCTCCCGCGGCTCACCCGCTCTGGAGCGCTGGCTTCGGGAGCACCCCCGTCTCGGTCCGCCGCTGGAGGACTGGCGCCGCAACCGCGCGATCCGACCGGCGGCCAAGCGAACGGCCATCGGGCTGATCATCGCGAGCTGGGGGATCATGATCATGACCGTTCCATCGATGACGGTTCGGATTGCGGTCACAGCCGTACTGATAGGCGTCAGCGTATTCATCGCGACACGCCCGGCACGATGACGACACCACCGGGTAGCCGGCACGCGCTACACGCGGCATACTGCAGCGAACGCCACACCGCCGAAGACCGCCATGCGACTGACGCTCTACAGCGACTATTGCCTGCGGGTGCTGATCTACCTCGGACTCAAGGATGGCGAGCTTGCCACCATCCGCGAGATCGCCGAGCGCTATGAGATCTCCCGCAATCACTTGATGAAGGTAGTCTACGAGCTCAACCGTCTGGGCTATATCGAGACGCTGCGGGGCAAACACGGCGGCATGCGGCTCAACCAACCCCCCGAAGAGATCGGACTGGGCGCGCTCATCCGCCAGACCGAGAACGATATGCAGCTGGTGGAATGCTTCGGCACGGAGAATCGCTGCCGCCTCACCGGCGCCTGCACCCTGCAGAGCGTCCTCGACGAGGCGCTGCGGGCATTCCTGGAGGTGCTCGACCGCTACACGCTGGCCGACCTCCTGATGCCGCAGCAGCCCCTGCTATACCGACTGGGGCTGCCTGCGCCGAGCACCGAAAGCGTTCCCTGACCTTACGGATTGCTATCGGCGTCGGCGAGCGTGGCGACCCGCGTGGCAGCCTGCTGGGCACTGGCCCGGATGTTTTCGAGCTGGGGACGCACGTCCCCCGGCACCGCATGCCCCAGGGCGAGCTGAGCGGCAGCGGCCAGCCGGCGCTCGTCCTCGGCGCGCTCGCGTAGTAGCACCGCCGTTCCGCGGGCGGCGAGACGGGCCATAAGACGATCACCGAGCTCGTGCAGGCTGTCCAGCTCGGAATCGGAGGCGTCCGGCAAATCACCGTGGGCACGTAGCTGGTAGGCGAGCTGCTCGGCCATGCGTTCACGCTCGGCGGCGAGGCGCTGCAGTGAACCGGCCAACGCCGGCGCCGCCAGCACTTCCGCCGAGTACCGGTGATGACGGGCATTGACTTCGCACTGCGTCAGCACCTCGTTGACCGCCGCGAGAGCCTCATCGCGCCATAGAGTCATTCGCCATTTCCTCCACCGTCCCGCTGCACCACGACCGCGAGCGCCGCGGGGATCACCTCGAAGCGCGCGGGCGTCCAGGCCACGTGCTCCCCGTCGGCAATGATACGCCGCCGCCGGCGGGTACGTACCTCGACCGCGCGCCCGGTTTCCCGCCACACGGGACTGCCGGGCGAACCGCCACGCCATACGTCCCAGGCCGCCCTGACCAGTCCTACCGGGCCGTGTGGCGGCACGCAATAGGCATCGAGTAGCCCGTCGGCCACGTCCGCACCGACCTCCACGGGAATGCCACCCCCGTAGTACCGGCCGTTGCCGACGGCAAGGTGCAACGCCCGCATGCGCGCATGTCGCCCGTCGACGACGACCTCGACGCGAAACGGGCGCAACCGCCCGGGCATTCGCAACAGGCTCAGCGGATAGCTCAAGGCCCGCCAGCGACGCTTGGCGGCGGGGTTCAGCGCCTGGTCCCTGGCCTGAACCCCCAGCCCGACATGGGCGACGTTCACGAACGGGTGACCGTTGACCCGCGCGACATCCACGTGTCGCACGCGGCCGGTGGCGAGCACCGCTCCCGCATCGGCGGGCTCCTTGGGCAGGCCGAGACTGCGCGCCAGGTCGTTGGCGGTGCCCAACGGCAGCAACCCGAGCGGCGCGCCCGTGCCCATCAGCGCCGGCAGCGCAGCATTGACGGTACCGTCCCCCCCGGCGAGAACGACGACGTCGGCGTCACGGCGGGCACGCGTGACACCGGCGCGGAGCTCATCCGCGGTCGCCGGCCAGTGGCAGGTATACGCCACCCCGGCGTCCGCAAGCGCGGCAAGCCCTTCGTCCAGCGCGTCGCGGGCGCGACCCGCCGCTGCATTGGTGAATACGACCGCCTGCCGGGTTGCCGTTGGCCGGGAGTGCGGGCTCGTCATGCACACCCTGCCATTCGGGCCGGACCGGTGGTCTGCCTGACGAACGTGGGGACCCGCAGCGTGCTCGTCACCGGGGCTATTCGCCACTTAACCGCCACCGAAGCCACTCTCCGGCACCACGGCGCGCTTGCCGTGGCCGGTGCAAGCTCTCTATACTGCAGTGCACCACATGCCGCGCCCGCGGCATCATGCG
>CAZHBN010000226.1:0-6600 GCA_964530405.1 uncultured Ectothiorhodospiraceae bacterium
TTTCACCGCGTATCGCTTACATGCCCCAGGGACTGGGGCGAAACCTCTACGCGACGCTATCCGTCGCCGAGAACGTGGACTTCTTCGGACGCCTGTTCGGGCTCACCCGTACGCAACGCGGTCGGCGCATCGCCGAGCTGCTCGCGAGCACCGGTCTCACCGACTTCCGCGACCGGCCCGCTGGCAAGCTGTCCGGGGGCATGAAGCAGAAGCTTGGGCTGTGCTGCGCGCTCATCCACGACCCGGATCTGCTCATCCTGGACGAACCCACCACCGGCGTGGACCCGCTCTCCCGTCGCCAGTTCTGGGAACTCATCGCACGTATCCGTGAACGCCGTGCGGCCATGAGCGTGGTCGTGGCCACTGCGTACATGGAGGAAGCCGAACAGTTCGACCACCTGCTGGCCATGAACACCGGCGAAATACTCGGCACGGGCTCGCCGGACGAGCTCAAGCGCCGTACCGGTACACGGACCCTGGAGGCGGCGTTCGTGGGACTGCTGCCGCAGGCATCCAGTGTCGAAGTGGACGCCGCACCCGCCGAAGCGGCCCCGCTCAGCGGCGAACCGGTGATCACTGCCAAGGGGCTCACCCGCCGCTTCGGAGACTTCACCGCAGTCGACGACGTCAGCCTGGACGTGCGTCGTGGCGAGATCTTCGGATTCCTCGGCTCCAACGGCTGCGGCAAGACCACCACCATGAAGATGCTCACCGGCCTGCTCCCGCCCAGCGCGGGACAAGCCTGGCTGCTGGGCCAACCCTTGGACCAGGGCATGGCCATGCGCCGCCGGGTGGGCTACATGTCGCAGGGGTTCTCGCTATACGCGGAGCTCACGGTGCGCCAGAACCTCGTGCTCCACGCACGCCTGTTCCACCTGGACAGCCACCGTATCGACGCGCGCATCGCCGAGCTGCTCGAGCGCTTCGACCTCGACACCCATGCCGACCAGCTCGCCGCAGACCTGCCACTGGGCATGCGCCAGCGATTGTCCCTGGCGGTGGCCGTCGTTCACGACCCGGAGATGCTGATTCTCGACGAACCCACCTCCGGCGTGGACCCAGTGGCGCGGGCGCGCTTCTGGGCGATACTGACCGATCTGTCACGCCATCACGGCGTGACCATCTTCATCTCCACCCATTTCATGAACGAGGCAGAGCGCTGCGACCGTATCTCACTGATGCATGCGGGCCGGGTGCTCGTCACCGATACGCCGGCAGCCATTCGTGCCGGGCGCGGGGCAGACACGCTGGAAGAGGCGTTCATCGCGCACCTGGAGGAAGCCTCCGGGGACGATACCCGAAACACGCAGGCCGATACCGACCTCCCGGAGCCCGCCCCGCAGCCGGACAGCGGCGGCCGAAGGCGTCTTCGGCGGCTGTTCGCCTATGCGTACCGCGAAGCCCTGGAGGTGGTGCGCGACCCCATCCGGCTGACGTTCGCGCTGGCCGGGTCCGTGATGCTGATGTTCATCCTCGGCTACGGACTCACGCTGGATGTGGACGAGCTGACGTTCGCCGTACTCGACCGCGACCGAACCCCGGCCAGCCGTGACTACTCAGAGTATCTCGCCGGGTCGCGCTACTTCGACGAACGCGGCCCCATTGCCGACGCCACGGCGCTGGACCGCCGCATGGCAAGCGGAGAGCTGGGGATGGCGATCGAGATTCCTCCCGGGTTCGGCCGCGCGCTCAAGCGTGGACGCCCAGTCGAACTCGGCGTGTGGGTCGACGGCGCGATGCCCTTCCGCGGCGAGACGATCCGCGGCTACATCGAAGCCGCCAATCTCGCCTATCTGGCCGATCTCAGCGTACGCACCCGCGGCATCGTTCCGCGACTGCTACCAGCGGACATCGAAGTGCGCTACCGCTACAACCAGGATTTCAAGAGCCTGTACGCCATGGTACCGGCCGTCATACCGGTGCTACTGGTGTTCATTCCGGCAATGCTCATGGCCGTCGGCGTGGTACGCGAGAAGGAGCTCGGCTCGATCACCAACCTGTACGTAACGCCGGTCACGCGCTTCGAATTCCTGATCGGCAAGCAATTGCCGTACATCGCGTTGAGCATGGCGAGCTTTCTGGCACTGGTGGCACTCGCGGTCTCGGTACTCGGTGTGCCGCTCAAAGGCAGTGCCGCCGCTCTGACGGTGGGTGCGCTGCTCTACGTCACCGCCACGACCGGCCTTGGACTGGTGATGTCGGCATTCACGCGTACCCAGATCGCAGCGCTGGCCGGCACTGCGGTAGCCACCATGCTCCCGGCCCTGCAGTTTTCCGGGCTAACCGACCCGGTATCCTCGCTGGAAGGGCTCGGCCGGGTCATCAGTGCGGTATTTCCCACGACGTACTTCCTGGTGATCAGCCGGGGCGTGTTCACCAAGGATCTGGGCTTCACGGAGCTCGCGCCCTACTTCCTCGCGCTGGCGCTTTTCATCCCCGTGCTCACCGGGCTGAGTCTCGCCCTTCTCCGCAAACAGGACGGCTGACCGTGAAGGCACTCGCCAACATCTTCCACCTCGGAGTCAAGGAACTGCGCAGCCTGTGGTTCGACAAGGTGTTATTCGTCTTCGTCGTCTGGGCGTTCTCGGGTGGCATCTATGCCGTGGCCACGAGTGCCTCGGTCGGGTTGCACAACGCGCCCATCGCCGTAGTCGACGAAGACCGAACGCCGTTGTCGCAGCAGATCGCCGATGCCTTCTACGGTCCCTACTTCCTGCCCGTCGAGCGCATCAGCCTGAACGCGATGGATCGCAACCTCGATACCGGCCGCTACACGTTCATCATCGACATTCCGCCGGGCTTCCAGCGCGACCTGCTCGCTGGCCGTCAACCGGCTCTGCAAGTGAACATCGACGCCACACGCATGACCCAGGCATTCATCGGTCAGGGCTACATCCGCAACATTGTCGCCGGAGAAATCGGCCGCTTCGTGCAAGGCAGGCGTGACGGGGCCAGGCTACCCATCGAGCTTGCGACACGAGTGAAGTTCAACCCCAACCTCGAGGGTCTGTGGTTCGGCGGCGTAATGGAGATCATCAATAACGTCACCATGCTCTCGATCATCCTGGCCGGCGCGGCGCTGATACGGGAACGGGAACACGGCACCCTTGAGCACCTGCTGGTGATGCCACTCTCCCCGCTCGAGATCATGGCGGCCAAAGTATGGGCCAATGCCCTGGTCGTGCTCGTGGCGGCATGGCTGTCGCTGGTCATCGTGGTCCAGGGGGCGCTCGACGTGCCCATCGCCGGCTCTATCCCCCTGTTTCTGCTGGGCGCGGCGCTGCATCTGTTCTCCACCACCGCCATCGGCATCTACCTGGGCACCGTCGCCCGTTCGATGCCCCAGTTCGGATTGCTCATGATCCTGGTGATCGTTCCCCTGCAGATGCTCTCCGGCAGCGTGACACCGCCGGAGAGCATGCCGGAGGGCGTGCAGTGGATCATGCAGGCGGCCCCCACGACCCATTTCGTAGGGCTCGCTCAGGCGATCCTCTATCGCGGCGCGGGCTGGGCGACGGTATGGCCACAATTTCTGGCCGTCATCGCCATCGGCACCGTGTTCTTCGCTGCCGCACACCGGCGCTTCCGTGCCAGCGTTGCGTTGACATAACCACTTCGGTGGACAATGAGGCTGGCGCACCTCCACGAAACCGCGTATGGTGCGCGAGACGTTTCTAATCCGATCATTGTTATCGAGACGGTTAGCAACCCACCCGTTACTTCCTGGCCGCCCAGGCGGCCGCAAGAGATTCTCTTACCTATGGCATTTTCCCAGCTCGGCCTGTCCGAGACGCTCGTGCGCGCGGTGAACGAACGCGGCTACGAGACACCGACCCCCATTCAGGCGCAGGCGATTCCGGCGGTGCTCTCCGGCGGTGACGTCATGGCCGCCGCCCAGACCGGTACCGGCAAGACCGCCGGCTTCACCCTGCCGCTGCTGCACCGCCTCACCGCCAACCCGGCGCGTCAGGGCAAAGGCGTGCGCGCGCTCATCCTCACGCCCACGCGCGAGCTCGCCGCCCAGGTCGGTGAGAGCGTGACCAGCTACGGCCGGCACTTGCCGCTGCGCGCCGCGGTGGTCTTCGGCGGTGTGAAGATCAACCCGCAGATCGAGCAGCTTCGCCGGGGCGTGGATATCCTGGTAGCGACGCCGGGGCGCCTTCTGGATCTGCACAGTCAGGGCGCGGTGCGCTTCGACCGGCTGGAAACCCTGGTCCTCGATGAAGCCGACCGGATGCTCGACATGGGCTTCATCCGCGACATCCGCAAAATCCTGGCGCTGCTGCCTTCCGAACGGCAGAACCTGATGTTCTCGGCAACCTTCTCCCAGGAAATCCGCCGGCTCACCGACAGCCTGCTGACGACGCCGACGCGGGTCGAGGTCGCCCCCCGTTCGAGCACCGCGGAGACGGTGGCGCAGAAGATCCACCCCGTGGACAAGGCGCAGAAGCCGGCGCTGCTGCGACACCTCATCGAAACCCATGACTGGCGCCAGGTGCTGGTGTTCACCCGTACCAAGCACGGTGCCAACCGTCTCGCGCAGAAGCTCGAACGCGGCGGTATCGGCGCTGCCGCGATTCACGGCAACAAGAGCCAGGGCGCGCGCACCCGGGCACTGTCCGGGTTCAAGGCCGGTGACGTCCGAGTTCTTGTGGCGACGGACATCGCCGCCCGTGGCCTGGATATCGAGCAGCTACCCCACGTGGTGAACTTCGAGCTCCCCAATGTGCCGGAGGATTACGTCCACCGCATCGGACGCACCGGCCGCGCCGGTTCCGAGGGCGAGGCGGTCTCGCTGGTGAGCATCGACGAGCTCAAGTGCCTGCGGGATATCGAGACGATGCTGCGCCGGCATCTTCAGCGCGAAACCGTGACCGGCTTCGAACCGGATGATCGCATTCCCATGACCCGGCTGCCGGACGACAGCGCCCACACCAATGGCCGGCGGCGTCAGGACAACCGTGCCAGACGTGGCGGTGCCCGCCGCGGCCGGGGCCAGCGCAAGGCGGCCCAGGCGTAGGAAAGCGTCAAAAGCGGCAAGCTTGAAGCGGCAAGAGGCAACGGCGCCCCGAGGCCTGCCTGCCGCTTTTCACTTTGTACTCGTGCCTTGGCACTAAACGATGCGCCTACCGGCAGACCATGGGCCCCATGTGCTGTCCGCCCATGAGGTGGAGGTGGAGGTGGTATACCTCCTGCCCGCCATGCTCCCGACAGTTGATCATCAGCCGGTAGCCGTCTTCGGCGATGCCCTCCTGTCGCGCGATGTCCCGCGCGACGAGGACCATGTGTCCGATAAGGGCTTCATCGTCGTCGGCGATGTCATCCACGGTCTCGATCACCTTGTTGGGCACGATCAGCACGTGCACCCGGGCTTTGGGGGCAATGTCGCGGAAGGCGGTCACGCGCTCGTCCTGAAAGACGATGTCCGCATCCAGCTCGCCGTTGACGATCTTCTCGAAGATATTGGCCATGAGAGATCCTGGTTAAAAGTTCAAAGTTGCAAGTATCAAGTTGGCAATGGCCGTGCCCGGCGGCACAGCCAAGGATTTCAACTGTAACCCCTGTCGGCGGCTGAACGCAGCCCGACACGGTCCCACCGCCCCCTCGGCCACTTCTTTAATCTTGCCGCTTTGAACTCGTCACGCGCCCGACTCAGTCCCAGCTCAATGCCCCGCCGGTCTGGTACTCGGTCACCCGCGTCTCGAAGAAGTTCTTCTCCTTGCGCAGGTTGGCCTGCTCGTCCAGCCATGGCAGGGCGTTGCGGGCACCGGGGAATGGCTCGGCGAGGCCCACCTTGTTGGCTCGGCGGTTGGCGATGAAGCGGAATTGCTGATGGTGCATGTCCGCGTCGTAGCCGAGGATAGGGTCGGCCAGGAGAAAATCGGCGTAGCCGCGCTCGGCCTCGTCGGCTTCCTCCCACATGTCGGCCACCGCCTTGGGGTCCAGCTCGACCCCCTCCTCCTGGACGATCTGGCGGACCACGCGCATGCCGAAGGTGAAATGCATGACCTCGTCCCGCATGATGTACTGGAGTTGCTCACCCGTACCCTTCATGAGCCCGCGACGCTGCAGTGAGAAGATCGGGCTGAAGCCGTTGTAGAACCAGGTCCCCTCGAACACCGCGGCGAAGAACAGATAGGACATCACGAACTCGTGCAGCGCATCTCGGTCGGTAAGGTCGATGTCCGGGCGTAGCACCGCGTTCAACCGCCGGTTGGACAGTGCGATCTTGCGCTGGATCTGCGGCACCACGCGGTAGCGGTTGTAAATCTCGCCCTGGTCCAGGCCGATGGTTTCGATGCAATGCTGGTAGGCCCAGGTATGCATGGACTCCTCGTAGACCTGGCGGGCCTGGTAGATCTGGAGCTCCGGCGCGCTCATCTTCTCCATCACCGCCAGGCCGATATTACGCATGGCGAGGATGTCAGCGGTCGTCAGATAGGCGAGCACATTCTCGTAGACATGGCGCTCGGCCTCGCTCAGGCGGTGGTGGTAGTCGTGAACGTCCTGGGACATGTTGATGTCCACGGGCGTCCAGTGATTCTTGTTGGCCTTGAGGAAGTATTCCCAGGCCCATGGGTAACGGAACGGCGCGAGCTG
>CAZHBN010000226.1:6610-6936 GCA_964530405.1 uncultured Ectothiorhodospiraceae bacterium
CACGCGCTTGTCCTCGGCACGCACCGGCTCGGCGGCGCCGTCGGCCCGCGGCGTGGCAGGCTTTTCGTCGTTCCAGGTCAGCATGTGAATCCTCCGTGTGTGTTCACGTGTGGCGCGCGCCACTTGCTCGCTCCGTGCAGGGCGCGGCATTGTCGTGGATTGTTTGGGTGCGCTGCTGATAGACGCCCGCGACCTATGGAAGCCATTCGCCGAGCGGGACGAGGCACCGTCGGTGGGGGTTCCGCCGGGAGACGCTGTAAATACGTCCGTGTACGCTTGGTTGCGGCCTTCCCTGGCCGCTTACACTCCCGGCGGAACCCCCACCG
>CAZHBN010000227.1:0-2505 GCA_964530405.1 uncultured Ectothiorhodospiraceae bacterium
GTGGACTTCGGCCTGATGGAGTTCATCGGCACGCTGGTACGCAACGTCTTCCGCCGGGTGTTCAACCTGCCGGGGCGCTCGGCCATCGACGCCACCGCCTCCTGGCTCGGCTCCGGCACCGTGGGCGTGCTCATCACCACCCAGCAGTACGAGCGCGGCTTCTACTCCAAGCGCGAGTCGGCGGTCATCGCCACCAACTTCTCCATCGTCTCCATCGCCTTCGCGGTGCTGGTCACGAGTTTCGTGGACCTCAACCACCTGTTCGTGCCCTTCTACGCGACGGTGGTGGTGGCCGGGCTCGTCGCCGCACTGGTGGTGCCGCGTCTGCCGCCGCTTTCACGCAAGCCCGACGAGTACAACGAGGCCACCGGCCGGCGCATCCGCGAGCAGGTCCCCGAGGGCACATCGCTTTTCGCCTGGGGCGTGCGCCAGGCCGTGGCCCGCGCCGAGCGCGCCCCCGCGGCGCCGGTGCTCGCCCGGGACGCGGCGGTGAACTACCTGGACATCCTCTTCGGACTGCTGCCGCTGGTCATGGCCATCGGCACTCTGAGCCTGGTGTTGGCGGAGCACACACCAGTGTTCACCTACCTGTCGTACCCGCTGGTGCCGGTGCTCGACTGGATGGCGATTCCCGAGGCGGCGAAAGCGGCACCGGCGATGTTGGTGGGCTTCGCCGACATGTTTCTGCCCGCCGTCCTCGCCCAGGGCATCGAGAGCGAGCTCACCCGCTTCGTCATTGCCTGCCTGTCTCTCACGCAGCTCATCTACATGTCCGAGATCGGCGTGCTGCTGATGAAGTCGAAGATTCCGCTCAACCTCTGGGAGCTGGCGGCGATCTTCCTGCTGCGCACGGTGATCACCCTGCCCATCATCGTGGTCATGAGTCACTGGCTGGTTGGCTGAGGAGGCGACCATGCAGTGCAATGCTAGTCACGAAATGACCTGCGCCGATCTGCTGGTTCGGTTGCTGCGCGATACCTACGGCGTCGATACGGTATTCGGCATCCCGGGTGTGCATACCATCGGGCTCTATCGAGGGCTCGTCGGTAGCGGCCTGCGCCACGTCACCCCTCGCCATGAGCAAGGGGCGGGCTTCATGGCCGACGGCTACGCCCGGGCCAGCGGCAAACCGGGCGTTTGCTTCGTGATTACCGGCCCGGGCGTCACCAACATGGCGACGGCCATGGGCCAGGCCTTGGCCGATTCCGTGCCGATGCTCGTCGTCTCCAGCGTCAACCGCCGTGACACGCTGGGACGCGGTCAGGGCCGTCTGCACGAGCTCCCCTGCCAGCAACAGCTGCTAAGCAGTGTCTCCCGCTTCAGCCATACGCTGCTCGACGCGGATGCGCTGCCCGAGACACTCGCACGGGCCCATGCGGTTTTCACCAGCGCCCGACCGGGGCCGGTACACATCGAGATTCCCATCGACGTGCTCGACATGCCGGTGACGCCGCCGCGTCACTGGCAGCCGCCGCGCCTGTTCCGGGCCGCTCCAGACCCGGC
The DNA here is from genome assembly GCA_964530405.1 of uncultured Ectothiorhodospiraceae bacterium. Lineage (GTDB taxonomy): Bacteria > Pseudomonadota > Gammaproteobacteria > Nitrococcales > Nitrococcaceae > Arhodomonas. Next base: position 1,504 of record CAZHBN010000227.1, read on the forward strand.
GGGGATCACTGAAGCCGCTCGTCGTCTGCGCGAGGCGGAGCGTCCCCTGGTGTTACTCGGCGGCGGTTGCGTCGATGCCCCCGACACCGCCCGTGCCCTGACGGAGGCGCTGGATGCACCCACCGTCACCACCATCAACGCGAAGGGCCTGCTGGGCCGCGGGCACGCGCTGGATCTCGGTGCCACCGCCACGTTCCCCGCCGTACGCCACCTTGCCCGCGACGCCGACGTGGTACTCGCCATCGGTACCGAGCTCGGGGAGACCGACTACGACATCGTCTTCGACGATGGCTTCACGCTCGATGGACGACTGATCCGTATCGACGCCGACCCCGAGCAGCTCGCCCGCAACCAGCCACCGGATCTGGCCATTCACGGTGACGCCGGCCTGAGCATGAAGGCGCTGGCGAACGCCTTGCCCAAGCGCAGCGGGTGCGGGGGCGCACGGCGCGTCCACGACACGCTGGCGGCGGTGAATCTGTCGGAGAGCCGCCCCTTCGCCGCCTATGTCCCGCTATTCGAGGTACTGGCAGAGGCGTTGCCGGAGGCGATTATCGTCGGCGACTCGTGCGCGACCACCTATGCCGCCAACCACCTGGTCTCGCAAGCCGCGCCACGGCGCTTCTTCAATGCCTCCACCGGTTTCGGCACCCTCGGTTACGGCTTACCCGCGGCCCTCGGCGCCGGAATCGCCCGTCCCGACTTGCCGGTCATCGCCCTGGTCGGCGACGGCGGGATCATGTTCACCCTGTCGGAACTGGCAACTGCCGTGGAGCAGCGGCTGCCGGTAGTGATCCTACTGTGGCACAACCACGGCTACGAGGAGATCCGCCGGCACATGGACGACAACGGCGTGGCGCGGATCGGCGTCGACCTCTCGGCGCCGGATTTCCAGACTCTGGCCACCGGGTTCGGCTGCGCCGCGACTCGCGTCGGCGACCCGGCCGGCCTCCGGCACGCCCTCGCCGTTCGCCCTCCCGGAGGCCCGGTGCTGATCGAGAT
>CAZHBN010000227.1:2605-6873 GCA_964530405.1 uncultured Ectothiorhodospiraceae bacterium
GCCTCCGGCACGCCCTCGCCGTTCGCCCTCCCGGAGGCCCGGTGCTGATCGAGATCGACGCGGCCGCGTGGACCGGTGCCACGTACTGACCCAGCGAACGCCGATACCCGCCCCGACAACAGGACAATAACGATGGCATCACTGAGCTCCGCCTTCGGCCAAGACACACTGGCAACCGAGAACCTACACCAAAGCCTCGGCTTTCCCGGCACCTTCGCATTGTGGCTGGGTGCCAACGTGGTGGTCACCACCATCCTTACCGGCATGCTGCTGGTGCCGGCTGTAAATATCGTACCCGCCCTGCTGATCGTGTTCGCCGGATCGGCAGTCGGCATCCTGCCCCTGGTGATGATCGGCCTGATGGGGCAACGCACCGGCATGACCACCATGGTGCTCGCACGCGGTACCTTCGGCCGAGTGGGCGCGGATTTCCCGGCGTGGGTCAACCTGCTGGTATTGCTCGCCTGGAGCTGGATTCAGGCCTTGCTGGCCGGCATGAGCCTGGACCATGCGGTGGCCTCGATGACCGGCTACTCGAACGTGCCGCTGTTCACCGTGGTCTGCGAAGTCCTCGTGGTACTGATTGCATTACGCGGCCACCTGGGCATCGAGCGTGCGGAGAAGCTGGTCGCCGTTCTCATGCTCGTGCTCTTCGCCGCCGTAATGGTAGCGTTGACCCGGCACTATGAGCTGACGTCCATCGTGACGCTGCCAGCCCAAGGAGGAATGAGCACCGGGGTCGCCTTCGACATCGTCATCGCGACCGCCTTCTCCTGGATTCCCCTGGCGGCAGACTACAACCGTCACTGCCGGAGCCGGCTCGCCGCCGTCGCTGGCACCTGGAGCGGCTATGTCTGCGCCACTGTACTCGCTATGGGACTCGGCGCCACAGTATCGGCCCTGTCCGTGTCCAACGGTTTCGCGCAAACCTACGATCCGGCACAGCTTCTCAGCGGCTTCGGTTTCGGCTTGCCGGCGGCACTGGTCATCTTCCTGTCGGTGCTGACGACCAACGTCATGTGTGTCTACAGCGCCACGCTATCGTTCATGAGCGCACGGCCGCAGACACCGTTCTGGAAACCGGCACTGGTCATCGGCATCGTTTCCGTGCTGGGCGCGCTGATCCCCGGCATCCTGGATCGTTTTCAAGACTTTCTGCTGATCATCGGCAGCGTCTTCATTCCCGCGTTCGCGGTCATCATCGTCGACTACTTCCTGATCGACGCCCAACGGTACACGGCCGACAACCTGATCCACGGCCGCGAATCGCTGCCGGCGATTCACTGGCCCGCCATCGCCAGCTACCTGGTCGGCGCGGCGCTGGCCTACTACTGGAACTGGATATCCCCCTTGTCGATCGGTGCATCGCTGCCGGTGTTCGTAATCACCGCCAGCGTGTACGCGGTCGTCACGCAGGTACGCGCCACGCAGCGTCACAGCGCCCGCACATGACCAACGCCGCGCCGGCGGACTGCACCCCTGCCGGTTCCGCGCCCCGTCGATTCACAGGAGGCCCACTTGCACAGCACCATCGATAATTTCATAGACGGCCACCGCACGCCCTCCGGGAGCGCCGACATCCAGGCAGTGCACAACCCGGCCACCGAGGCGGTCATCGCCCGGGTGCCGCAGGGCACGCCCGCGGACGTGGACCGGGCAGTGGCCGCCGCCCTCCGCGCCCTCGCATCGTGGCGGACGCGCACGGCCGTCGAACGCGGCTGGTATCTGCTCGCCATCGCCGACGAGCTCGAACGCCGTGGCGAGGAAATCGTGCGCCTGTCGAGCGGCAACAATGGCAAGCCGCTTGCGGAAGCCCGCATCGACCTCGGCGACGCCGTCGCCACTTACCGGTACTACGGCGAGCAGGCCGAGGCGCTGCTCGACGCCCGTCAGGACGCGGACGTGCCGGTGGCGATGCCGGGTTACGCCTCCCGCCTGCGCCTTGAGCCCGCAGGCGTGGCGGGCCTGATCGTGCCGTGGAACTTCCCACTGGTAACCACGGCGTGGAAGCTCGCACCGGCGCTGCTCGCCGGCTGCACCGCGGTGCTCAAGCCCTCGGAGGTCACGCCGCTGCCGGAGATGGTCATGGCCGAGATCGCCGAGGCGGTGGCTCTGCCAGCGGGCGTGCTCAATATCGTCAACGGCACGGGCGAAGGGGTGGGCGCGCCGCTCGTCACCCATCCCGGCGTCGCCAAGGTCTCGTTCACCGGTAGCAACATGGTGGGCGCGCAGGTCATGCGCGCCGCGGCGGAAGACGCGCGCAGCATCAGCCTCGAGCTCGGCGGCAAGTCGCCCATCCTGGTGTTCGAGGACGCCGATCCGGACCAGGCCGTGGAGTGGATCATGGCCGGCATCTTCTTCAATGCCGGCCAGATCTGCTCAGCGACCTCGCGGCTTCTCATCCACGAATCGGCCGCCGATACCGTGCTGCCACGGCTCAAGGCCGCCGCCGAAGCCCTCGCCCTGGGCGACCCGCTGGACGAGGCCACGGAGATGGGCCCGCTCACCACCGCCACCCAGTACGACAAGGCCTTAGCCTATTTCCGGCAGGCCGAGCGCGAGGGCCTCACCTGCCTCACCGGCGGCGCCGCGGCGGATCGCGAGCACGGCTACTTCGTCGCGCCCACGGTGTACACGAACGTTCCCACGAACAGCCGCCTGTGGCGCGAAGAAATCTTTGCGCCGGTACTCTGCACCCACACCTTCACCACCGAGGACGAGGCCGTTGCGCTCGCCAACGACTGCGCCTACGGCCTCGCCGCCACCGTGGTGAGCGCGAACACCGAACGCGCCCACCGCGTCGCCGACCGCCTGGAGGCCGGCCACGTGTGGCTCAATGGACCGCAGGTGATCCTCCCGGAGACGGCCTGGGGCGGCTACAAGGCAAGCGGCATCGGCCGCGAGCTCGGTCCGTGGGGGCTGCACGCGTTCCTGGAAGTGAAGCACGTGAGCTATCCGCGGTGAATCGGGTTTCCTACCGGTAAGGAGCAGGCGACAGCATGATTCCGAAGACACTGGATAATCACTGCGCGTAACGCAGCCGTTCGCGAGGGGCGGCAACACTGACGGGATCGGGCTGCCCGCTGCAGCTCACACCTGTGCCGGCCTCAGCAGCCGCCGGGCGGCGATCAGTCCGACCAGCGGACCGAGCACCAGGGGAGTCAACAGGTAGCGGGCCGGCAAGAGGAACTGCAGCCAGTCCAGCAGGCCGAGGGTGACGATGCTGATGGCGAAGCCGGCGGAGTTCACCAGCGTCAGCGCGGAGCCCACCAGCTCGCGGGGCGCGTTGGCGGCGTTCAGCGCCGAGAACTGCGGCGAGTCGCCAGCCACTGTAACCCCCCATAGGAGCAGGACCAGGACGAAGATCACCGGGTCGGCCTGAAAGATCAGCGGCGACAGGGCGCAGCACGTCCCTGAGACCAGGAGCTGCCCCCAGGCGACCCGGCCACTGCTCCACCGCCGCGCGAGCAGTCCGCCGCCGGCGCAGCCCAGCGCGCCCATGGCGATCACCGCGAAAGCCAGCAACGGGATGGCCCGGGGATCGGTACCGTGGGCGGCGAACCACACCGGCACGAACGCCCAGAACGCGTAGAGCTCCCACATGTGGCCGAAATAGCCGAATGCGGAGGCACGGAAGGCGGGGGAACGGAAGGCGCGGAACACGCCACCGAAGCGTACCGGACCGCTGCGGGCGAGATGCGGGCCCTCCGGTACCAGTGCCATGACCACACCGGCTATCACCCCGGCCAGGGAGGTAGCCGCGATCACCAGCGGCCATGCAGCGCCCGGCAGGGCGCTGCGCAGCAGGTGACCGGAGGCGGTACCGAGCACCAGCGCGCCCACCAGGAACCCCAGGGCCCGCCCCAGGCCTTCCCGGTACCAGCCCGCGGCGATCTTCATGCCCACCGGATAGATCCCCGCCAGGCAGATTCCAACGATGAAACGGGCCACCACCACGGCGGCAGGCTGGGCCGCGAAGAGGATCACCGAGGCGTTGGCCAAAGCCCCGGCCAGTGCCGCGACCAGGAACACGCGGCCCGGGTGGAAGCGATCCGCCACCGCCAGCAGCGCATTGACCAGAGTGCCCGTGATGAAGCCTAGCTGCACCGCCGCGGTGACCCAGCCCACGCCGCCGGGTACGTCCCAGCGTGCCTGCAGCGCCGGCATCACCGCGTTCGGCGCGAACCACATGGACGTGGCCAGCAGCTGCGCAGCCACGATGGCGGGCAGAAATCCGCGGGGGGCCACGGACACGCCGCCGCCGTCAC
>CAZHBN010000228.1:0-6834 GCA_964530405.1 uncultured Ectothiorhodospiraceae bacterium
CCTTGCGCGAGGATCAGGCCGCCGCGCGGGCCGCGCAGGGTCTTGTGCGTGGTGGTGGTGACCACGTGTGCGTGGGGCAGCGGGTTGGGATAGACCCCCGCGGCGACCAGCCCGGCGACGTGGGCCATGTCCACGAACAGGTAGGCCCCCACCTCGTCGGCGATGGCACGGAAGCGCGCCCAGTCCATCACCCGGGCGTAGGCGGAGAAGCCGGCGACGATCATCTTCGGCCGGTGCTCGCGGGCGAGCCGTGCGACCTGCTCGTAGTCCACCTCGCCGGTGGCCTCGTCGAGACCGTAGTGCACCACGTTGAACAGCTTGCCGGAGAAGTTCGGCTTCGCCCCGTGGGTGAGATGGCCGCCGTGATCCAGGCTCAGCCCCAGGATCGTGTCTCCAGGCTCGAGCAGGGCGAAATAGACGCCGGCATTGGCCTGGGAGCCGGAGTGCGGCTGGACGTTCGCGTAATCGGCGCCGAACAATGTCTTGGCTCGGTCGATGGCGAGCCGCTCGGCCACGTCCACGTGCTCGCAGCCGCCGTAGTAGCGCTTGCCGGGGTAACCCTCGGCATACTTGTTGGTGAGCACGCTGCCCTGTGCTTCCATCACCAGGGGGCTCGCGTAGTTCTCCGAGGCGATGAGCTCGATGTGCGCCTCCTGGCGCGACTCCTCGTCCCGAATGGCGGCCCAGAGCTCGGGGTCGAAATCCCGGATCCGCAAACCGGCGTCGAACATGGTCTCTCCTCCCTTCCTGTCGCGCCGCGGGCGGCGTCACCTCAATTCCGCCCCATTAGGCCGCGATTGGCGTCGCGCCACTTGAATGTTTGCGACATCGGCACAGGACGCATGTCCCCGCATCGCGGAAACCGAACAGCGGGCTTCGGACACCGGCGGCTTCCGGTGCGCAGTCATTCGCCCCATCGACGTGGTCACCACGACGCGGGCTCGGCCGAGTCGCAACGCAGACGGGCACAGAGAGCGGAGACCCGAGCGCACCGGTCCGGGCCATGAGCAGGTCGCGGGATGGTGGCCTGTCCGGCTGGCAGGGTGAGAGATCGGGGGCCGGGAGGTAATGCGGCGCCGGAGGAGACTCCCGCGACGCCGCGATGAACGCGACAGGGAACTGACTGCCTCAGCCGTGTGGTGACGAAGCCACGTAGTCGACACCGCCCTCGGCGTCGCCCGCGGCGACCGCATCAAGATCCATCACCGCCTCGCCCTGCTCCTGCCACAGGCGTCGCTCGGCTTCGCTCGCCCGCGGCGAGAACCAGCCGAGCCATGCGTAGGCGATGCCAATGAGCGGCGATAGCCAGCAGGCGAATGCCAGTGGAATGTAGAGCAGGTTCTCCAGATGGCCCTCGGCGACGCCCAGCCCCAGGGCGGTAATGACCACGGCGCCACCGGCATTCCACGGGATGAGCGGGGAGACGAGGGTGCCGCCCTCTTCCGTCGCACGCGAAAGGTTGAGCATGGAGTAGCCCTTGCCCCGATAGGCGGGCCCGAACATCCGGCCTGGCAGAGCAATGGAGAGGTAGGGGTCGCCGGCAACCAGATTGGTGCTCATGGCGGCAACGATGGCGGAGCTCTGCAGTCCGCCGAAGCTGGCAACCCGCCGTACCACGGCCTCGATGATGGCGCGCAGGCAGCCGGTGCGTTCCAGCACACCGCCGAATGCGAGCGCGATCACCAGCAGCGTGATCACCCAGGTCATGGACTGGATGCCGCCACGGTTCAACAACCCGTCGATTTCCTCGACGCCGGTAGCGATCTGATAGCCGGAGAAAGCATAGGTGAACACCGACTTCATGCTCGCATCCTGCATGAAGACCGCCACCAGGCCACCCAGCAGAACACCGGTGAACAGTGCCGGCAGCGCCGGCATACGCATCACCGCAAGCGCGATTACGACCACTGCCGGCAACAGCGTCCACGCGGACAGATCGAAGCTACCGGCGAGCCCGCCGGTGATGGCCTGCACGCGCTCGAAAGACACGGATTCATCGCCGACCATGACGAAGCCGACAACCAGGTAGATCGCCAGCGCCAACACCATCGAGGGCACCGTCGTCGGCACGAGGTTGCGGATGTGATCGAACAGATTCACACCGGTGACGGCAGGGGCGAGATTGGTGGTGTCGGACAGGGGCGAGACCTTATCGCCGAAGAAGGCGCCGGAGACCACCGCCCCGGCAGTCCAGTACGGAGGAATACCGAAGCCGAGGCCGATCCCCATGAGCGCCAGTCCGACGGTGCCAGTCGTTCCCCAGGAAGTGCCCAGGGAGACAGAGACCACAGCGCACAGCAGCGCCGCCGCGGCGAGAAACCCCTGGGGGCTGAGCAGCTCGAGCCCATAGTAAATCAGCGTCGGTACGGTACCGCTTGCGATCCACACGCCCGTGATCATGCCCACCAGCAGCAGGATGCCAACGGCAGGCAAACCGACGCGGACCACATGCAGCATGCCCTCTTCCATGTCCGCCCAGCGGCAGCCGTTCAGCCAGCCGACCACGGCGGTAATGGCAATGCCGAGCACCAACGGCACGTGGGGCGTGAACGTATCGAAAACGAACAGCTGTAGCCCGAGAACCAGAAAAGTCAGGACGATTGGCACCACGGCCACGGCGAGGCCGGGACACGGCGTCTTCGAGTGCTGCATGCGGTCTCCTCCTTCAATGCCGATCACGGGGTGAGCGACCCCTATCGCCGTACAACGGCTCGACTCGCTCCCACCCCCGTCAGTGCCGGGGGCAACGGACTCCGACGCCCCTCATTGGGCATTGCGAATCCTCCACCGACTTGAAGGAATGCGACGTATGCATTGAAAATCCCCGCACGATCCACGCAAGCATGGCCACCGGACGGTACAAATCCTTGCGAAAGCGACGTCAGGTGCGAACGCCACCGCACGGCTTAGCGAATGAACGTATCGCCGCGGGTCAGATGGGTCATGAGATCCCGTATTCGGCGTCGTTGCCCGGAGGGCATGTCGAGCATTCGAAGGGCTTCGCCGGGCGGGCACCAGTGGGCGGCAGTGGACTCCGGGTCGATTCTCACGTCACCCGCGTCCGCGTGTCCGTGAAGCAGAATGGCGAACTGCTGACGCACCTCGCCGTCCGAGTACTCGATTCGATGCGCCGGGTCGCTGTAGACGCCGACGACACGCAGCCCTGCCACGGTGAGCCCGGTTTCCTCGCGTATCTCGCGGATCGCGCACCCGCGCACGTCCTCGCCGAGCTCCAGCACCCCGCCCGGTAACGTCCATCGATCGCTGTCACGCCGGCGCAGCAGCAGGATACAGCCGTCGTCACGGCTGATCCCGACGGTCACAGCCGGTTTCAGGCTGTTCGCCGGCGGTCCGTCACCGCCACGTTCGTGATCGCGCCGCGAGACCGTCACAGGCTCAGCCAGCCAGCGCGCCATGTCGGCATCGGCAGATTCGGGAAGCTTGTCGTTGCCGGGCGGGTACTTGATGAAGATCAGGCGTGTGCCGGCGCGGACACGCTGTGCATAGCGTGTCCCCGGCTCAATCACATAGAAATCGCCGGCGCGAAACCCATGGACCTCGCCCGTATCGAGATCGCGGTATTCCGTGTAGCCGCTCAGCAGGTAGTGATACTCGTAAGCCTGACGATGGGCGTGCGGCGCCTCCGAAGCGTCCTCGGGATAGGCACTGATGCCGATTTCCAGGTTGTCGTCACCGATGTGTTCCAGCGCCTGCGGTCGCTGCAGGCGGCCAAGGAAATACTGCCGGGTGGTGCCTTCCAGGGCCCGCTCGATGCGTGTTGAGGGGATTCGTCGAAAGCGGCCCACGGTCGCGCCTCAACCGGGAGACTGCCGGTGCCGCTCCAGCAACAGCGCCGCCGTGTCGTGATCGGTCACCAGGATGTTGGCGCGGGTCAGCCGAAGCGCCGCATGCAACGCCGGGACCTTGCCGCGACCACCGCTGGCGATGACCACGTTGGGAATATCGCCGAGAGCTTCGGGATTGAACGCGCAGACGCGGCGGTTGACAGGGTGGTCCACCAACCGACCGTCGCCATCGATGAAATGGCAGAGAACGTCACCGACGGCGCCCAGGGACTCTAGCTCTTCGAGCTGCTTGCGCTCCATGAAGCCATAGCGCGTGATGGGCGCACTCGGAGAGAGCTCGCCGGCACTGACGATGGCGACGTCGGCACGCCCTGCACGCCCGATGACTTCACGCAGCTCACGCTGGGCAAGCAGGCGATCGCGTAACTCCTCGTCCGCCGCGAAGGCCGGGGCGGCAAAGACGTAGCAGTCGGCATTGAGCTTCTGGGCGAACTGCCATGCACACTCCATCGGATTGAGGCCACGGGGATGGGTAAGCCCGCCGAGCAGCGACACCACCGTGCCACTTTGCTGGGGTCTGACATTCAGCGCGCGGCCGGTATAGGTGAGCGTGCGCCCCCAACCGATGCCGATGGTCATCCCCTCGGCGAAGAAATCGGAGAGATAGTCGCCCGCAGCCTGGCCGACGACCTCATTGACGTTTTCCGGCTCGATGGGCGTGGGCACGACCACGGCATCCATCAGGTCGAAGTTGCTCTTCAACTGCTGTTCGAGCCGGACGCTGTCGGCATGGCGGGAGTTGATGCGGAATTGCACGAGCCCCGACTCACGCGCCGCGGCCAGCAATCGTGTCGTCTTGACGCGACTGATGCCCAGGGCCTTGGAGATGCGCTCCTGGGTCTGCCCCTCGATGTAGTAGTGCCAGACGGCGCGAACGGCGAGCTTCTCTTCTTCGTCCGTGTCGTGCATGTGGCGTCGCCCCTCACGTTTGCTACCGCTTGATCTCTCGCGCGCGGCGCCCGCCTCCCTGGGCGGGCTCGTGAGTCTATCAGCATGATGCCGTGCCGACATCCGGGCCTCTCCCCCACCGACGTAGCGCTATGAAACGGGACGGGTCTGCCCGCGACCCCTCGACACCGGGGTGGAGAGAAGCCGTAGCTCGACGATGCGTATCAACACCAACCAATAGAACATAAATTCACGTAAAACTCAATTTGTTCAACCGCACCATGCATCAAATGCCGCCCATGGCGTCATCTCTTGCCCATAACAGGCTTATTATCAAGCACAGCCAAAGGAGCATTACTCAACTAGTTTGAACAAACTTAATTTATAAAATAATATTGTTCATTCATCGCAACGCCTACTCTCTTGTTCGAGGCGTCTGCGCCCCCAACGTTGAGGAGGAGACACGTCATGCAGCGATTCACGGACAAGACGGTGGTCATCACCGGTGCCAGCCGCGGAATCGGCGCGAGCATCGCCAGGCGGTTCGCCTCGGAAGGCGCCAACGTGGTCTTGAGCGCCAACGAAGAGGCGGTGGAGCGCGTCGCCGGTGACATCCGCAAGACCGGCGGCAAGGCCACGGCGGTGATCGCCGATGTCACCCGCAAGGACGACGTGCGCCACCTCTTCGACGAGGCGGAAAGGCACTTCGCGCCGGTGGACGTCGCGGTCAACAACGCCGGCGTCATCACCATCGCGCGGCTCGAAGAAATGACCGAGGCCGAGTGGGACAAGGTCATGGCGGTCAATACCAAGGGCGTGTTCCTGTGCTGCCAGGAGGCGGCCGCGCGCATGCGCGCCCACGGGCGCGGCGGACGATTGATCAACACCGCCTCCGGACAGGCCCGCCAGGGCTTCGTCTACACACCCCACTACGCCGCCAGCAAGTTCGGCGTCGTCGGCCTCACCCAGAGCCTGGCCCGGGAGCTCGCCCCGGAGCAGATTACGGTCAACGCGTTCTGCCCGGGGATCATCGAGACCGACATGTGGGATTACAACGACACGGCCTGGGGCAAACTGCTCGGTTACAACGAGCCCGGCGAGCTGATGGCCGACTGGGTCAAGGGAGTTCCCATGGGGCGTGCCGGCAACGGCGAGGACGTCGCGGGCCTGGTGAGTTTCCTGGCCTCCGAGGATGCCCGCTACATCACGGGACAAACGATCAATGTGGACGGCGGGCTGATCATGTCGTGATCGGATCGACGACGTTCGGCCGCCGAGACAGGCGGCCGAACGTACTGGCCTCGCCTAGGCGCACTACCAGCAAACGAAGCCACCGTCGACTACCAGGTCCACGCCGGTGCAGAACGAGGCGGCCCGACTGCTGAGAAACACCGCCGGTCCGATCATCTCTTCCACGTCCGCCATGCGCCCCATCGGCGTATCCGCCTCGAACTGACGGCGCTGCTCGGCCACCTCCGGCCGGCGGTTCATGGGCGTCAGGGTATAGCCGGGACTGATTGCGTTAACCCGCACACCGCGATCACACCATTCCATCGCGAGGCTCCTGGTAAGGTGGATCACCGCAGCCTTCGACGAATTGTAATGCGCCTGGGTGAGCCCCCGGTTCGCTATCCATCCCGACATGGACGCAATGTTGACGATGGCGCCGCCACCGTGAGGGAACATCGCTCTGGCCTCCACCTGACAGGAGCGGAATACCCCCGTGTAGTTCACATCGATGAGGGACTGCCACTGCTCAGCCGACATCTCCTCGGCGGGTGCGGCACTCGCGATGCCCGCACTGTTCACGGCGACTGCGAGCGGACCGAGCTCACGCTCGAGACACTCGACCGCGGCCTCAAGATCCTCGGTCTCGGTCACCGAGCCCCGCAGGGCCAGCGCGCGACGGCCAAGCGCCTCGATCGACGCCACCGTCTCGTCCAGGCCGCTGCTGCCCGGCCGGCTGAAGCACCCCACGTCCGCGCCCGCCCGGGCAAGGCCAATGGCGATGGCCTGCCCGATCCCGCTACCCGCGCCGGTCACGAACGCCGTCTTTCCGTCCAGCGAGAAAAGCTCCATG
>CAZHBN010000229.1:0-6783 GCA_964530405.1 uncultured Ectothiorhodospiraceae bacterium
CCTTTTCGGAAAAACTAACCGTGAGATGATAACAATCAGAAACCTAACTGATTACGCGCCGCAAGAACCAACACACAACATCTACCACGCAAGCGGCGTGGTGACGCGCTCAGACTTCCCACACAAACTACGAAGATGCCATAATTCGCGTCACCACCCTCTCAAACCTTACACGCATCCTTGACCACTTCCCTGGCGCTTAACCATTCTAAAAAAACGATAACGCCGAAGAAGATCCTGCCAAAAGCTCCACGCCAGAGAGGACGCAAATGCAAAACACCACCACGAAAACAGTACCCATGCGGACTCGCCTAATGAGCTTTTTGCCCAATCCGGACCATTATCGTGAAACGCCTTTGGCGACAAGAAGAAGAAAAGCAAAAAAACTGTCGCGATTGCACCTGCACAAACCACCCCCATAAAAGCACGCAGTTTTGGCGTCTCACGGTGAACCGCTGGTTTCTGACAAACAAGCTTGTAAAAAACAAGAAACCCACAAACGAGATGAACAAACGACCACTTCGCCTTCACTGCATCTACCGGCAGCATATGGGTACCAGTCGTCAGGGCCGCCACCGATGGCATGGCACGTTCCATAGTCACGACCAATGCCTGCGCTACCGCATAGTCTGCTACCCAAGACCATGGAAAATACGTCGCTAATACTCCAAAGACCGCAACGAATGCGTAGAACTGCCACAAGTGCATAAAGTAGATAGGGCTCAAACGGACTATTTCGTCCATCGACATACGCCGTGCATACAGAGGTGGTGGATAGCGTTTCATACGCCCCCCATTATGTTCGATTCGTACTTGTGAAACACCGTGTCTCCAGAACCATACCACTCATGAGATCGTGCACTCTCTCAACGCTCATACGCGCCCCTGACCACTTCCCTGCCGTTTGACCATGCGCCACACTGAGAAACGCCGCTTCAACTCCTGCATAAAGCTCAACAGCATGGAAGCACCGAACGCCAAGCACCACCATTCAAATGTGCGCCCAGCGACAGCGCCGACCTCGTTGGGCATCCACTCCGTTTCGTCGGCCCACAGCATCCTATCGCCAAAAAGGAAATAGGGAACAAACACTATGGTGCAAAAACCAAAAAAAACGGCAAGACCCAATAGCCGAGCGTTAGGAACCTCCAACCATACCGCCGGCTTCTGACTAACAACCTTATAGAAGACGAGAAAACCGCAGACGAAATCCACAACACTCCACTTCGTCCGCGAGACTTCCAGCGGCAAGTGCCTAAGCTCCGGATCCCCCTCCGACACGGAGGAAAAGACTTGCGTCATCACCAGAACCAAGGATTCCAAAAATGCCCAGCCTGTCACCATTGACCATGGAAGGTATGTCGCCACTAGAACGAACGTCACCACTGCAACATAGAACTCCCACCGCATCATGAAGTAATGCGGTCCGACACGTTCGATCTGATCGTTCGTCATGCTGCGCGCATAGGCGGGCAACTGATACCGGCGACTCGAGAACTTCATGGGCATCCAACCTCATGACAGCGTTTTGACAAAATAGAATTTTGGCCAACTACTATTCGCGCGTAGGATCGTATACTTTTTCGATTACAGCTATCCATAAGCGGCGGTCAATCCAGAATAAACCGCAACGAAAACCCCAATCAGAACGTAGGTCATCAACACCACGAGAACGCCGTTGGCGTAGCCGATGGCGCCGCCGTCGTCGGGGCGCTTTATAAACACCCCGCATAGACCGGCTTGCAGCGCGGCCGCGAGAGCGAACACCAGTAGGTAAATCAGACCCAACATCTGGTCGCTTTCGACACGCACGAAAACATCGAATATATATTCCACCACCAGGAGAGCGACCACACTCATGAATGCAACTTTCAGGCTAACGCCATACGGTGGCCGGAACTTGACGACCGCCATGCTGCCAATCTGCACGAAAACCCCGTAGAAGAGCGCGCTGAACGGCACTGCGAAAAGGAAATATGCGCTATACACCGGTTCCGAACTCATTCCATCACCCCGTTAAATCGCGAAATCGCTATCTCAGTTTCGCCACCATTTCGGATTCCATCCAAACGCCACGAAAAACGTCGCCGCGCCGCTTTTGCCTCACACTAACGGCGATACGGCAGTCAATCGCGCTCCTTTGGTTCGAACGTCACTTCCGCATAGGGATCCTCCGCCGCCTCTTCAGCGCGCCTTTCGGCCTCGGCCTGGCGTTCGTCGGCGCGAGCAGCGAGCGCTTTCAAGCGATCCGAGCGCGCACTGACGTACCGGGTGGCAAGGTCATGCACGGTGTCGTATTCGCCGCGATCCAGCGCCGATTGCCCTTGTGCGAGGATGCGTTGCCGGTGCGCCTCGAAGGCCTCGATGCGGTAGTGCTGCTCAACCTCCGAGACGATGACGAGTGATGCCGCCAACATCGCGACTGTGCCGTAGTGCACTCGCTTTACCGACCGGCTGATACCCAGGGCGCCGAGAAGCCGCTCGCGCCCGCTCGACAGCCAAGGGAGGCACGTGAGAGCGAGAACCGCGGCGACGACGGTGCTGCCCCAGAAACGCTGTTGGTAGAAACCGATGCCGACGAATGTGGTGAATGTCGTGAGGAACCACGGTGCGGCATTGCGCACGAAGCGCTTGACGTCTTCACTGCGTGGCGGAAGCGGCTCGGTTCGTTCGGATTCCTTTTGGCTCATCGGCGGTCTCCGTGTTTAACGCTCCCGGGCGCTTTCGTCCTGGTAGCGCAACAGGGGGCTGAGGATGTATTCGATGAGACGGCGCTCGCCGGTCTTGACCTCGGCCGTGGCGACCATGCCCGGAGCAAGGGGCACATCACGCCCATTCACGGCGACCGCGTGCCGTTCGAGCGCGACCGTCATCGCATAGACGAGACCCAGCTTTTCCTTGCGCACGGCGTCATCAGACAGCGTCACCACACGCCCGGGCAGGGTGCCGTACTTGGTGAACGGGAAAGTCTCGATCTTGACGACGACTTCCTGGCCTTCGCGCACGAAGCCCACGTCCTTGTTCGGAAGCCAGGCCCGCACTTCGATGTCGTCACCGGCGGGCACGACGCGCATGAGCTCCTGCGCGGGCTTCACCACACCGCCGACGGTGTGCACCTGGAGCTGCTGGACGACGCCGTCGATGGGTGCTCGTAGTTGCTGGCGGTCGAGACGCCGGCTCGCTTTCGCGACCTGTTGCTCGAGCGAGCGCACGCGCTTCTCCGCTTCCGCCAGGTTTTCGGCAGCTTCCCGGCGGTAGCGCTGGGTGATCGCATCACGCTCCTGCTCCGCCTCCGCAATCGCAGCGCGTAGTGCCTCGGCTTCCTGGCGCTGGATGTTCAGATCGTGAGCGTGGTCGAGGCGGGTTTTCTCCAGAGCGAGGAATTCCTGCCGCGGCGCCAGATCCTTACCAACGAGCGTTTGCAGTGAAGCGGCCCGTTCGTCGAGCAGGGGCTGTGTGGTCTCGAGTTTCTCTATGGATGCGAGGGTAGTGTCGAGCTCGGCACGCCGGCGCGCGATACCGCGCTCGATCCTGGCGAGCTTGGCCTGGTACTCGGCGATCTCCGCGTCCAGGAGGCGCTGCTGTGTTCGCAGCGCCGCTGAATCGGCATCCGGCCAGTCCGGCGGCTCGCCACCTTCCGCCCGCCCGTCGATATGTGCGAACAATCGGCCGAAGCGTGCGCGCTCCAACCGTGAGGCCATCAGGGACTCACGGAGACGGCGCACCTCGGCGCTGGCGATAGTCGGGTCGAGCGTCACCAGCAGGTCGCCCTGCTCTACCGCCTGCCCCTCGTCCACGTGAATGGCTCGAACCACCCCCAACGCTGAGGGCTGAATCACCTTGGTCCTGCCACTGGATACGACGTTGCCCTGCGCGACGGCGACGACGTCCACGCGACCGAAGATGCTCCATAGCACCGCTGCCACGAAAAGCAGCGCGAGGGTTATCGCGATCGCCCGGGCCAACGGCGGTGGCGGCGTGTTCTGGACTTCCAGCGCCGCGGGCAGGAACTCGATTTCGTCACGAGTGGCCGGCGCTTTCACGGCCGTGCCGGATGACGCACCATCGAGTGCCTGTTCGTCACTCGCGCGGCGGTTATCAGCGCTTACCGTCATGCGCTTCCTCCCCCCGCGACGCTGCGGCCTGCATGGCATGCATCCGTGCGTAGTAGCCACCCGCAGCCAACAACGCGTCGTGGGAACCCGACTCCACGACTTCACCGCCGTCCATGACCACGATCCGGTCTGCGTGGCGAACGGCACTCAACCGGTGAGCGATGATGAACACGGTTCGATCACGCACGATCCGGCGCATGTTCTCCTGGAGGATGCGCTCCGACTCGTAATCCAGGGCGCTGGTGGCTTCGTCAAAAACCAGAACCGGCGGGTCGAGCACCAGGGCCCGGGCGATGGCGATGCGCTGGCGCTGGCCTCCCGAGAGGGTGCCGCCCTGCTCGCCGACGACGGTGTCATAACCGTCGGGGAGCTCCAGGATGAACTCGTGGGCGCCGGCGAGCTTTGCCGCCGCAACCACGTCGTCCATGGCCATGCCCGGATCCGCGAGGGCGATGTTGTCACGCACGCTTCGGTTGAACAGCCGGTTCTCCTGCAGAACGACACCGACCTGACGGCGCAGCCAGGCAGTGTCGACCAGGCGCAGGTCGACACCGTCGATGAGCACGCGCCCGCGCTCCGGCACGTGGAGGCGCTGCACGAGCTTGGTGAGCGTGCTCTTGCCGGAGCCGGAGCGGCCCACGATGCCGACCACCTCGCCGGGGCTGACGTCCAGGGACACGTCCCGGAGAACTTCCGGACTATCAGGGCGATAACGGAACGTGACGCGATCGAAGGTGACTTGCCCGACGACATCGGGTAGCGAGGCCCGGTTGGCGTTGTAGCCGGGCTCCGTGGGCGTGTTGAGGATATCGCCGAGCCGCTTGATCGAAATGCCGGCCTGCTGGCAGTCCTGCCAGAGCTGTACGAGCCGCAGCACCGGCGCGCTCACGCGCCCGGCGAGCATGTTGAACGCCACCAGCTGCCCGACGCTCAGATCCCCGTTGATGACGAGCCGAGCGCCGAGCCAGAGGATCAGCGCCGTCGAAATCTTGTTGATGAAGCCGGCGATCTGGTTGGCGATATTGTTCAGGTTGGCTGCGCGAAAGCTCGACCGGACGTAGGAGGCAAGCTGGTCCTCCCAGCGCGCCTGCATGTGCGGCTCGACCGCCATCGCCTTCACCGTCTCGATGCCCGCCACCGACTCCACCAGAAACGCCTGGTTCTCGGCACCGCGCTGGAACTTCTCGTTGAGGCGGCGGCGCAGCACCGGCGTCACAAGGACCGACAGCAGCACGTAGAACGGTATCGCGCCCGCCACCACGGCGAATAGCGTGGGGCTGTACCAAAACATCACCGCCAGGAAGACGACGGTAAAGAAGAGATCGATGACCACGGTGAGCGTCGAGCCCGTGAGAAAGTCCCGGATGGTCTCGAGCTCGCGTACCCGGGCAACGGAATCGCCCGTGCGCCGGGCGTTGAAGTAACTGACGGGCAACGCCAGGAGATGACGGAAAAGCTTGGCGCCCAGCTCCTCGTCGACGCGGTTGGTGGTGTGGGAGAAGAGATACGTACGCAACCCACCAAGAACCGCCTCGAACAACGCCATCGCGCAAAGACCTACGGCCAGGACGTCCAGCGTCGTGAGCCCCTGATGCACCAGCACCTTGTCGATGACCACCTGAAAGAACAGCGGTGTGATAAGGGCAAAGAGCTGAATGAAGAACGACGCGACAAGCACTTCGGCGAACAACCGCCGGTACTTCACCAGGGCGGGGATGAACCACCAGATGTCGAAGCGGCGCGCCGCCTCGACCACGCTCATGCGGCGTGTCACCAGAATGAGCTCGCCCGACCAGGCTTCCTCGAAGATCTCGCGGGGAAGCTGCAGCGGCCTGTCTTCCAGGGGATCGTGGATCAGAACCTTGTCGTCGGCGACCTTGGCGACGACGAAGAAGTGGCCATCCTTGTGGCGGGCAATGGCAGGCAGCGGGGTTTTTGCAAGCCGGGACCAGTTCGACTTCACCCGGCGAGCCTTCAGACCCAGGCGTTTGGCCGCTCGGATCACCGCCAGCGTATCCATGCCCTCGCCACGGCCATAATCGTGGGCGATCTGCTCGCGGCTGACCGGGAGCTGGAAGAAGCCAGCGATCAGTGCGAGGGCACGCAGCCCGGTATCGATCTTCTCGGAGTCCGTGACAGCGTGGGGCATGATCTCTTCCCTGAGCCAGGACCGCCACGGCAACCGCAGGACGGTCTAATGGTGGCGCGGGCGAACATCCGATGTCCGCACTAACAAGCAGTGAACCAATCTTCAGACGTGCAAAATACCGGTCGTGGATTTTTCGGGTCAATGGGTCCAGGTCGACCGGGAAGTGTACGCACCCCAGGACACGGAATCGGCGAGCTCGAGCGGAAGCGGCATGTTGCCGTTACTCGGCACCGTCGTCCAAACGCTGGACCAACGAACGAACACCCTGGTAATAGGCGAGAGAGCTGTCGACCCGCCGTGCCACCGGGCAGGCCAACGCCCGTTCGCGAAGCGCACTGGGCGACATACCGAAATGGGCGCGAAACGCGCGTCGCAGCCGAGCCTCGGAATCGAAGCCGGCATCGTAGGCAAGGGTTCGGAGCTCGTAGGCATAGCCCCGTGCGCTTTTGTCCAGCAGCGCTGCTGCCGCCCAGCGAGCACGGCGATGCCGGATGGCCGCTGCCACGCCGCCATCCTGCC
>CAZHBN010000230.1:0-6746 GCA_964530405.1 uncultured Ectothiorhodospiraceae bacterium
CCGCCAGTCCGGCAGCGCCGCATCCATGAGCGCGTAGAAACGCGATGAGTGGTTGAATTCGAGCAGGTGGCAGAGCTCGTGGACGATCACCAGGTCGATGAGCTCCACGGAATGCTGAATCAGATTAACGTTAAGCGTCACCTCGCCGCGGGTGGAACAGCTTCCCCACCGCCGACGCATCCGCCGCAGCCGTAGTGAGGGGCGGCCGATGCCCCAGCCGGCGAGACGGTCGCACCACAGAGTGAGCCGCTCGGCGAAGACCCGCTCCGCCTGCTGGCGATAGAAACGCTGAAGCCCGCGTTCCAGACGTGCCTCATCGAGCTCCGGCACGAAGAGCCACAGCGCGCCGTTGCGGATCACACCATCGTAACGGGCCGCCCGTACCGGCCGCAGTGGGTACTCCTCGCCCAGCAGCGCCTGGGGCGCCCCCGACTCCAGACGCCGGAGCGGCGGCAGGGTTTCGAGCCTTTTCGCCACCCAGTCGACGCGGCTGTCGAGAAAACGCCGCACCACACCATTCGGACACCCACGTGGCAGGCGGACCTCGATGGACGGTCCCGGATGCAGGTGCAGCGCAATGGATCGGCGCCGTTGCACGCGATAGCGCACCGGGATCTCCACGCCCTCCACGGTCAACGAGCCGGCAAGGTCACGGCGTTCGCTCATACCACCAGCGGCGGCTCCTGCATCGCGGCCAGCTGTTCCCGCAATGACAGCAGGTGCTCTTCCCAGTAACGGTCGCTGCCGAACCAGGGAAACGAGTGCGGGAAAGCGGGATCGTCCCACCGACGGGCGAGCCAGCCCGCGTAGTGCATGATTCTCAGGCTGCGCAGCGCCTCGATGAGGTGCAGCTCGCGGCGGTCGAAATCGTGGAAATCCTCGTAGCCGGCCAGCACGTCAGAGAGCTGAAGGCTCATCTCCTCGCGGGGGCCGGAGAGGAGCATCCACAGATCCTGCACGGCGACACCGGTGCAGCAATCGTCCAGATCCACGAAATGCGGCCCGTCGTCGGTCCACAGCACGTTGCCCGGATGGCAGTCGCCGTGCAGGGAGATGCGGTTCACATCGCCGACCCGCTCGAAAGCCGCATCGATCCCCTCCAGAACCTCCGCGGAGACACTCTCATAAGCCTCCCGCAGATACTCGGGAATCCAGTCGCCCTCGATCAGGTAGCTCCGCGCCCTGGTCGCCATGCCGCGATCCAGCGGCGGACGATGGCGAAAGGGCCAGGCCTCGCCCAGGGCATGGATGCGTCCGATGAACCGCCCGAGCCACTCGCGCACGTCCGGCTGGTCGAGCTCCGGTGCACGACCGCCCCGGCTGGGATAGACGGCGAAACGAAAGCCCGCATGCTCATGCAGCGTGCGACCGCCCATCGCCAGAGGCGCGACCACCGGAATCTCGCGGGCCTCGAGCTCCACCGAGAACTCGTGCTCTTCGATGATGGCCTCGTCGCTCCAGCGCTCCGGGCGGTAAAACTTCGCCACCACCGGACGCGAGTCCTCCACACCCACCTGGTAGACCCGGTTCTCGTAGCTGTTGAGCGCCAGCAACCGGCCGTCCACCTCGAAGCCCACCGCTTCGAGGGCGTCGAGCACGACGCTCGGCCCCAACAGGGTGAATGGGTGCTGCGCGATGTCCTGGTCCATAGCCTGTCTCTGTCGACTCGACCCGGCAGTATGCCCGCGCCCGTGGCCGGCGCGAAAGCTCTACAGCGTGCGTGACCGCCGCCGGCCACGGCGCGTTACAATACCGCCATGCTAGTCAATTTGCGCGATGCAACGCTCACACTCGGCCCGCGTACCCTGCTCGACAACGCCCGCTTCACGCTGGAAGCCGGCGAGCGGGTCGCGCTCATCGGCCGCAACGGCACCGGCAAGAGCACCCTGCTGCGGCTGCTCGCCGGTGAGATTCAACCGGACCACGGCGATGTGGAGACCCGCCGCGGCCTGCGCGTCGCCGCCCTCGGCCAGGAAGTGCCGGCGGGCATTCACGGCGCCGTCTTCGACGTGGTCGCCGGCGGGCTCGGCGAGATCGCCGTGCTCATGCGCCGCCACCACGAGGCCGCCGCGGCCATGGCAGCCGGCGACGGGGCCGCCGGCGCCCGGCTCGAACGCCTGCACGATGAGCTCGAAGCTCACGGCGCGTGGCAAACCACCTATCGCGTGGAGACGGTGATCGAGCGCCTGGCGCTGCCGGCGGACGCGGATTTCGACGCACTCTCCGGCGGCGTGCGCCGTCGCACGCTGCTGGCCCGGGCCCTGGTCTCCGCCCCGGACGTGCTGCTCCTCGACGAGCCCACCAACCACCTGGATCTGGAGACCATCGACTGGCTGGAAGAGTTTCTCATCGGCCTCGACTGCGCCCAGGTCCTGGTAAGCCACGACCGCCGCTTCCTCGAACAGGTGGCCACGCGCATCGTGGAGCTCGACCGCGGATGGCTCACGAGCTGGCCGGGGAACTACGCGGAGTACGAAAGGCGCAAGGCCGAAGCCCTCGCCGCGGAAGACAAGGCCAACGCCGAATTCGACCGCAAGCTCGCGCAGGAGGAGCGCTGGATCCGCCAGGGCATCAAGGCCCGGCGCACCCGCAACCAGGGCCGTGTCCGCGCCCTCCAGGCCATGCGCCGCGAACGCGCCGAGCGCCGCGAGCGCGGCGGCAAGGCGAAGGTCGTCATCCAGGAAGCGGAGCGATCCGGCAAGCTGGTCGCCGAAGCCGAAGGCGTGAGTTTCGCCCACGGGGACACCCCCGTGGTCCGGGATTTCTCCACCACGCTGCTGCGAGGTGACCGCGTCGGTCTCGTCGGCCCCAACGGGGTCGGCAAGACCACGTTGCTGCGCCTGCTCCTCGGTCAGCTGGAGCCGGATACGGGCAGCGTACGTCACGGCACGCGGCTGCAGGTGGCCTACTTCGACCAGCACCGTGCCACGCTCGACGAAGACGCCACGGTCATCGACAACGTCGCCGGCGGCCGCGAGAGCATTACCATCAACGGCGCCAGCCGCCACGTCATCAGCTACCTCTCGGACTTCCTGTTCACCGGCGAGCGCGCCCGCACGCCGGTGAAATCCCTCTCCGGCGGCGAGCGCAGCCGCGTCATGCTGGCGCGGCTGTTCGCCGAGCCCGCGAACGTCCTGGTCATGGACGAGCCCACCAATGACCTGGACATCGAAACCCTGGAGCTGCTCGAAGAGCGCATCGCGGAGTTCCAGGGCACGGTGCTGCTGGTCAGCCATGACCGCCGATTCCTCGACAACACGGTTACCAGCCTGCTGGTGTTCGAAGGCGACGGACGCATCAGCGAGCACGTCGGCGGCTATAGCGACTGGGAAGCGAGCACGGTCCGCCGCAACGCCGCCCCGCCGCAGGGCAAGCCGGGAGGCAAAGCGTCCTCCGGCAACGAGCGGGAACCGGCACGCGAACGCCGTCAGCGCAAGCTCAGCTACAAGGACCAACGCGAGCTGGACGCCCTGCCCCAGCGCATAGAAACGCTGGAAGCCGAGCTGGAAGCCACCCAGGCGGCGCTCGCGGACCCGGCGCTCTATGCCGACGGCGACCAGGGCGATCGCATCGCCACGCTCCAGGCGGAGCTCGCCGAGCGCGAGCAGGCGCTGGCAGCAGCGTACGAACGCTGGGAGACCCTGGAAGCGGCACGCGAGGCCCTGACCGGCTCCGGCTGATCCCTGCGGCGTCCACGCACCGCGGGCGGGACGCCCGCTTTGTGACCCGTACGCTTCCGGCCGCCACCTCAGGGTGTTAGGGTCCAACGCGTCTGTCCACGAGGGGGCCGGCTACGGTGGCATGCGCCGGGCCGGAATGGGCGCATGCGCGAACGCTTTCTCATCACCGTTACCGACTACCGCGGCAGCCGCCACTATTCGGTCGGCCGGATCGCCCGCCGCATCGGCGCCGTCGGTCTGATAACGTTGCTACTCATCGTCGCCGGCGGCGCCGGCGTGATCGCCTGGCTCGACTACCAGATCAGCGGCCTGGAGAAGCGGCGCGAGGCACTCGCCGCCGATCACCGGGTCCTCGTCGAGGAGCGCGCCAGGCTGCAGGCGGCCATCGAGGCCAAGAACCAGGAGCTCTCCCGTACCAGCGAGAAGGTCGAGCACCTGGGCGACGAGCTCGGCGAGCTGGAAGTCATGATCGGGGTCCGCGAGGCCACCGCGCAGATCAACGACCTCCACCAGCGAATGGATATCGCGCGGCAGACCGCCGGCGAGAAGCTGCTCATGCTCCAGCGCATACCAAGCGGCTGGCCCGTCTCCGACCACGAAGTCACCAGCGACTTCGGCTGGCGCACCCACCCCATCAAGGGTACCCGCTCTCATCACAACGGTGTGGACCTGCGCGGCGAACGCGGCGAACCGGTGCGCGCCACCGCCGACGGCGTGGTGGAATACGCCGCCTTCCACTCCAGCAGCGGCCTGGGCAAGCTTGTCATCCTGCGCCACGACTTCGGCTTCCGAACCTATTTCGGCCACATGAGCGAGATCACCGTACAGCCGGGCGAATTCGTCGCCGCCGGCGACGTCGTCGGCCGCGTGGGCTCCACGGGGCTTTCCAGCGGCCCGCACCTGCACTACGAGGTACGCCACATCTACCGCAAGCTCAACCCGCACCCGTTCCTCGAGTGGAGCCTCGAACGCTACGACAGCCTTTTCACCAGGGAGGACGACATCCAATGGGAGTCTTTGGCAAAAACCGTGAGGCGGCAGATACACCGCGTGGCGGGACTACAATCGTCGCAGACGGCAGCCGCATCCAGGGAGAACTGACCCTCGCCGGCAAACTCCATATCGACGGCTACGTGAACGGCCGCATCGACTGCCAGGGCGACGTCTCCCTGGGACGAAGCGGCCGCTTCGAGGGGGAAATCCACGCCGAGCGCCTGCTCGTCAGCGGGCTACTGCGCGGACAGGTGCATTGCAAGGCGCTGGAGATCGTCAGCGACGGCGTCGTCGAAGGCGAGGTGATCACCGACGAGTTCGTGATCGAGTCGGGGGGACGCTTCGTCGGCCAGAGCCAGCGGCGCGAGGAAACGGACGCGCAAGTACCCGAATCCTCCCTGCCCCAGGTGGATCTGGAAGAGGCGATGCCGGAACTCTCCACCGAGGACTCCGATCAGCTCACTACCTCCGGGTGACAAGCAGCCGGCCAGGACTGCCACACCGGCGTGAGCGACGATGGCAGCGGACGCAGGCGCCCGAGGTCGTTCCAGCGCCGCTCGGGATCGTGAAAATCCGATCCCACAGAAGCGAGCAGCCCATACTGCTCAGCGCGGGTGCGTGCCGCGTCCACGTCGCCGGGGCCGCCACCACCGGTGATGACCTCGATCGCATCGCCGCCGGCGGCGTGGAACGCCTCGCACGCACGTCGCAGGAGCGTGCGCGTGAAGCCGTACTTGGTCGGGTGGGCGAGCACCGCCTGACCGCCGGCCGCACGGATCGCGGCCACGCCCTCCTCCAGGGATACCCACCGGCATGCCACGTGGGCGCGCTGACCGCGGCGCAGGTAACGGCGGAAGGCGGCCTGTAGCGAGTCCACTGCGCCGCAGGCGACCAGGTAGCGGGCGAAATGCACCCGGCCAATGGCCCCCTCCCCCGCCTCACGGCGTGCGCCTTCCAGCGGTGCCTCCACACCCGCGCGCCGCAGCTTCGCCGCAATGCGCTCCGCGCGATCCTCACGCGCGGCGAGCTGGCGCGCCAGCACCTCGCGCAACCCGTCAGCCTCGGGATCCACGCGCAGCCCCACGATGTGCAGGGCATGCCCGCCCCAGCGCACGGACAGCTCCAGGCCGTCGATGAGGACGACGCCATGGGCCTGCGCCGCCGCGCGGGCGTCCGCCAGCCCGGCGACGGTGTCATGGTCGGTGAGCGCCAGCACGCGTACGCCGTTGCCGGCCGCCCGCTCGACCACCGCCGCCGGTGCGAGGGCGCCATCCGAGGCCGTGCTGTGGCAGTGCAAGTCCACCACCGAGGCTTGCGTCATTGACCGTCTCCACATTTGTGACGTGCCTCATGATACTGCACAACGCTCATCGGAAAACGGTGGCGTCGACCGTTCATTTGTCTAGGGTGGGAGATGGACATTCTAAAAACCGCGGCAAACGCGCCGGGCGCACGCGGGCCCAACGGCGGCCCAAAGTCAGCCGAGCCGTCCGGACACCGCGATGGCCTCCACCGCGGCCCGGTATTCGTGCGTGCATCGCGGCGAGACGAATGTCCCGCTGGCTATCACCGGAGTAGGAAGGAGATACAGCATGGCGATCAAGAGTTGGGATCCCCGCAAACTGCAGGATCACGACGTGCGCGGCAGCTGGTTCGAGAGCATCGTCGTCGACGCCTGGGATGAGGCGCACGAATACGACGCGGCCCCGACCGAGCGTCAGCGTGCCGACGGCCGGGAGCAGGTACCGCCGGACTACAAGGACAATGACGCGGCCACCCATCATCCCTTCGCCAACCTGCGGGACCAACTCACCCATCACTGACCCGCTCCGCCCGCTCCGGCCCACGCCGGGGCGGGCTTGAACTCCCCTGCCACCACCCCCACCGCAACAGTGTTGCGGTTGCCTCGGCTTCGTCCGGCTGACTAGACTGCCCGGGCGCTGCTCGCCAGCGCGTCCTGTTGCCGGATCGCTTCCGCAAGAATCACCGACCGACTCCCGGGCCCGGGCCGGGCCATACCGGGGGTCGTTCTCAGCCATAACGCACAGGAGTTGCGAGATGAAGATTGAACTG
>CAZHBN010000231.1:0-6710 GCA_964530405.1 uncultured Ectothiorhodospiraceae bacterium
CCACCTGATCGGCAACTCGATGGGGGGATCCACGGCCGCGGGCGTCGCGATCGCGCGTCCCGATCTCGTCAAGAGCCTGGTGCTGATGGGGGCGGCGGCGAACGTGACCCCGCAGGACATGGAGGAAAACCGCCCCAACCTCGCGCCGGTTCTCGCTTACGACGACACGTTCGCCGGCATGGAGCGCATCATCGAAGCACTCACCCATGACTACACGCCGCCGGCCGAGATGGTGCAGTACCGCTTTGAAATGTCCGTGCGTGAGGACACCAAGGCGGCGTACAAGGCGATCATGTCTTGGGCCCGTGAGAACGGGCTCGGTTACGGCGACGACGAGCTTGCGAGCATCGGCGTTCCGACGCTGGTGATGGGCGGCCGCAACGACGTCATGGTGCCGCTGCACAAGACTTTGCAGCTGATGCATCAGATCCCGCACGCGCACGCCCACGTGTTCGCCCGGTGCGGCCACTGGGTAATGATCGAGCATCCCGAGACGTTCTGTGAGCTAACCCGCGTGTTCATGGCGGAGGCCGGCTGAGCCGCTATTCGCGAACGCGGACAGCCCCGCCCGCGCGCTCGAGGGTGTCGCGGGCTGTCCCGAAACCCGTATGCGTGGCCGGGTGAAGTGCGCTGCGCGAAAACAACCATCGAAGCCCGGCGACGAGCCGGGCCGCAAGAGAGGAGGAACGTGCCATGGCGCGCGCCGCGATCACGATTTTCACCAAGCCCGACTGCAGCTACTGCAACCGGGCGAAGGCGCTTCTCAACAAGAAGGGGTATGCCTTCGAGGAGCTCAACACTGCCGACAGCGACAGGCTCGCTTACGCGGCGACCTACTTCAGCGGGGCGTTCAAGCTGCCCCAGATCTTCATCGGCGACTACCACATCAAAGGTGCGGAGGATCTCGAAGCGCTCGATGCGGCGGGGCGCCTGGATGCGCTCGTCACCGCTTGCGAGGGGCGTGCGCTCGGACTGGCCAACGTGGATGAGGCGACCCTCGCCCGGGGGGCGGAGGACATCGCCCTCCACGACTTTCTCGATGCGAAGGACGGCAGCCGCTCCGAGGATCCGGAGTATCGGCTGGTTCTGCAGTTCTATCAGTGGTTTTTCGGCTTTTGGCCGAATTGCTTTCTCTACTCTTATCCGTGGCTGGAGCTGGACAAGCACATCAACATGAGCCTGGTCGTCGCGCTGGTCTGGGGGGAGGCGGGCAAGGCGCTTCCGCGCGCGGCGATGTGCGCGATCGGCTATTCCACCTCGCGGGCGCACGGCTGCACCTACTGCCAGACCCACACGTCCGCCAACGGCGGCGAGCGCTCGCTCGGCCTGACGGAGACGCTGGAGCGGATCTGGCGCGGCGAGATGGTGGACGATACGCCGCTGGGCGAATTCGAGCAGACGCTCGCGCAGCTGGCAGCCGACGCGTCCACCAACACCGTGCCCAACGGCCAGGTGGCGAGAATTCGAAGCCTGGCCTCGGGGGCGGTCGCGGTGACCTCCGATCCGCAGAAGGCGGTCGAGGCGGTGGCAATGATGACCGCCACTTTCGGGTTTCTCAATATTTTCAACGACCTGACGGGGGTAAAGGTCGAGGGCGATTGGTACGAGCAGGCCCATGCGCGGCTCGGTCTAGAAGGGGGCAAGCATGCCCCGGAGGGTCCCAATCCCAACAACCTCGACTACGACATTCCGGCCGACGGGCCGACGCTCGAGGACATGCTCGAGAAGTACGATACCGAAGTCGGCGATCTCGACGCCTATTGCGCGCGCGAGTTCGGGTTGACTCCCAACCTGGTGAAAGCGTGGCCCGACTACTACCGCAATGCGCTGGTCTACACGTACGCGGAAACGATGAACGATCGGCCGCATGCCCTGCTGACAGCCGAGCTCCGTCACCTCATGGGCCGCGTGGCCGCGATCGAGAAAAACCATGAGTATCTCGCCGCGCTCGAGGGCTTCATCGCTTACCAGGTCGCCGACGATACCGCCAGGACCGCCGAGCGCGTGCGCTACGCCTACGCCGCGGCAATCGGCGAGGACGACGGCGGGCTGTTCACCCATCGCGAACGGGCCGCGCTGAAGCTGGCCATGATTTCGTCGCGGGTGCCGCTGGTCACCCCCCGACGTTATGTCGAGCCGGCCTTGCAGCATTTCTCGTCCACCGAGCTGGTGCACGTGCTCGGCACCTGTGGCGTGGTCGGATCCACCCAGCGGTTCTGCGCCATTGCCAAGCCCGAAATCGAGCCGGAGGTAAACGCGTTCCTCGAGGCCCACGGGATCGCGCGCCGCGTCGTCGATTTGCGCTACCCGCTGCCGGCGCCCGTGGCCGCCGTGGCGTCGTGAACGCGTGCCGGCGCACCCGGGAGTCCCCGCCTCCGAGCGCGCGTCGCTCGGCTCGGGCGGGGGCGGGAGCCATCGAAGTGGGAGGAGCGGACATGACGAACGCAGCACCTCTGGCCGGCGGCGGCGAGGATCGCGCCGAGGTCTACCGCATACAGCGCATGATCGAGGACACACACCGGATCCCCGGACTCACCGAGCGGCTGATCGACGACATCGACGCCGTCATGGACGAGTACGGCATTCCCAAGGATCAGCAGGAAATTCTCAGGGAAGGGGTTCCGCAGAAAACCCACGCGTTGGGCGTCCACGCCGTGCTGTGCATGCAGTGGTCGATCATCGCCAACGCCAAGATTCGTGAGCACGTCGTCGCGGACGCCGACTACGTGCGGCAAATGGAGGAGTTCTGAGATGGGTAGGATCGTCGGTGCCTTCGGCTCCTCGCATATCATCATGGAACGAGGCCACGTGGCCGAGCAGGCCGATCGGGTCTTCGACGGCATGAAGGCGATGCGCGAGAAGGTCATTGCCCTGCGGCCGGACATCATGGTGATCGTTACCAACGACCACATGTACAACCACGGCAGCGAGCTGCAGGCGCCTTTCTCGGTCGGCATGGCCGACGAGTACACGCCGTATGGCGACATGAATCTGCCGCGCAAGCCGTTCAGGGGGCACACCGAGTTCGGCATCTCGCTCGCGCAGACGGCCGCCGACGAGGGCTTCGACGTGGGCTATGCGCGCAAGCTGCGGCCCGACCACGGGCTGACCGTGCCCGCCCTGATGCTCACACCCGCCGGTGTTCCGGTCGCGCCGGTGCTCACCAGTCCCTTCATGCGCCCGTTCCCGCCTTCGCCCAAGCGCTGTTACGCCTTCGGAAAGGTGCTGCGCCGGGCGATCGAGCACAACCGCCCTGCGCACGAACGCATCGTCATCGTCGGCGCCGGGGGGCTGTCGCACTGGCTGGCCCTCGACAAGATGGGTCAGGTCAATCCGGACTTCGACAAGTGGGTACTGGACCATCTGGCCTCGGGGCGTGCCGCAGAGCTCGCGCGCATGTCGGCGGCCGACATGCTCGAGCAGGCGGGCAACGGCGGCATGGAGACGCTCAACTGGCTGGTCATGGCGGGCGCGGTCGAGGGGGCTACCGGCACGCCGGTCTTCTACGAGGAGATGCCGTCGTGGCTGACCGGCATGGCCGCGATCGAGATGAACGTGCCCGCCTAGCGGAGCTCGCTCGCGGGTGCAGCGACAACGGCAAGCCCGCCGAGCAAGGCGGCACGGGCGGTGCATCCGCCCGAGCAGGGGAGGAGAAACAATGAACGCCACGCATGCTCCGGTCGAGACCCAGGTCCTCATCGTGGGGGCCGGCCCCTCGGGGGCCGCCACCTCGGCGCTACTGTCGACCTACGGAATCGACAACATCGTCATCAATCGCTCCGGGGGGCCGGCACCGACGCCCCGGGCCCATATCACCAACCAGCGCACCATGGAGGTGCTCCGCGACCTCGGTCTCGAGCGCGAGGCCAAGCGTGCGGCCACGCCGCAGCATCTGATGGGCGAGCATGTCTGGGGAACCACGCTCGCCGGTGAAGAGCTCGGCAGAATGCTGACCTGGTACAACCACCCCAAGTGGAAAGCGGAGCACGATCTCGCGAGTCCGTGCTCGGTGTGCGATATGCCGCAGACGGAGATGGAGCCGCTGCTGCTCAACGCCGCCACCAACCGTGGTGCGAAACTTCTCCTGAACACGGAGTATCTCGGCCACGAGCAGCGCGCCGACGGTGTCACGGTCCGGCTACGCGACCGCCTCCAGGGGCGCGACTTCGAGGTCGTCTGCAAGTATCTGGTCGGCGCCGACGGCGGCCGCTCGCAGGTCGCCAAGGATATCGGTCTCGAGCTCCAGGGGCAGGGCGGGCTCGGCGGCTCCATCGGCGTCTACTTCGAGGCCGATCTCTCGCGCTATGTGGCCCACCGCCCGGGCGACATGTACTGGCTGGTCCAGCCGGGTGTAGGAATGGGCGGCGGGGGCTTCGGCGTGCTGCGCATGGTGCGTACCTGTGACCGTTGGGTTGCTACCAGCGGCTACGACGTGAACGAGGGTGTGCCCGAGCTCACCGACGAGCTCGGCCGCGACATCGTCTATCGTCTGATCGGCGAGAAGGCGGTGGACGTGAAGGTGCTGGATATCTCGCCGTGGATCGTCAACAAGCTCCACGCCGAAGAGTGCGTGCGCGGGCGCGTCGTCTGCATCGGCGACGCGATCCACCGCCATCCCCCGATGAACGGTCTCGGCTCGAACACCTGTATTCAGGATGCCTACAACCTGAGCTGGAAGCTCGCCATGATCCTAAAGGGCCAGGCGGGTGAGCGGCTGTTGAGGAGTGTCGAGACCGAGCGTATCCCCGTGGGGCGACACGTGGTCAAGACAGCGTTCGAGAACATGGGTGTGCTCAAGCCGATTTTCGGCGCGCTCGGCTTTACCGGCCCGGCGACGCCGGAGCAGCTCCAGGCGGCGCTCGAAGCGCGCAAGCAACCGACGCCCGAGGCGGCGAAGATGCGTGCCGATTTTCGCGACGCGGTGCAGAACGCGCTTCGAGGCTTCAACACGCTGGGCGCCGAGCTCAACCAGCGCTATGCCTCCGATGCAATCGTCGGGGACGGCACGCCGGATCCCGGCTTCGACCGGGATCCGGACTTCCACTACGAGCCGAGCACGCGGCCCGGCTGTCACCTGCCTCACGTGTGGTTGCTGGCGAGCGGCCGGAAGGTCTCGACGTTCGATCTCTGCGGCGGCGGCCGGTTCACCCTGCTCACGGGCATCGGCGGCGAGGCGTGGTGCGAGGCGGCGGAGCAGGCCGCCAGAGTGCTCGGCATCGATGTCACTGTCCACGTCATCGGGCCGGGTCAGCGCTACGACGACATCTACGGCGACTTCGCCCGCATGCGGGCAACGCAGGAAAGCGGCGCGTTGCTGGTGCGTCCCGACCTCTTCGTCGGGTGGCGTGCGGACTCGGTGGCGCAGGCGGACCGCCTGACGGAGGTGCTGGGCGCTATTGTCCACCGGCAGCCGGAAGAGGCCGCGGCGGCAACCCGCACCGCCTGAGACCCGCGGCGACGGGAAGACGAGAGAAGCCGCGCTCGATGCGCGGCTTTTCTGATTCCCGGTGGCGGCCTTCAGAACTGGCTTTCCGGCAGCTCCACCGTCAGGCCGTCGTGCTCTTCGCCGAGCGGAATCTGGCAGCCGAGGCGGCTGCAGGGGCCTGTATCCACCGCGAACTCGAGCATCGCTTCTTCCTGGTCGTTCTTCGGCGGCACGCGCCCGTCCCAGCTCTCGTCGAGAAAGACGTGGCAGGTCGCGCAGGCGGCTGCGCCGCCGCACTCCGCAATGATGCCGTCCACGTCGTTCTTGACCGCCAGCTCCATGATCGACAGCCCCGGTTCGAGGGGGTAGCTCGCGACCTCGCCATCGGCCTGCCTGAACTTGATTTCTCCCATGTCGTCTCTCCTTTCCTCGGCACTTGAGCCTCTTGTCTTGGTATATATTAAGCATGCTTAATATATACCCGGGTTTGCCGAGCATCAAGGCAAAGGCTTGCGCTGCTTCAGCGGCCTCCCTAGAGTGGCGCTGGCGGTCGGGCGGGGCGTCAGGCCGCTCGTGCAACGGGATGGGAGTGCATCTTGCCGGAATCCGGAACCAACAGCGAAATCGGATTGGACCGCCTCTACAATCATCCGGCTCACCTGGTCCGGCGCTCGTATCAGATCTTTCTGTCCGTTTTCGAACGGGAGCTGGGCGAAAAGGGTGTAACGCCGACGATGCTCATCATCATGGCGGTGCTCCACGAGCATCCCGGCATTGACCTCTCGACGCTCGCCTACGCGGCCGCTGTCGACAAATCGTCGTGCGGCCGCAATGTCACGAGGCTCGAGAAAATGGGCGTGCTCAAGGTGGCTAGGAGCTTCAGCGACGCGCGCCAGAAGGTCATCTTCCTCACCGCCGAGGGGCGCGAGCTGCTGTTCGCCTGCCGGCACGGCATCGACAGTGTGGAGACCGCGCTGCTGTCGGTGTTCTCCGAGGAAGAGCGCAAGACGTTCATGGACATCCTGTTGAAGTTCGCCGTGCGCAACAACGAGCTCAGTCGCGCGCCCTTCCGCGCCGTCGAGGACGCCCAGGCGAGTCAATAGCCGGCCCGCGCCGACCCGCGCGACCCCGGTGTCCCCGCCCTACTGATCCCGATCCGGCAGCGTCGGCTGTGAGGGCGCTCCGGCGAGATTCGTCTCCAGTGCGCACAATGCCGCAGGCCGATTGCCGGCTTGACGCGCGGGGAGGTCCGTGTATATTAGTAAGCATACTTAATAACTACAAT
>CAZHBN010000232.1:0-6700 GCA_964530405.1 uncultured Ectothiorhodospiraceae bacterium
TGGTGGCCGTCTCCAGGAGCTTGCCGGTGGCGTCGACCACGGCGACCTTGCAGCCGGTACGCAACCCGGGGTCAATGCCCATGACCGCCTTGGGACCGGCGGGTGCGGCGAGGAGCAGGTCATGCAGGTTGCGCGCGAAAACGCGGATGGCCTCGGTTTCGGCCTCGTCGCGCAGGCGGGCGAGGAGGTCGGTCTCCAGCCGGGTGAGCAGTTTCACCCGCCAGGTGAAGCGCACCACCGAGGCGAGCCACGTGTCCGCGGCACGGCCCTGGTCGCGAATGCCGAAGCGCGCGGCGATCATGCCCTCGCCCTTGGAAGGGCCCGTGCGCTCGGCGTCGAGTTCGTCGGGCATCGCCAGCCGCAGGCGCAGCACCCGCTCGCGCCGGCCGCGGAACAGCGCGAGCGCCCGGTGCGAGGGGATGCCGCGGATGGGTTCCTGGTGGTCGAAGTAGTCGGAGAACTTGGCGCCCTCCTCGCGCTGCTCCTCGTTCACCTCCGAGACCAGCACACCGTGCTGCCAGCCATAGTCGCGCAGCTCCGCGATGAGCTCGGGATCCTCGGCGAAGCGCTCGGCGAGGATGTAGCGCGCGCCGTCCAGCGCGGCGTCCGTGTCGGCGACGCCCTGGTCAGGGGTCAGGTAGTCACGGGCGAGGGTGGCCGGGTCCCGGGTCGGGTCGTCGAGCAGTGCGTCCGCCAACGGCTCGAGCCCCGCTTCCTTGGCAATCTCGCCCTTGGTCCGGCGCTTTTTCTTGTACGGGAGGTAGAG
This sequence comes from uncultured Ectothiorhodospiraceae bacterium, assembly GCA_964530405.1. Lineage (GTDB taxonomy): Bacteria > Pseudomonadota > Gammaproteobacteria > Nitrococcales > Nitrococcaceae > Arhodomonas. The sequence continues at coordinate 767 of CAZHBN010000232.1, forward strand.
ATCTTCCAGGCGCTGCTTGGTATCCGCCGCCGCGATCGCCTGGCGCAGCTCCGTGGTGAGTTTGCCCTGTTCCTCGATAGCGGCGAGGACCGTGGTGCGGCGCTCGTCGAGCTCGCGCAGATAGGTCAGGCGCTGCTCCAGCGTTCGGAGCTGGGTGTCGTCGAGGCCGCCGGTGGCTTCCTTGCGGTAGCGGGCGATGAAGGGCACGGTCGCGCCATCGTCGAGCAGCGCCACGGCTGCGTCGACCTGGCGGGGCTGCACGCCCAGCTCACTGGCGATGCGCTCGGGAATGTTCTCGCTCATGGGCATCTCGTTTCGGTGTTGTACGCAGCCGGCGGCGCCGGCGGAAAACCTGGTGAAAGCCTAACCCGGACGCCCGGCCGGCGCCGAGATCCCGTCGAAAGATCCGACATTACGGTGCTACTGTTGCTCTTCAGTGCGCTCAGGGCCATATAGTCGGCTGCCCAGGTAGCGCTGGTGGGCGTGGCGCAGCAGCACCATCACCACCGCTGCCGCCGGCAACGCGATAAGGACGCCGGTGAAGCCGAACAGCTGCCCGCCGGCGAGGATGGCGAAGATCACGGCCACCGGGTGCAGGCCGATGCGGTCGCCGACGAGCCAGGGGGTGAGCACGAAACCCTCCAGGGTCTGACCTACCATGAAGACTCCCCAGACCAGGGCGAGCGGCACCCAGAAATCGCCGAACTGGAAAACGGTGGCGATGCTCGCCGCGCCGATGCCCACGATGAAGCCGAGGTAGGGGACGATGTTGGCGAGCCCTGCGAGCAGGCCGATGAGCATGGCGAGGTTCAGGCCCACCAGCCACAGGCCGGTGGCGTAGATCACCCCCAGCGCGAGCATCACCAGGAGCTGACCGCGCAGGAATGCCGCCACGACCTCGTCGCACTCGAGTGCCAGGTCGCTGACCGTGCCTTCGAGCTGGCGCGGAATGAGTTCCCGGATACGTGCGACCAGAACGTCCCAGTCGCGTAGGAGGTAAAAACCCACTACGGGGATGAGCGCGAGGTTGGTGACCCAGCCCACGAACGCCAGCCCGGAGCTTGTGGCCTTGGCCACGACGGTTGCGGCGACGGTGCCTGTCGACTGCCAGTGCTCGGCGATCGCCTGGCGCAGGCTTTCGGTGTCCAGCCGGCTCGCCGACAGGCCCAGGTTTTCCTCTACCCATGGCACGGCAGTGCGTTGGACCCAGTCGATGATCTGGGGCAGACGTTGGGCGAGATAGTCCACCTGGTGCGCGAGAAGCGGCGTGATCAGCAGCACCGCGCCGACCACGATGAGCAGCATTACCCCGAACACGACCACTACCGACAGAGTGCGCGATAGCCTGCGCGCCTCCAGGCGGTCGGCGATGGGGTCGGCGAGGTAGGCCAGCAGCGCGCCTACCAGAAACGGTGCCAGGATGGGCTGGAGCAGGTAGAGCAACAGCCCGCCGATCGCCAGCGCGATGAGCAGAGGCCAGGCTTGGCGGTCCTGCAGTGCCTCGCGCATCATCGCTGCTCCCGTTCGAGTTCACGCTGGAGGTCGTCGATGATGCGATTGGCCTCATCGCTGAACCGGTCCCCGAGCGTGTAGTCCGCGAAGGGGTTGGCGTGCCACGGGGCGCCGCGGCCGTGATTGTAGCCGAGCGCGAAGCCGATGATCCCGGCTAGCACGGCCCCGGCGACGAATCCCTTCAGCATGATTGTGCATCCCTCCCCTTGGGGTGTCTGACGCGCCGAGGATACCGCACCCGGCAAGTCGTTTGCCGCATCCCGGGCGCAGGAGGAACGCTTGCACTGGCCGCGCCGTCGCGTTCATATTGTTCGTGCCCTATCGGGAGGCGAATACCTCCCGGCGCGCCCCACAAGGGCGTGGATCGAATGGACGTCGCATACCGCTCAACCGGCGGGTGCGTAGACAAAATGACTTCGGAGGAGTACGGGCATCATGGGATGGAATCCGTTGCGCGCGGCCGTCGCCGCCGTGTTTGCCGCTGCCGTCGTGGCAGCCCCCCTCGCCACCGCTTCCGCCAAGACGCTCCGCATCGCCACCCAGGGTGAACCGGGTTCGCTGGACCCGAACAAGGTCACCGGTACCTGGGAGAACGACATCGTCGGCGATCTTTTCGAGGGCCTGGTGACCGAGGCCGCCGATGTCTCCCGCATTCCGGGCGTCGCGAAGAGCTGGGACATCAGCGAAGACGGCACCGTCTACACGTTTCACCTGCGCTCCGACGCCAAGTGGTCCGATGGCCACCCGGTCACCGCCGAGGATTTCGTCTTCGGCATCACCCGGATCCTGAAGCCCGCCACCGCCGCCAAGTACGCCTACATTCTCTACCCGATCAGGAACGCCGAGGCGTTCAATCAGGGCGAGGCGTCCGCGGACACTCTCGGCATAGAGGCGGTCGACGACCACACGCTGCGCGTTACCCTGGAACAGCCGACGCCCTACTTCCTCGACCAACTCTCCCACTACACCGCTTACCCGCTGCCCAAGCACGTGGTCACCGAATACGGCGACGACTGGACGCAGCCTGAGCACATGGTCTCCAACGGTGCCTATCAGCTGGAAGAATGGGTGCCGCAGACGGAGGTGCGCGCCAGCAAGAACCCGCACTTCCATGACGCCGGCAACGTCGCCATCGACGAGGTGGTCTACTACCCCACCGAGGACAAGAACACCGGCGTCAACCGTTTCCGCGCCGGCGAGGTGGACATCCTCCGCGAGTTCCCCTCCGCCAAGTACGAGTGGCTCAAGGAGAACTTCCCCGAGGCGGTGCACGTTGCCCCGTATCTCGGCATTTACTACTACGCGCTCAACACCCAGGACGGTGCTGCCCTGTCCGACCCGAAGGTCCGCAAGGCGCTGAGCCTTGCCGTGCGGCGTGAGGTGGTCGCCGAGAAGATTCTCGGCACCGGCCAGAAACCCGCTTACAGCTTCGTCCCGCCGGGCGTGAACAACTACGAGGCGGCGCATCTGTCGTTCATGGACATGCCCATGGACAAGCGTATGAGCCGCGCCAAGGAACTGATGCGCGAGGCCGGCTACGGGCCCGACAATCCGCTGAAGCTCGAGCTGCGCTACAACACCCAGGAGGATCACAAGAAGGTCGCGGTGGCCGTGGCGGCAATGTGGAAAGCGCTCGGTGTGCAGGTGGAGATGTTCAACACCGAGGTCGCCGTTCACTACAAGAACCTCCAGGAGGGCAACTTCCAGGTGGGCCGTGCCGGCTGGATCGGCGATTTCAACGACGCCCACAACTTCCTGAACCTCTACGCCACGGGTGTCGGGCAGAACTACGCGCAGTATTCCAACGAAGCCTTCGACAACCGTCTGGACGAGGCCGCCAACACGCAGGACATGGACGAGCGTGCCCGCATTCTGCGCAAGGCCGAGGCGATCGCGCTCGGCGATCATGCCAACATCCCGATCTACTACTACGTCTCCCGGAACCTGGTGAACCCGAAGATCACGGGCTGGCAGGACAACATCGAGGACATCCATCGCACCCGCTGGGTGGATATCGAGCGCTGAAGCCAATGGCGCCCCCGGGCGGCGGGCACCGCCGTCCGGCATCGTGGATGCTCCCGAGGAGACGACCATGCTTGCCTATACCGCACGGCGGCTGTTGCAGGCCATACCGACGCTGCTGATCGTCATCACGATCTCGTTCTTTCTCATGCGGGTTGCCCCGGGCGGGCCGTTCGACGGTGAGCGACGCCTGCCCGAGGAGATCGAGCAGAACCTGCGGGCTGCCTACAATCTCGACCAGCCCCTGCCGATGCAGTACCTGAACTACCTCTGGGACCTGCTGCACGGCGATCTGGGTCCCTCGTTCAAGTACCAGGATTTCACCGTTACCGAGCTGATTCTCCAGGGGCTACCCGCGAGTCTCGAGCTCGGCCTGTGGGCCATCGGGCTCGCATTGCTGGTGGGAATTCCCATCGGTTGCCTGGCGGCGGTGCGGCGCAACGGCTGGGTCGACCACGCCGTGATGGCCACCGCCATGACGGGTATCGCCATCCCCAACTTCGTCATCGCGCCGGTGCTTGCACTCGTGTTCGGCGTCATGCTGGGTTGGTTGCCGGTGGCCGGCTGGAACGAGGGGGCCTGGCCGAACCTGATCCTCCCCGTCATCGCCCTCGGCCTCCAGCAGATCGCCTACATCGCCCGCATGACCCGCGGCAGCATGATCGAGGTGCTCGGCAGCCAGTTCATACGCACGGCGCGCGCCAAGGGCCTCGCGGAGACGCGGCTCATCGTCAAGCACGCGCTGCGGCCGTCGCTGTTGCCGGTGGTCTCCTATCTCGGCCCCGCCATCGCGGCCGTGGTCACCGGCTCGGTGGTCATCGAGCAGATCTTCGGCATTCCCGGCATCGGCCGGTACTTCGTCCAGGGGGCGCTCAACCGCGACTACACGCTGGTAATGGGCACCGTGGTCTTCTACGGCGCGCTCATCATGGTGCTGAACCTCCTGGTAGACCTCGTCTACGGCTGGCTGGACCCGCAGATTCGCTATGACGACTGATACACGGACACTGCCCGCGGTGGAAGACGACGCACCGCCCGAATCCGGCGACAGCCTCGCCCGCGACGCCTGGCGCCGGCTCACCCACAATCACGCCGCGGTGGCGAGCCTGACGTTCCTGATCGTCATGACGCTTGCCTGCATAGCGGGCCCGTACCTGTTGCCCTACGGCCTCGACGACGTGGACTGGAGCAATATCACCGCCGCCCCCAGCCTCGAGAGCGGGCACTGGTTCGGCACCGACCAGAACGGCCGCGACCTGCTGGTGCGTACCCTCTACGGCGGGCGGGTGTCGTTGTCCGTGGCCGTGGTGGCGACGCTGGTGAGCGTGTTCATCGGCGTGCTCTACGGCGCGGTGTCGGGCTATGCCGGCGGCCGCGTGGACAACGTCATGATGCGCATCGTCGATGTGCTCTACTCGCTGCCGTTCATGTTCCTGGTCATTCTCCTGATGGTGGTCTTCGGGCGCAGCATCTTCCTGATCTACGCCGGCATCGGGATGGTGGAGTGGCTCGATATGGCCCGTATCGTTCGCGGCCAGACCCTCGCGCTCAAACGCCGGGAGTTCATCGAGGCCGCCCATGCCCTGGGGGTGAGCAACCGCAAGATCGTCACCCGCCACCTCATTCCCAACAGCGTCGGTCCCGTGATCGTCTACGTCACGCTCACCGTGCCCAAGGTCTTTCTCCTGGAGAGTTTCCTCTCCTTCCTGGGCCTGGGCGTGCAGGAACCGTTGACGAGCTGGGGCGTGCTGGTTTCCGAAGGGCGGAACATGATGGAAACGGCCCCCTGGATGCTGATCTTCCCGTCGCTGTTTCTCGCGAGCACCCTGTTCGCGCTCAACTTCCTCGGTGACGGGCTGCGTGACGCCCTCGATCCGCGGACCCGCTAACGGAGGCATGCCATGGACGACAAAGGCGACGACATCCTCCTCCAGGTCGACGATCTGCACGTGAACTTTCACCTGCCGACCGGCGTGGTGGAGGCGGTGCGCGGGGTCAGTTTCGATATTCGCCGCGGTGAGACCGTGGCGCTGGTGGGCGAGTCCGGCTCCGGCAAGTCCGTGACTTCGCAGTCCATCCTGCGTTTGCTCCCGGACATGGCGAAGCACCCCAAGGGGGCCATTCGCTACCACGGCGACGACCTGTTGGCGGCGCCCCTCAAACACCTGCGCGCAGTGCGTGGCAATCGTATCGCGATGATCTTCCAGGAGCCCATGACCTCCCTCAACCCGGTTCAGCGGGTGGGGGCGCAGATCGAGGAGTCCCTGGCCCTGCATCGCGGCCTCAAGGGTCAGCCCGCCCGGAAGCGGGTCCAGGAGCTCCTGGAGCTGGTGGGCATCTCAGAGCCGCAACGGCGGGCACGAAGCTATCCACACGAGCTCTCCGGCGGACAGCGCCAGC